>DATEXZ010000001.1:0-4064 GCA_035256445.1 Methanoregula sp.
ACGATATCGATACCGGTAATAATTTCCGAGATGGTATGTTCGACCTGGAGACGGGTGTTCATTTCCATGAAATAAAAGTTCCCCTGGCTGTACAGGAACTCGACGGAACCGGCATTGGTATAATCCGATGCTTCTGCAACCCTGAGGGCAGACTCAGACATCCGCTCGCGCAGCTCCGGCGTCATGATGGGAGATGGGGCCTCTTCGATCAGTTTCTGGTGGCGGCGCTGGATGGAACATTCCCGGTCATAGAGATGGACGGCGTTGCCATGTTCATCAGCAAGCACCTGGAACTCGATATGCCGTGGTTTTACCAGGTATTTTTCAATAAAGACCGTTGCATCGCCAAAGGCAGACTGGGCGATACGCATACTTTTGGTGATGGCATCTTCAAGCGACTTCTCATCATTGACGATCTGCATGCCGATCCCGCCGCCCCCCGCGCTCGCCTTGACGATTACCGGGTACCCGATCTCTTCGGCAACTTTTTTTGCGAGATCAATATCCTTGATTCCATCAGTGCCGGGAAGAACCGGGACACCTGCACCCTTCATCATCTGTTTGCTGCCGATTTTCGATCCCATTGCCCGGATGGTCTTCCAGCCCGGGCCGACAAAAATAACATTTTCATCCAGGCAGATCTTTGCAAACCGGTAGTTCTCCGCCAGGAATCCGTAGCCGGGATGGACCGCTTCCGCCCCGCTCTTTTTGGCGATATCGATGATCCGCTCCATGTTCAGGTAGCTTTTCGAGGGATGGGCTTCCCCTACCTGAAAAGCCTCGTCCGCATATTTCACATGGAGGGCGTTTTTATCAGCGGATGAATAGATTGCCACCGTTTCGATGTCGAGCTCACGACATGCCCTCATGACACGTATCGCAATTTCTCCCCGGTTGGCGATCAGGAGTTTTTCAAAATATTTCATTGGACCACCAGCAGGACGTCTCCATTCTGGACGACATCGCCGGTGTCCACAAAGATCTCCGTGACCTTGCCATCCACCGGGCTGTGTATGGGGTTCTCCATCTTCATGGCCTCGAGCACGAGGAGTGTGTCACCTTTCTTCACGGCAGCGCCACGGTTCACGAGTACCTGGAGCACCATTCCCTGCATATTGCTCTTGATACCCCCGGCAAACTCCCCGCGGGGCGCCTTCTGGGGGGTGACTCCGGTTACTTCTACTTTACTTCCTCCGACCGAGACAATACGGACCGAGAAGACCTCCCCATCCACTTCGACTTCCATCTGGCTGGGTACATTGGTTGCAGGTTGTGCAACTGAGGCCTTCCTGGGGATCTCTTCTAATGTGCGCTCCCCTTTGAGAAATGAAGGGGCAATTGCGGGGTACAGGATATAGGTCAGGATGTCTTCTTCCTTTTTTACCAGCCCTGCTTTTTCTGCCTCCTTTTTCATTTTCTCGTACGCAGGTTCGAGCAGGTCGGCCGGCCGGACCGTAATAACCGCGTCATCACCAATGATGAGCTTGCGTATCTCATCGCTGACCGGACCCGGCGATTTCCCGTACAGCCCGTGAACATAATCTTTGACTTCCTTGGTGACGTTCCGGTAGCGCTGGCCGTCGACCAGCACATTGAGCACGGCCTGTGTTCCGACAATCTGGCTGGTTGGCGTGACGAGTGGCGGGTAGCCGAGATCCTTTCGTACCCTCGGGATTTCTGCCAGCACATCATCCATCCGGTTAAGAGCGTCCTGCTCCTGGAGTTGCGAGACAAGGTTGGAGATCATGCCACCGGGCAGCTGGTAGAGAAGAACATCGCTGTCAACCCGTTCTGATATGGGATTGAGCAACCCGGCGTATTTTTCCCTGATCTGCATGCAGATATTGCGGACCACTCTGAGCTTGATGAGGTCGATACCCGTGTCTCGCGGGGTACCGATGAGCGACGCCACGATACTCTCGGTCGGGGGCTGGGATGTACCCATGGAAAACGGGGACATGGCAGTATCGAGGATGTCAACCCCCGATTCTATGGCAGCCTGGTAACTCATCGGCGCAATACCGCTGGTTGAATGGCTGTGCAGGCAGACCTTTACATCCACTGCCTTTTTGATACCGGCAATCAGCTCCCGTGCTGCCCAGGGCATGATAAGCCCGGCCATATCCTTGATGCAGATGGAATCGCACTCATGGGTGTAGAGTTCTTTTGCCATCTCGATGAACGTCTGTGTGGTATGGACCGGACTTGTTGTATAGGAGATCGCACCCTGGAGGTGGGCCCCCACATTTTTTACCTGGTCCATTGACCGTTTCATATTCCGGATGTCGTTTAATGCATCGAATACGCGGAAAATATCGACCCCGTTTTTATGGGCAGCAGCAACGAACCGGTCCACCACATCATCCGGGTAATGGCGGTACCCGACAAGGTTCTGGCCACGGAGGAGCATCTGGATCGGGGTATGCTTCAGTTCGGTCTTTAAGGACCTGAGCCGGTCCCACGGGTCGTCGTTCAGAGATCGTATGCAGGTGTCAAACGTGGCACCCCCCCATGCCTCGACCGAAAAAAAACCGCAGGGATCCATCTCGCGTGCAAGAGGGAGCATGTCCTCAGTACGGAGCCTTTGTGCTATGAGGGACTGGTGGGCGTCCCGCAGGGTTGTATCGGTAATGGAGACTTTTTCAGGAGAGGCAGTGCGCATGAGGATCCTCAGGGCTGGCGTAGGATCACAATAAGCCTCTCAAAACTTCATCGGTAAAGTATAAAAAATTCACTAACAGGTACCAGTGCCAGAAATGCCACACACACGGCAAAAAATCCTGCAGCCAGATCCCGTGGTCCTGCCAGAAATTCCGGGCACACGGTCCCTCCTGACCGGTAGCCGCGGATCGCGAGCAGCTCCGCTGAATCCTCTGCACGGGCAAGTGCGCCATGGACAAGGATCACACCGGCTGGAATGAGACTGCGTACTCCCCATCGTAACCCTTTGATCTTCCCTGCCACACGGATCCGGCCCACGTCAGCACGAATACATGAAAGGGACTGCATACCCATTTCGGCAACCAGGCCGAGGTCAAACCCCGTCCTGTCACCCAGCAGCCAGACACTGGTGGTGAGGAATTCTCCCGGTTTTTGCTCCCCGTAGAGCCACATGCCGATCAGGATAATGACGGTCATCCGGATGAAATACGAAAGACCGTTTCCGCTGAAAATTTCCAGGACAAGGCTGAAAAAAGCTATCACGAGCAGTAACGGGACAACCAGCCGGATCTTTTTTGCGAGGTGTACATGCGGGGTAACTACCAGCCACCAGAGAAATGCAAGGACCGCGCCATGGAGACTGATAAACGCTGAAACCGAGAGGATCGCCGCCGCAGCAATTCTTATCCTTGGATCCTGCATGCCGCCTCCCGGATGTCTCGTGTTGAAATGTTACCCGGTGGTGATCCGAGGGCTGCCAGTCTTTTTACCGCCGGCGGAACGTGGTGCCAGCGTTCATACGCATCCGGGGGTCTGCCACAGTCGGTAAGCCTTCCCTCCGCAATCTCCCATATCCTTAAAACCCGGGGGAGGATCTCCTGTTCATGAGTAAAAATAACCGTTATACCTGGTTTTTGTTCAATGGTCGTGCATGTTTTTGATTTTTCTTCGCAGTCCAGAGAACTGAATGGTTCATCGAGCAGCAACAGGTCGTAGTCTTTGGAAAACACACACGCCAGGTGAAGGCGTTTGAGTTCACCCCTGCTCAGCGACAGCGGCGAGGTGTTTCTGCGATCCGTCAGCCCGGTTGCCTCAAGGATCTTTTCAGCTGGTGCCCCCCAGGATGCGCATTCCTCCTCAAGAGTGCGCCCGGTGACCTGGAGTTCCGGGAACTGGAGAGAGAGCATGCAGGAGCTCGGTTCTCCTTTCACGATGCTGCCTCCGGAGAGGGGAAATAACCCGGCCATCACGAGTGCAAGGGTCGACTTGCCGCTCCCGGTAACTCCGCTGACAAGGTGGACTCCTTCATCGAATGTACCGGATGCGCTCAGAGACCAGTGGTCACGAATAACCCATGCCCGGTCCAGCCTCATTTTCATAACCCGCACTCCCATAGAACCGGG
>DATEXZ010000002.1:0-3735 GCA_035256445.1 Methanoregula sp.
TCCTCAGGATAGTGCCCGCTCTCGCCAGTCTCGACGACATGCAGGAGAATGATCTCACCCACGCCATGCATGGTACCGGCAAGGGCTGTTGCCTTCAACGACAGATCTGAAAAATCTGTCGGGCAGAGAATACGGGAAAAGATCATCGGACAGAACTTTTCATATTTCAATCCGGTCAGGGATTCAATGAGGGTATGGGGCGTAATCATGACATTGATTCTGCTGATCCGGCAGAGAACCTTTGAGGAAACATGACTGAACAGCACACCTGTCATGGTGCCTTTTATGGATGCATGAATGACAATCAGACCGGCACGTAGTTCTTCTGCTTTTTCAAGAATTGAGTCGGTAATGTCAGTTGCAGTCGTTTCTTCAAGAGTCACCCGTATATCCGGGTTGAGCGATGCAATGTAGGCTTTTGCTTTCTGCATGTAAACTTCAGCGTTCTGAAGTGCCAGACCTTCAGTGATTGCTGTTGCCATCGGAAGCGGGTATTGTCTGATGACATGGAGAAGGATTATTTCCCGTATCCAGGGAATGCCGGTAATACATCTGAGTTCAGTCTTTGCCTCTTCTGAAAAATCGGTCGGAAACAGAATTTTTTCAAACATTACTTTCACCCCGGTTTTTCTGTTCATGAGATCCGGTGGCTGACCTCATGAAGCGAAATGACCTGTAAAAAAACAATACATACCGCTCACATTATATAATGGTATGGAGACCTTGCCATACCTCACCGCCGAGGGTGACAAGGAATTCGCCTTTGATGCCGTCAGGCTGCATCCAGCGGCAATGTCCGTTCATCACGAGGGCGGGCGCGCTTTCATCAGGCATTTTATAACCCGAACCGTCACTGCTGCATCACATGCACAACCGGAAGGGGTTCGGTTATACAGCCATACCCTGCTCCAAAGATTTAATACCCGGACGGACTATTGCCATTTGCACATGGAGGAGGGCACCGTGATAAAACCACAGGACAATCCCCCTGATGATCTTTATGCCGATCTTTCGGAGATTGTTGCAGAGATTATCCGGCATATGCCCGGGCATGAGCGTGCACGTATCATCGGGTATACTATTATTTCACCCGGCCCCGTACTGCCTCCTCTGGCATTCAGGGTAATCGGAGATGACGATAGCTACCGGTTGCCTTTCGAAACGATCGAATCTGAAGATGCTCTCTTCATTACTGCCCGGCTGCCACTGGCTGCCAGGAGTCCCCCCTGCGTCGAGATCATGAAGGATGAGGTACGGATCTTTCTGGATGAACGGGTAGCAATCATAAGAATGAAGTTCACTGTCGATATTACCCGCAGCCGGTACAGCGTCCGCAACGGGGTCCTTGATATAACGTTAATGAAGCTCAAAAAGAGCTGAGAAATTCATCTTTTTCCGGAGGTGCCCGGATCATCTTTCTGTATCCTCTCTGGTTACCTGATGCTATGTTCTTCACTACCCGTGGTCAGGTTTCTGACGGGAAGAGCGACGTGAACCACCGTGAGGTTTAGATCCCGGAGCGAGCCTTAGTGCTCCCACTTCCGGACAACACCCCGTACTCCCCCGTGAGGATTGTCGGTGTCCCCGTGATACCGCGGGATCACATGGACGTGGCAGTGCATGACGCCCTGGCCTGCAACCCTGCCGGCATTAAAACCGACATTGTAGCCATCCGGGGAATGTTTCTCATCGATGATCTTTTTTGCAGCGTCAATGAGTTCGAACATGGAACGTTTTTCTTCCGGTGTAGTATCAAAACAGTCCTGGACATGCCGGAAAGGGATCACCAGCATGTGTCCTTTTGAGGCCGGAAACCTGTCCCAGCGTGCATACCAGAGCTCATTGTGCACTTTTATCACCTTCGGGTCCGGTGAACAGAATGGGCAGGGCGGTGTATCAGGCATGGTAAGGTTTCTGGACGGCTGGGAACATAAAATCCGCGATTAATGCTGTTGCCGGTGCCATCTCCACCAGCGGATTGTTGCATATATAATACAAATTGCAATAATTGCTACTACAACGATTAAAATCCCTGTGCCGATGTCCAGTGATATCATATTTCAGGTTCCTTTCGTTTCTGGAGAAATATCTCTTCCAGCTATTGATGAGAATATTGGAAAAAGAATCTCTTAAACAATATGATTCATCATCAGGAATAGGACTGGCACAGTGAGGGGCGACTTTTTTCCCTCCTGAACATCAGCTGATGGCGGTAATTTTTCTGAAAATATCGTAAAAACGCATGATGAGGGTTAGCCCCGGAAGAACATCACTCAGGGTGCATCGGCCCGAATCCCGGCGTCTTGGTCATTCACAGGTCCTACCGTAGGGTTCCCGTTGAATTGCCCGGTTATCGGCAGTGTCACGGTTCTGAACCGGCACCCTGAACCGGTTTTTCACCTGCAGAACATATGCCGTTTAGATCTGCAGACATGCCGGTTCAGGTCAGATTTACCGTGTTCCCAGTCCGGCCCGGTGAATGCGATCTCTTTGTCGTTTCCGGGTTATTGGCCGGGCAAACCCGGAAACTGATCGCAATCCCCGCTGCACTCCGGTATTGTCCTCCCTGAGGCATACACCCAGAGGCGTTGATTTTATTAATACATGTGGTCATTTTTCAAAAGTTGTTACAAAATCTGAATCATGGAAAAAGATTTTTAAAAATTATCTGGATTACTTCCCAGACGGAATGCTGCGTGATAAATAAACATACTGTCTCCTTATAGTAAGACACGTATTTTCGGCTTTGTAGAAACCCTGAGTTTTCAATAAATTGTAAAGCATTCATTTACGGAGGGGACAGTGCCTGTCCCCCCGAACCGCCCCTGCGCTTTGCGATAGTGTTGGATTACCTTCTCTGGAGTAATCGCTCCAGGGGGATGCCACAGCGGCGGGGCGGAGGCATTACATGCCGTAGCCCCCAAAGAGCGTTAAGAAAAATATTTTGAGGATTTCTCCAGAGCAGTATTTTCCACAAATACTGGTTTCTCCCGGGAACATATCTTACTCCGGATAGGGATAAGATCCCGAAAGAAACACATGGTACACAACCACAAAGCCTATCCCATCTGCATCGCCCCCTAAGAATATGGCATCTCTTCCGGGTGAAACCATTCAATATCGTCTGTTCCGGTTCATCCTGCCGGTTGTGCTGGTGGTCCTTGTTATCCCTGCGTTTGGTATAGCATCGACTCCCCCGGTCCAGCCGTCACTTCTCATGGCGGTATCAGGTAATTCTTCCGGCCAGGATACGTCGCTTGAGCTCCTGCTGACCTGGAACGGGTACGTCTCCTACAACAAACCCCCTGAATATATCATCGTAGAGGCCTTTTCTGCGGCTGAAGGCACCCGGCTGGGGGCTTTTCCCGTGTCCCGCCGGACGGATCCCTGTGAGACAGAAAATACCTGCATGTACAGCACCTCCGTCAGTACTGCCACATTTCCTCCCGGAACGTTCATGCTGGTAGCCACCGACCCGCTTTCAGGAGTGTCCGCCCGGCAGCAGGTCACCATCAGCACCGCCGGAGAAGGGAGTAAGAATTTTTTTACACGGTTTGACCGCCAGCAGGGATTCATGGTAGTATCAGTGGTGCTCGCTGCGTTCCTTGTTGCGGCCCTTGCGGTCCTGGTCGGAAAGGACAAGAGCGGGTGAGCAGCGATCGGGAATCCTTCACTCGTTTCAGGTTCTACCACGTAACAGTCTCACATCACCAGAAACCGGTTTGATTCTCTATC
>DATEXZ010000003.1:0-4709 GCA_035256445.1 Methanoregula sp.
ATGTTTATCTTTTTGGAGATCTGCAGGTTCTGACAAAAACGTGAATCAGGATGTACGGACCTGGAAGGAAAAGAGGCCTGTCTCTGTTGTTCGTGCATAGCAGGCACTCCGTTACCTCTCCGTTGTCAGTTCGTGGAACGGTAATAAAAGTTCTTTACCAGTTCGGCGCATACGAAGAACGCCCCGACCAGGCCGAGGATAATGCCAAGGTGCATGGCCGATGGTGGAGTGAAATGGAACACCGCCTGACCAAAGGTGGTGTAGGGCAGTACGAGGGTCGCTGCACCGGCAAGTGCTGTCAGGACAAGGACATACCACGACGGGCGGCTTGCCTTGTAGAAAGGCAGTTTGCTCCTGATGGAGAAAAGAAATACGAGCTCGGTGAGGATGCTGCCCACAAACCAGTTGGTCTGCAGAGTTGGTGCTCCCTGCTGCACAAAGACTGCAAAGAACATAAAGTCAAAGACAGTGCTCACGACGCCAAGCAGGGTGGCGATGAGTACGATCTCCCTGATCTCGTACTTGCTTGGCCTGCTCAGTTCTGCAGCATCAACATTGTCGGTCGCGATCGAGATCATGGGAAAATCGGACAGCAGGTTCAGCAGCAGGATCTGGAGCGGCAGCATCGGTAAGAAACTGATAAACAGCGACCCAATGGCGATGGCATAGAAATTCCCGAAATTGGATGCAAGGGTAGCCTTCAGGTACTTGATGGTGTTTGCAAACACCGCTCTTCCGTCCCGGATCCCCTCAATGATCACCTCGAGGTTCTTCTGCAGGAGAATAATGTCGGCCGCCTCCCGGGCAATGCCGGCAGCGCTGTCCACAGCAAGCGAGACTCCGGCAAGCTTGAGCGCCGGCGCATCATTGATCCCCTCGCCCAGGAACCCTACGGTGAAGGAACCCTGGAGAAGGCGTATGATCTCGTATTTCTGCTCCGGGGTGACCCGTGCGATGACCGCATACTCCACAACGGCCTGACTACGCTTCTCCGGTGGCATCGCCATCAGGTCGGAACCACTGATCACGTGGGTCGGATCGTCAAGGAGCCCTATCTGCATCCCAACGGCCCCGGCAACCTCACAATTGTCCCCGGTAATAATCTTGATCGATACGCCAAGCTCTTTTGCCTTTTCCACTGCACGATACGCGGAGGGTTTGATCGGATCGGTAAATGCAACAGCACCGAGAAATTCGAGGTCCCGTTCGTCTTCTGGAGAGATGCCCGTTGTTCCGGGCGGCAGGACCCTTTTTGCGATGGCGATGGTGCGTTCCCCGGCCCGCCCTTTCAGAGAAAGCCAGTCAGCAAGAGCCCGCTGGTCCGGCTCTGCACGTGACAATGAGACGCGGAGGACCTCTTCAGGAGCACCGCGAACGATCATGAGAACCTGTGCAGGGTCCCGGACCAGCACCGTGTTGCGGCGGCGCTGCGGATCAAAGGGTATCTCATCCAGGCGTTCCGGGAGGGGGATTGCGGACAGGTGCCGCTCCTGCACGGCCTCCATGATTGCAATATCGAATGGCTCAGTCTTCTCCGCGGTCTCTGCCACCGTGAGGGATGCATACTGCAGCAGGTCGGGATGTGCCCCGGGCGACATCCCCGTTACATGCAGGGTGTTTTCCGTGAGGGTCCCGGTCTTGTCCGAGCAGAGTATTTCGATACCCCCGATGTCCTCGATCGCGGTAAGCCGTTTGACGATGACCCCCTGCTTTGCAAGCTGGATCGCGCCCCGCGAAAGCGATACCGTGGTCACCACCGGGAGCGCCTCCGGGACGACGCTTACGACAAGTGCAATAGAAAAAACCACGAGCTCGATGACATCAGCGCTCTCGCCCTTGATCAGAAGGTTTGCCACGAAAATGAAGACCAGGGTTACGAGGATCATCCGCAGGATGAACTGGCTGAACCGCCCGATACCTTTGGAGAATTCACTCTCCTTGGTTGTCTCCACGGTCAGTCGTGCGATAGTCCCCATCTCGGTATGCGCACCGGTCCCGGTTACCAGTGCGACGGCTTCACCTCCGGCAACGGAAGTGCCGCTGAAGCAGAGGTTGTAACTCTCGTAGACGCTTTTTGGCTCTGTTGCAAGCGTATCAGGACGTTTTGGGACCGGGACAGATTCACCGGTCAGTACCGTTTCATTGACGACGAGATTATGCGAGCTGAGGATCCGGACGTCCGCCGGGACGGTATCTCCCGGTTCGAGCCTGATGATATCGCCCGGTACAAGGTTCCGGGAATCGATCGTGTGCCAGTGTGAGTCCCGTTTCACCTGGGTCCTGAGGGGGATAAACTGCTGCAGTATACGAAGAGACTGCTCGGATTTGTATTCCAGGTAGAACCCGAGCGCGGCATTGATAATCACAAAACTCAGGATGACTCCCGCGTCGATATACTCTCCAACAACAAAAACAATAGCTGCAGCAATCAGGAGCAGGTAGATGAACGCAGACCTGAACTGTCGTATCGCGATTTCCCACCAGTGGACCTGGGTGGCAGTGATCTCGTTGTATCCCGCCGATACGATCAGCTCTCCGGCCCTGCGGGAAGATAATCCCTCCGAAAGAGAAGTATTGAAATGCTCCAGGATCTTCTCTTCAGAGAGCGTGGCGTCGTGATACATGCCTGTCCTTTCCTGGTTCATTCTTTCCGGATGCTCCGGCTACAGTATCAGTTTTATTCTTTTTAATGTATGGCTGCGTTCATTGTCTCTGGTAGGGATGGAGGTTTTCAGCCGATCAGAAAACCGGTTCCCTGCCGGACCATCCTGAAACAGGCTTTTTTTGAACACGTGAAACAAACCAGAACGCCAGAAATAAAACTCGGGAAACCAGACACAGGTACCGGGAATTTTTTGGGGCAGAACCATGAGTGACTACCTGATCGTTGCGGCATTTCTCCTGTCCTGTGTCTTTTTCCTTGCAGGGAACCAGAAAAAGTACGCGGCGATCGGCGGATGGACGCTCATCATCATCAACCTTCTCTCTGAAGTTCCGGCATACCTGAAAGCGGACAACTTCCTGTATCCCGTGCTGGCAGTCGCATCGCTGCCATTCTTGCTCATCACGGTCAGGCACCTTCTCCGGAATGATCCGGTCGTACTGCAGCTCTCGAAAACCGCTGCAGTCGCAATCATAATCTATGTGCCGTTTGCATTTATTCCGGTTTTACGGGACGCGCTGGTCATGACCGTGGTAAACCAGGCGTTCTGGATCATCCAGGCCCTCGGTCATCACCCGCAGATGCCGGCCTGGAACATTATCATGGAAAACGGGTTTGCCAACCAGATTATCCTCGGGTGCACGGCAATAACAGCTATGGCGATAATGACCGGGATCATTGCAGGCGTACCAAACCTCTCATGGAAACAGGGCATGACTGCATTCCTCATGGTAGTCCCGCTGTTATACCTGCTCAACCTCCTGCGTGTCGCCATTGTCTTTATTGCAGTGTCAGACGCATGGTTCTGGTTTCTTCCCAACCTTACCGGTAATCCGGGATTCAGGGCTGCGGATTTCTTCTGGGCACATAACGTGTTTGCTGAAGCCCTTGCAGTCATAGCTCTTCTCGCAATTACCCTCGGGTTGTCAAGGATGATCCCATCCCTTGCGGTCTTTGCACGACGGCTTATAGATCTCTACACAGGCGATATGAGGGCATTTTTCGGAAAGGGGACCGACTTATAGTTCCTGATTCTGTGTCCGTTGACAGCAATCCAGGTCATTATAATGTATGATAGGCAATCAGGTCCTGTTCGAACCCCTTTTGAGCAATGAGTTTGGACTATCCTTGAAAATCGTACTATTCTGATATGCACAGAGAGAGCCTCACTTTATCCGATGTATGAGGAACGACCACGCCGGACGTGGCTCATCTGTGCCGGATCGATGAGCACCGCCACCCCTGTTGGGACATCTCCGTGGTGGATACGGGATCTCAATAGTATCAGAAACCTTCCTGCCCAGCCGTGCCCCGGAGGGGCCCTGAGGCGGGTGACCATCATAAATATCTATGATTTTCCTGAAAACAGATGAGCAAAAACACTCATCCTCAAACAAGTATTATCAAAGATAATCAGGAACCGACAATTCACCAAAACGATAAATGATGAACGCCGCCGCCCCCGATGGGACGCCCCCGCGGCGGATCAGGGATCCCAGCAGTATCTGAAACCTTCCTGCCCCGCCGTGCCCCGGAGGGGCCCTGAGGCGGGTGACTATCATAATATCTATGATTTTCCTGAAGATGGATGAACAAAGTACTCAACCTCAGGCACTATCAAACCAGAATTAATCAGGAAACGATAATTTATCGAAACAAACACGGGAAAAAATGAATGAGAGAACCAAAATAATAAAAAACTACTGGCTGGATGCCACCTCTTTTATTTCCAGCGCAGACAGGGCAACTCCCTTGTTGTACAGGGCGTCAGCATTCTTCGGGCTGACCCTGAGGACTGCATTAAAACAGTCGAGAGCTTCCGAATACCTCTCTAATTTAGCCAGAGCACGGCCCTTGTTCACTAACACGAGGAGGTCGTCCGGGTTGACCCTGATAGATTGTTCGTAGCACTGGAGGGCCTCCTCGTATCTTTCCAGGGCAACCAGCGCGACGCCTTTGTTGTTCAGGGCATCAGCGTTAGCCGGATTAAGCCTGAGGACCTGGTCATAACTGGCGATGGCATCATCATATCGTTTCTGTTCGTCCA
>DATEXZ010000004.1:0-7113 GCA_035256445.1 Methanoregula sp.
ATCATGCCGGGCAACTGCCCGAAAGGGACCCTTATCTGTGATGGTGAGGTGAAAGGGGCGATCAATCCTCCTGTTTCCGACCTGCCGCTTGAAGAGGCGATTATGACCGCGGTACAATTGCGGAGTGACGAGGGCATAACTGCGCTTTCGGGAGGGGTGGACTCGACCCTTGTAGCCCATCTTGCCGGGCGCGAGTGCGTGGCAGTCGGGCTTGAGGGTTCCCACGACCTCGGCCAGGCACGCCATGCCGCCGATGAGCTCGGGCTTTCCCTCACCTGCGTCACGATTACGCCAAAAGAGATCAGCACTGCCCTCCCGCCGGTTATCGGGGCAATCCCGGTGAAGGACCCGGTCAGTACCAGTATCGCCCTGACCCAGTACTTTATTGCCCGCCATGCAGGACAGCAGGGCCACCGGCGGGTCATCACCGGGCAGGGGGCAGATGAACTGTTCGGGGGGTATACCCGTTATCTCAATACGTCAACCCTTGAAGAGGATCTCGAGCGCGATTTCCTGGGGCTTGAACTCCAGGCTGACCGCGACCAGGCTGTCGCTGCACTCCATGGCGTGTATCTTTCCATGCCGTATATGGACGTGCGCGTAGTGCGCGCTGCACGTGCGATCCCGGCCGAGGCAAAGGTACAGGGGGGACGGCGGAAGATCCCGCTCCGGCAGGTAGCAGAACACCATATTCCCGCAGAATTTGCCTGGTACGAGAAGAAAGCGATGCAGTACGGGAGCGGCATCTGGAAGGAGCTGCAGAAGCTTGCCCGTAAAAATGGTTATAAAACGTCCATGCAAGATTACATAGACCACATTAGCCGGGTGGAACATGGCCACTGAACAGGAAGTATACCATATCGCAGAACTTGCCGACGTCGGCATCAATACCGGAGAACTGGGTACGTTTACTCACCAGTTCAATGCAATCCTTGAATACTTTGACGTGCTTGACCGGGTCTCGGGAGATACTGCAGTCACCCGCGATCTCTGCAATGTCATGCGGGAAGATGAGACCGAACCCTCCCTCCCCCGCGAGGAAGTGCTGCGGAACGCTGCGGCACAGGAAGACGGGTTTATCAAAGCGCCACGGGTGATGTAGTGGGAGACAACGAGTGCTGTTTTGAACCGGAAGACCGGTATAATGCCTTCCTCACCACCTGTAAAAAAGTCACGCACGGGTCAGGAAAGCTCGGCGGCATTGCCGTTGCCGTCAAGGATAATATCTCGACACAGGGTATCGAGACGACCTGCGCCTCAAAAATCCTCAAAGGCTACATCCCGCCGTACGATGCCCATGTTGTCCAGCTCCTCAAGGCATCGGGAGCGGCGATTGTGGGCAAGACTAACATGGACGAGTTCGGCATGGGGACCACCACCGAGAATTCCGCGTTTGGCCCCACCCTCAACCCCTGTGATACCGGACGCGTGCCGGGCGGGTCGTCAGGTGGCAGCGCCGCAGCGATTGCCGGCGACATGGTGCGGATGGCACTCGGTACTGATACCGGGGGTTCGATCCGCTGCCCTGCAGCATTCTGCGGGATCGTCGGGCTGAAACCGACCTACGGGCGGGTCTCGCGGTATGGGCTGATCGCCTATGCAAACTCACTGGAGCAGATCGGGCCCATGGGCCGGACCGTGGACGATGTCTCAGCCCTCATGCAGGTTATTGCCGGGTATGACCGACGGGACTCGACTTCGTATGACAAACCCTATACCCATACCCCCTGTGCGGACATCAAAGGCTTACGGATAGGTATCCCGCAGGAATATTTCGGGAGCGGTGTTAATCCGGAGGTAGCGGCGGTCGTGAATAAGGCTGTCGGGAGGCTCGAGGAGCTCGGCGCCACGGCCGTTCCCTGCAGCATCCCCTCGATGGAGTACGCCCTTGCCGCGTACTACGTGATCTGCACCTGCGAGGCAAGCTCCAACCTCGCACGGTTTGACGGCGTCCGTTACGGTCCGGCGGCAGATTCGAAAAAGTCCTGGCACGAGGCCTACCAGGAGGTGCGCAGGGCGAATTTCGGCACGGAAGTGCGCCGCCGCATCATGCTCGGGACCTTTGCACTCTCATCGGGATACTACGGGAAGTACTATGCCAAGGCGCAGGTTGCCCGCGAGAATGTGAAAAAGGACTTTGCCCGCATCTTTGCCGACGTGGACGTGATCGCCGGGCCAACCATGCCCACGGTTGCGTTCCGGCTGGGGGAGAAAAGCGACCCGCTGTCCATGTACCTCACTGATATCCTCACCGTCCCGGTCAACCTTGCCGGTATCCCTGCCATTTCCGTTCCCTGCGGAAAGGCTGAAGGTATGCCGGTCGGGCTGCAGATTATGGGGAGGCCATGGGAAGATGAACGCGTGATCGATGTTGCCTATGCCTATGAACAGGGGTGTATCTGATGGCTGACGGACAGGTCATCGTCGGTCTCGAGGTCCACTGCCAGCTCGACACGAAGAGCAAACTGTTCTGCGGCTGCTCCACCGATTACCGGGCTGACGGTCCCAACACCCACGTCTGCCCGGTCTGTCTCGGTCTGCCCGGCACGATGCCGGTGCTCAACAAGCGGGCAATAGAATACGCGATGCGGGTGGCAAAGGCACTGAGCTGCACCGTGCTCCAGGAATCGGAGTTCTCCCGGAAGAACTACTTCTACCCGGACCTTGACAAGGCCTACCAGATCACCCAGTACGACAAACCGCTCGCAGAAGGCGGGTACCTCGAGATTGAGGGAGACGAGGGTGGCGAGAAGCGCATCCGGATTACCCGCGTCCACGTCGAGGAAGACCCCGGCAGGCTCGTGCACATGGGGAATGCCGAGCGGGGGAAGTACTCTCTGGTCGACTACAACCGGGCCGGTATCCCGCTCATCGAGATCGTGAGAGAGCCGGACATGCGCTCTCCCAAAGAAGCGAGGAAATTCTTAAACAAGCTCCGGGCTACGCTTGAGTATCTCAGCGTCTTTGATTCCGAAAAAGAAGGCTCGCTGAGGGTCGACGCCAATATCTCGATCCTGGGAAGCGAGCGCGTGGAGGTCAAGAATATCACCTCCTATAAAGGTGTGGAAAAGGCCCTCACCTTCGAGATCACCCGCCAGAAGAGTCTGCTCCGCCGCGGGCAGAAGGTCGATCGGGAAACCCGCCACTTCCTCGAAGCGAGGGGCGTCACCCAGTCCTCCCGTTCAAAGGAGCAGGAGCACGACTACCGCTATTTCCCCGAGCCGGACCTCCGCCCGCTTCACGTAAAGTCATGGGTGGAGGGGGTCGTCCTACCCGAGCTCCCGGATGCCCGGCGGGAGCGGTTCATCGTTCAGTACGGGTGTTCCCTCAACCATGCCCGCACGCTGACCGGCGACCTGCGGCTGGCAAATTTCTACGAGGAGGTCGTCCGACCTGACCCGGCCGGGCTTGCGACGCTCGCTGACACCTGGATTTCCGACACGCTCATCGGTGAGCTGAATTACCGGAACATGAGTATTGATGCGGTGGACCCTGCCACCTTTACCGGGCTGCTCGGGCTTATCCGTGAAGGGGTCATTACCGACACCAGCGGGATCGAGGTGCTGCGGGTCATGCTCGACCAGCACCTGAACAACCAGGCCTGCGAAAAACCGTTTGCCATTGTTGACCGGCTGAACCTGAGGAAGGTCTTGTTTGCCCCTGCAGACTCCGAATCCGGACCGGTTATCAATCCCGTCCTGCAGTCCATTGCCGAAGTACTTGCCAGCCAGCCCGGAGCGGTGGAAGATTTCCGGAAGGGAAAGAAGGGGGCATTCAATTTCCTTGTCGGCCAGGTCATGAAAAAGACCCGGGGATGTGCCGATCCCGCTGAAGTGAACCGCCTGCTTACCGAAGAACTCAACAAGGAGGCGTGACTGCGGTGCACCTGATTGTTGCAGAAAAGAACATATCGGCACGCCGCCTTGCCGAAATCCTGAGCGAAGGAAAGAAGATCGCCGAGCATAAGGACACCGGTGTGTCCACGTACACTTTCGGTGATACCACGACAGTCGGGCTGCGGGGCCATGTGGTGGAGATCGATTTCGAGCCCGGCTACAAAAACTGGCGCAGCGAGGAGTCTACTCCGCGAAGCCTGATCGATGCAAAGACCATCAAGATCCCCACCGAACGAAAGATTGTCGCGCTCCTCCAGAAACTGGCAAAACAGGCCGATCGGGTCACCATTGCGACTGATTTTGATACGGAAGGAGAGCTCATCGGGAAAGAGGCGTTCGAGCTGGTGCGTGCCGTGAATGCAAAGGTACCTGTTGACCGGGCCCGTTTCTCCGCGATTACCCCGCAGGAAATAAAACACGCATTTTTCCATACCACGGAACTCGATTTTGCCCTGGCAGCTGCCGGTGAAGCACGGCAGTCCATTGACCTGATGTGGGGCGCATCCCTTACCCGGTTCATCTCCCTTGCAGCCCGCAGGGGGGGGCAGAACATCCTCTCGGTCGGGAGGGTGCAGAGCCCGACACTCGGCATGATCGTGGACCGGGAAAAGGAGATAGAGGCCTTTGTCCCGGAAAAATACTGGCAGCTCTCGCTCGACACCGAGAAGAACGGCGAACCGATCGAGGCACGGCACACGCACGGGCGTTTCCATGAAAAAGGCGAGGCAGAACTCGCCCGTGACCGCACGAAAGCCCCGCTTGCGGTGACCGATGTTAAATTCGGCGAAAAACAGGACCGTGCACCCTCTCCTTTTGATACGACGACCTACATCGTCGCCGCAGCCCGTCTCGGTTTCTCTGCGGCAAACGCGATGCGGGTTGCAGAAGACCTCTACATGAACGGTTACCTATCCTACCCGAGAACGGACAACACCGTCTACCCGCCCTCCCTGGATATTGACGGGATCCTGAAGACAATCCGCTCCTCCCCGTTTAAAAAAGACGTGGAATGGGTGATGGCAAACCGACGGGCTGTCCCGACCCGGGGTAAGAAATCCTCGACCGACCACCCGCCCATCCACCCGACCGGCCCTGCAACACGGGAGGCTCTCGGGGACGATGCCTTCAGGATATACGAGCTTGTCCTGCGGCGTTTCCTCGCAACACTGTCCCCGGATGCACGGTGGAAGACCTTAAAAGTCCTGTTCGATGCAGGCGGGGAAGAGTACACGGCAACCGGTGGACAACTCATTGAACCGGGCTGGCACGCGGTCTATCCGTACAGCGAGGCGCAGGAAACGATCCTCCCCCCGTTTACGGTGGGCGAACACCTCCCGGTCAAAAAGGTAACCCTTGATGAGAAGGAGACACAGCCTCCCGCACGCTACACCCAGAGCAAGTTGATCCAGCGCATGGAAGAGCTGGGCCTTGGTACAAAGAGCACCCGCCACGAAGTGATCGCAAAGCTGGTATCCCGTAAATACGTGGAAGGCACCCCCCTTCGCCCGACGCTGGTCGGACGGGTGGTCACCGAATCCCTCGAACAGCACGCGGATATGATCACCCGCCCGGACATGACCCAGACCATCGAGGCACACATGCAGCAGATCAAGGAGAGCAAGCGGACGCGTGAGGACGTGATCCGGGAATCCCGCCAGATGCTCCACCGTGCCTTTGACCAGCTCGAGGCAAACGAGGCCGTGATAGGCGATGATATCCGGGGCAGGACCGCCGAGGAGATGAACCTCGGGAAATGCCCTGCCTGCGGAGGGACGCTTGCGATAAAACACCTGCGGGGCAACACCCAGTTTATCGGCTGCTCCCGGTACCCGGAGTGCACCTTCAATATCGGCCTGCCCATGGCCCAGTGGGGTTTTGCGGTCCGGACCGATGAGGTCTGCGACAAGCATCACCTCAACTATGTCCGGCTTGTCCGGAAAGGTGCCCGTCCCTGGGATATCGGCTGCCCGCTCTGTCACCACATCAGTTCCAACCTGGAGTCCCTTGCCGAGATCCCATCCCTGAACGAGCACATTGTACAGAAGTTACAGGCACGGCATATTTACACCGTCGCTGAGCTGGCGCACAGCACAGCTGAGATCCTGGCCAAACGCCTTGATATTCGACCGGAGACTGCGCAGACGCTTATTGCCGATGCCGGTTCGGTCCTCGCAAAACTCCGCCGCCGCTCCGAATGCCGCAAATTCATGCGTGACCACCTGATCCCACGGAAAGGCCGAAGTTATGCAAAGATCCTGACCTCCCTCAAGACCGCCGGGATTACCGAACTCTCCGGCCTCGCCCATGCTGATGTGGCAATGCTGAAAGCGGCCGGTATCGGTGAAGCAGAATCTGAGGAGATCCTTGCCCAGGCCAGGATCACCTACTACGGGCAGGTGCTCAAGGAGATCGGGATCCCTGCTGTCAGCCTGAAAAAATACGTGGCCGCAGGCATTACGAGCCCGGAAGCGTTCTGTTCCCACACGGTTGATGTCCTGAGTAAACGTACCGGCATGTCGTCCGGCACCGTCCAGAAGCATGTTGACCTGGTCTTCACCTACCTGAAAAAACCTGTACCGAAAAAAGTCTCAAAAATCCAGGTTGAGCGGGGGAAGAAGGAACTCCTGAAAATCAAAGGAATCGATGCAGCGGTGATTGGAAGACTGGCTCCCGCAGGGATCATCAATGCCTCTGCTCTTCTCGAAGCGGACGCAGACACCGTGGCTGCACAATCCGGCATTCCGGCACACAAAATCAGGGAATATCAGGCAGCGATCCAGAGGAAGCGGGATACTGCGATTATCCAGCTCTGATGTTACTTTTTTCAGGGCAGTGATACCCATTTTCATGCCGGTTTTGCGGCCTCGGGTTCCGGGGAAATAGCCCCTGAATCCTGGAATCCGGTCTCAATTCTTAAACCAACGTATTCAGACGGGGATTTCTCTTTGCCTGTCATGGGAATGCGAACCAAGAAACGTGTACCCGTATTATGATAAATCGGAAGAGGCTGATCTCCGTATCAAATGAGCGATGAAAGCCGCCGATCCCTGAGGGACGCCCCCGCGGCGGATCGGTAAAAACAAAATAAAATGCTGAAAACATTCCTGCCCCGCCGTGCCTCGGAGAGGCCCTGAAGCGGGGGACCCTCAAAAATTTCTATGAATTTTTTTGTGTTTACACTCTTCGGAAGAATCCTGCCTGATGATGCTCAGACGCT
>DATEXZ010000005.1:0-13821 GCA_035256445.1 Methanoregula sp.
ATCATGTTCCAGCGTACTTTCGCCCTCTATGGTGATGACCGGGTCATCGAAAATGTTCTTCATGCCCTCGATGATATCGATTATCCCCAGGAGAAGGCGATCAACCGTGCAGCTGACCTGATCGATCAGGTCAGATTATCCCATAGAATGATGCACATCGCCAGGGATCTCTCCGGTGGGGAAAAACAACGCGTAGTCCTCGCCCGTCAGCTGGCAAAAGACCCGTTCATGCTCTTTGCTGACGAACCGACCGGAACTCTCGATCCTGGTACTGCAAGAATAGTTCATTCCATGCTTTCTGATGCAGCAAAAATAAACAATATGGGAATGGTTGTCACCTCTCATTTTTCCCAGGTGATCCAGGATGTGGCTCATCGTGCAATACTTCTGGTGGATGGCGAGGTCGCAATAATAGGATAACCTCATGAAGTTATTGAGCAGTTTATGAAGGGGCATGAGGATACAGAAACGTTTGAGGAGGCTGATCTGGGCGAAAAGGTTGTTGTCGCACGGGATCTTGTCAAGCGCTATATCTCTGTTGATCGTGGGGTTGTAAGAGCAGTGAACGGGGTAACATTTGATGTCTTCACCAAAGAGATTTTCGGAATTATTGGAAAGAGTGGTGCGGGAAAGACCACACTTTCGGCAATTATCGCAGGTCTTATCGAACCTACCAGCGGTGAGATGAATATCCGGATTGGTGAGGAATGGGTCGACATGACCAAACCTGGCATCGAAGAGCGTGGGAGAGCGACACCGTATATCGGTCTCCTTCATCAGGAATATGACCTTTTTCCCCATCGCACCGTAATTGACAACCTTACCGATGCAATCGGGCTGGAGTTCCCCAAGGAGCTTGCTATGCGAAAGGCACTGGTAACGCTCAAAATGGCGGGATTCACCGATGAAAAAAGTAAGGATATTCTTGAACGGATGCCAGCACAACTCTCAGAGGGAGAGAGGCACCGTGTTGCACTCGCCCAGGTTCTCATCCGGGAGCCCCGGTTTGTGATCCTGGACGAGCCGACCGGCACCATGGATCCGATTACAAAAATTGACGTGAAGCATTCGATCATGCACTCCCGCGAAGAGATGGATGAGACGTTTATTGTCGTTTCGCATGATATGGAGTTTGTGCGGGATATCTGTGACCGTCTTGCACTTATGCGTGGAGGGAAAATTGTGCAGATTGGCAAGACTGCAGAGGTTCTCGCAATCCTTACTGAAGAAGAGCGCAGACTGATGAGTCAGCCTGCCGCATGAGGGTCACAATGATTACGATCCACCTCGATGGAGAGAGAGTGGATATTACTGAAGGGAGCACCCTCGGTTCTGTTCTTTTGCATCACCCTGCTGGACTAAGCGTGGGGATTATTCGTCCGTCAACCCAGGAACAGGCAAAGACCGGGAATCTTACTCTCACCACCACTGCGGGAGAGGTTGTTATCGAGATAACCGGGAAGATTGTTGATTTTCTCGAATCTCCCGAAATCGTGCAGAAACTTACCCTTCACTGGGGTGATCGCTACGCAGCAGCATTCGGACCTTTCCCCTCATCTATTCATCCCTCCCGTAAGCCCCATCTTTATGAACGGGGGGATGTAATTCTTGGCTGCGGGGGTTATGAGCCGGCACGATCGTACCTCATCTTCTCAAAAACCCGCCATTCTGCGGATCACGGCGCTGATGAAAGCGGGGGTGTTTTTGGGAAAGTCATAAGTGGCAGGGCTGTGCTTGACCGCTGGACAACAGGAGACCGGATTACGCGAATCGAGCCGGTCGTCAGCTGGGCAGATACCAGCCGCTCCTTCACCACGACCGATATGAGCCTTATTATCGAAGAAGGGATGCAGATTGTAACCCATGTGAATGTGATCGCACAAGGGTACACAAAAGAACGTATTTCAACGGAAGCATCCGGTAGTGTGGAACACATGCTTCTTGCACTCCAGTCCGGAAAGTTTGCGGTCACCAGGGCAACGAGCACTCATATTCTTGATTCCAGGCGTGCAGGTAGTTCTGAAATCGTAACAGAATTCCGGCACCCGCGCAGGGAAGGGACGGTCACGGTAAGAACTTCGGGGCAACTGGAAGGAGGCATCTACATATACCGGGATGATGTGCCCAGCAGTCTCGTTCACAATGTCACAGGGCAGGTCATTCATGGTATTGAACTGGTAAAACTCGCACAGGAGCATGATGTCCTGGCGATCAATGTTATGCCACAACGAATCGACCTTCTCGGACTTTCCCTTGCCAGGGCAAAGGAGATCTCTGCAGAACGAGGTTTCCTGATGATTGTCGATAGTGAAGAGGGAGAGAGAATTATTGTTTCACAGGAGCCGGGTAATACGCTGGATGTCCTCAAAGAGGGGACGGTCAGCGTGACAACAGCCCCATTGGAAAAAGTCATAGATATCGAGCTGGATGATGAGAAAGCACCCATCAGCTGCGATATATTTCGCCGCATTACAGGTCTCAAAGAACATGATGCCGGCATGATTCCGGTCTTTTTTAAATTTGACGATGTGGTTTTATTCAAATCTCCGATCCCGCCAGGCACCAAGATCAACCCCGAGAATACCCCAAAGGATGAAGCCCCTGCAGCAGCTCTTGCAATCACGAATGACTCCAGAAAAGGTGCCGGACTGGTGGGTGTACGGCTATCGGCAAATAAAGAGTTCGGGCCTACTTCTGAGCCGTTTGAAGGAACCAATATTATCGGGCATGTTATTGATACAGAAAAACTGAAAAATGTAAAAGAGAGGGAAAAAACGTATATCAGGGAGGTAAAGCGATGACCGATTATATTCCCGCACGGGTTGGAAGTGTAACGAAATATGTGGTTGTGGAATCGTTCGATGTCACTCCCGCTGATCTTGCAGCACGTGCTTATGAGATTTCTCAGGGCGCAATGATTAAGGAAACATGTTTCGGGCTTGTTATTAACGGACGGCCGGAAGAAGTCGATCGCCTGATTGCGGAGATCAGGAGCGTTGATCCTGATCATATCTTTGTCAAAGACCGGGGGTTCCCTCCCGGGGATTCACGCCGCTGCCGGGCAAACCTTGGGGGCGCACGCCCGGGGTACCATGGAATGGAATACGAAATGACGATAATCCCCTATGTGTCGCATGGCCTTGAAGTATTGAAAAACAATGATGAAAACAAAATTGCCGCTCCGGAAAACCCGCTGGCACACAGGGTACTGGAGATCTCCAGGCTGAAAAAAATAATCGACACAGAGGAATCCTGAAAATGGCAAAAGTATTTATTTATCCTTCGACGAGCCTGATCCTTTCTGACATGGTAGCGCGGTACGGGCATACTCCTCTCAGTTCTGCCGTCGCTATCCGTGAACGCATCCAGACAGCGGGATTCGAATCCCCACCCCTCCAGATTACTCCGGAGGAACCAAAAAAGGGATTGAAATGGGCAGCAGTTGAGGTCCCCAGCGGGGTCCGTGGACGAATGGCTCTCTACGGGCCGATGATAGAAGCGTGCGAGGCTGCAATCATTATTGACGATGCTGATTTTGCATTCGGTTGCATGGGATGTGCCCGGACAAATGAACTGATCACATTTCTCGTGCGGCAGAAAAATATCCCGAAGCTCGATCTCTTTTACCCAAAAAATGAAGAAGAAGGTGTGAAGTTCGTAGCTGCTATAAAACGATTCCTTGCCGGTTTGGGAGGGAGTAAATGACCCCACCGGTTCGCATCGCCCAGCTTTCCTGCGGCCCTGAGTATTCCGGTATCCAGCATGAGATCAACACTGCGGCAAAAGAGGTGAATGGTGAGATCTTCTATCCTGATATTGCCTTAAAGGATATCCAGCATGATTTCGATCTGTTTGGGCTTGATGTGAGGAGTCCTGATCTCAGGCTTGCCATCGCCCGTGCCAAAGCACTCGTGGAAGGACGTGTTGAGGCGGACGCCGTTTTTATTGCTACCTGTTTCAGGTGTGCCGAGGGAGCTATTGTAAGGAACGAGCTCAGGCACTACATCCATGAAAACTCAAAACTCCCGGTTGTCAGCTACTCATTCACTGAACGGACAACTTCTGGAACGCTCCTTACCCGCATGGAGGCGCTCACCACCATTGCCCGGCGTCGTGCTCTTCTCGCCCGTGAAACCCAGCAGGGGATCACCCTTGGGCTTGACTCTGGTTCTGCAACAACAAAGGCGGTCGTTATGAAGGACAACAAGATCATCGGGACCGGCTGGCAGCCGACAATAGAGGTTCTGAAAAGTGCGCAGGAAGTGATCAGTCACGCACTTGAAGAAGCAGGGATACAGCGGGATGATGTGCAGGCTGTCGGAACCACAGGCTACGGGCGGTTCCTGGTGGGTAAAGAGATTGGGGCTGATCTTATCCAGGAAGAACTGACGGTGAACTCCAAAGGGGCTGTCTTCCTGGCTGAAAGGCAGCATGGACCCGCAACCGTGATCGATATCGGAGGTATGGACAACAAAGCAATATCGGTTATGGATGGTATTCCCGGCACATTCACCATGGGGGGCATCTGTGCAGGGGCAAGCGGCAGGTTTCTCGAAATGACCGCAAAACGACTTGGTGTCGAGATAACCGAGCTCGGGCCTCTCGCTATGAAAGGATTTGCCGGGCGCGTTCCGATGAACAGTTATTGCATCGTTTTTGGCACCCAGAGCCTGGTCAATGCTCTGGCCACTGGCAGCACGAGGGAAGACGTTGCCGCCGCTGCCTGCCATAGTGTCGCAGAGCAGGTGTTCGAACAGCAGTTGCAGGAAGTAGATATCAAAGAGCCGGTGCTTATGGTGGGAGGCACATCGCTAATAGAGGGGCTTGTTTTTGCGATGGGCGAACTCCTGCAGACAAAGATCGTTGTGCCACCCTATTCACAGTATATCGGTGCAGTAGGATCAGCACTCCTTGCTTCAGGATTTATAAAGGACGATTAAATGCTGGCAATTGAATACTTTGAGGTGGAGTGTCCGGAACCGCTGGGCGCTGCGTATTATAAGCAGATTACGAACGATGTTCTGCTCGACCATAACCTCCTGAGAGTAATCAGCAAGCTCCATATTTTCATCGACCCGAAGGTCCCGATCTTTGTCGCGGTGGGGACCCTGAAAAAGATTACGTCGGTTGTCCGTGTCCGGGACTTTACAAGCGTGAATCCGGTAGGTGAAAAGATTACCCTCGTAATCTCAGATGAGAGATACCTTGCTCCGATGCTGAAGATATTCTGGCAGAAATTTGGCAAGGACAAGGTCGAGCAACCGGACAGGTTCACCGTCATCCTGTATAATGTTGAAGCGGATGCACGGGATATTGAGGATCTGGTAGTCGCTGACCCGAGCGAATCGCTTTTCAAGGATTTGATCTATGCATTCCGGTTGATTGCCCCGGAAGGTTTCCGTGTGCGCAGTGAGAAATTCAGCAAGGAGAAATTCTCATTTGTGGCGAGCGAAGATACCCTTGCCGAGGATCTCACCCCTCTGATCAGCGAGAAGTTCGCGCTGATAGGTGAGAATCCATGACACTTGTCCCGGTTACGTACAAGGGGGGGATCTACCAGCACGATGTAATCATCGACCTCATCGAGGATCTTGGCGGCTATATCGTCCAGAAACATATCATCGCAGCAGAAGTCGTGCTCCAGTGTTTTATTCCCCATGATGATATCGAGCTTATCAGAAGGATCTCAAAGCCGCTCTTCGGGGAAGTGACCGATTCTCCGCTCGTGGGTACTGAGATTGCCGTCGTCAGCATGAGCCTCGAGATCCATCACCTTCCCCACCCGTCCTGTGATTTTGCTGAATACGCTCGGCGTATCGGGGCAAAGACCAATATGGTCAGCCCCGCACGCGGGCCGGGAAAGAGGATCTCCCAACTGAGCGACGAAGAGCGCGATGTGATTAATGAACATGACGTCGCTGTCCTTGCATTTGGTAACTTCGAATCATGTATAGAGTACAAATGGCCTGCCCTGCGAAGGGGCATCGAAGTGCCGATAATCGTCATGGGAGGCCCGGATACAGAAACGCTCAAACGGATAATCCATCCTGCTGCCGAGGGTTATGTCGGTAATGTCGGAAGGTTTATGCGTCGGGGCAAGACGGAAGAGGAAATTGGTATCCTGGATGAGATTGTTGCAGAAGTGACACGGGTTGTAGAGAAGAAGCGGGAAGAGATCGCAAAGGATCCGCTCTCAGTTTCGCCTGCCAGATTAATGGACCTTATAAGGGAGAACGTGCCTGCCATTCATGACGTCACGTCCCCCACGCCCCTCACCGTGCAGATGGAAGGGCTCAGGGTTAAACTGCCTTATGATACATTTGCAGGAGCCTTACGCAAGATAGAGATCGAAGACGGGATTACCATTGCCGATGTGGCAGGGATTGTTCCCTCGCGGATGCGTGACTACATACTCGTAAAAATCCTGCCCTTTTCAGAAACGAACATGGTGGTATGATGGAGAAAACAACCAAAGAGATGTTTGAGGAGCGGCTTGCAGAGATCGTGGCGCGGGGCGCAGATATTACTGCAGATGAATGGATGCAGGAAATTGAGGAGGAATACGGGCGAGTACCTCTTATTTTCAAACGAATGGGCGAGCGACCTGAGGTGCTCATATCTCATCTTCTCTATAAGGGGACCGTTGCGCAGACCAGCCCTCTTGATCCAAAATATGTAGAACTTATCAGTCTGGGTGTGGGAGCTGCACTCAAATGCCCGCATTGTACTGGTTATCATATGCAGGCGGCTCTCAAGATGGGTGCGAGCAGGGAAGAGATCCTTGAGGTGATTCTGCTGGCGGGTATGATCTCCAACTCATCAGTTCTCGCAAATTCTTACCGTATTTTTGACGAAAAGCTGGATCGCTGCCTGCCGTGCCAGACTAAAAGTATGGGTAAAATAAAATCCCGCAGGAAATCTGCTCCAAAATCAAAAACTGGTTAATCCCGCAGAATCGGGCTTCTCCCGACCAGTGAATTTCTTTGAACCGGGCTGTGTTCAGAGAAATTACTTTTTTAAAGTAAAAACGACATTCACAGGTAACAGGATCGCCTTCCCCGGTTCAGTCATCATTCGTGGTGGAGTAGTGCGGGATCGAATTCTATAAATGGTGACTCCGGACAGATTTATGTGAGATATCTGTCAAAGATGGTGATGCAAAAACCCAAATTCAGATATCAGGAAATAGCATGAAATCGATAGTTCTTGCCGGGGGTGTCGGGACGAGACTCTGGCCGCTCTCCCGCGAATATTATCCCAAGCAGTTCATCCAGCTGGATGGAAATTCCCTTTTCCAGAAAACATATGAAAGGGCCAACCTTCTCTCAAATCCGGACGAGATATTTGTGGTGACTAACAAAATCCACCAGTATCTTGCACGTAACCAGATAGAAGAGCTGGGATATACCATATCGGACGATCATCTGCTGGCAGAACCTGAAGGAAAAAACACATTACCCGCCATCGCTTGGGCGATGCAGCGCATCCGTTCTGTTTCACCATCGGCAACGGCTGTTGTTTTCCCAAGCGATCACCTGCTCGGTAAAGCTGCGATTGACCAAATCCGGGCCGCAGAACCGCTATCCGCAAAGAAAATTGTTACATTCGGTATCAAACCGGACTCTCCCCATACAGGGTATGGATATATCAAGCCGGGGCGATTGCTTCCCTATGGTGCCGTTGTCGACGAATTCAGGGAGAAACCGGATGAAAAAACAGCAGAGGAATACGTAAGGAAAGGATATCTGTGGAACAGTGGTATATTTCTCCTGTCGACGGGTTGCTTTTTTGCGGAACTAAAAAAATATCGACCGGAACTATTCGATGCATTTCGTGAAAGTAACGTTCCGGATTACACGAAACTTGAATCAATTTCCATTGATTATGGACTTCTCGAGCAATCGAAAAAAGTTGCCGTTGTTACTCTTGAGACGGAGTGGAGTGATCTGGGAACGTTTACTGCCCTCTATGATACAGGAGAACCAGACAGTGAGGGCAATATCGGCAGGGCGGAGTATTTTTCTGCGATAAACAATTTTGTACACGCACCAGGAAAACACGTTGGACTGATAGGAGTCCATGATCTTATTGTTGTCGATACACCTGACGCGCTTCTTGTATGTGACAGAAAGCACTCGGAGCGGGTAAAACAACTTGTCATACGATACAATGAACGTAATGATCCGGTAACGAAATTCCACAGGCAGGTACACAGGCCATGGGGTTCGTACACAATATTAGAGGAAACCGGGATTTACAAAATTAAACGGGTCAGTGTCAAGCCCGGCCAGAAACTCTCTCTCCAGCTGCATCATCACAGGAGTGAACACTGGGTTGTAGTACGAGGAACTGCAGAAGTCGAACTCAACGGAGAGAGCAAACTGCTCAGGCAGGGAGAAAGTACATTTGTCCGAAGTGGAATGAGGCACCGGTTGAAAAATCCTGGTGTTATCCCGCTTGAAGTAATAGAAGTCCAGCTTGGGGAGTATCTGGAAGAGGATGACATCATACGGTTCGATGATGATTACGGGAGGGAATAAACGATTTTAAAGATCCTGCGCCGCTTTTATGAGAGAATGCCAGACATTTTGAGCACGTCATATCCTGATAGTCAGATGATTTCGTGCCAAAGTAATTATCATGCAGACCATGAAAAAGAACCGCCTGCAAAATGGAATTGCTCCCTATACCCCATACACCGCTATACTTAACCGTGAATTTTTTGCAGAAAAAAATTGGATCAAAGTCGCACCTTATTGTTTAGATTTATCATATTTTCTCGCGTATCGTACGTCACTTCCCTTATTGGAGTGTACCAGACACTGCCTGCCAGCACCGATGAGATCAGTCCTACCGGCGGCATTCAATCCTTCAATAACCAGATCCCTGTTCTTTGAATCCCGGAACTGCATCAGTGCACGCTGGATCTTCTTTTCCTGCCCCTTAGGTACATAAACCGGCTCCAGAGTGAAGGGGTTGAGGGCGGTATAATACATACAGGTAGAGACACTCATGGGTGTGGGGGTGAAGTCCTGCACTTGTTCCGTGTAGAGCTTGTGGTCGTGGATATAAAGTGCCAGATCGACCATGTCATTGATGGAACAACCAGGATGTCCTGACATGAAGTACGGCAGGAGATAGTGCCGTTTCTTTTTCCCGTGCTGTAATGATTCAAAATATTCGCGGAATTCATCGAAAACCTTACAGTCAGGTTTGTTCATTATATCTGTGACTTTCTTTACGACATGCTCCGGTGCAACCTTGAGATGCCCGGAAACGTGATGCTCGCAGAGTATTTCGAGATAGCCGGAATCATCGGCGAGCGCAAGATCATAGCGAATGCCTGAACTGACAAAGACCTTTTTCACACCAGGTATTTTCCGAAGTTTTTCCAGAAGCGCTGCCTGATGCCTATGACTTGTTTGTAAGGTTTTGCAGGAAGGGCTGCAGCGCTTATCCCGGCATGCTCCGGATTTTTCCCAAAGATCGCAAGAGAGGCAGTACATATTCGCTGTTGGACCGCCGACATCCTGGACAACGCCCTTGAATTCAGGCATCTTCGTCATCCTGATTACTTCCCGAATGATCGATGCACTGCTCCGGCTCTGGATGATCCTGCCCTGGTGATGAGTGAGGGCGCAGAACGAGCAGCTCCCAAAACACCCCCGGTGACTTGTGACGGAAAACTGCACTGTTTCAAGAGCCGGAATACTATGGGTATACGATGGATGTGCACGCCGGGAAAAAGGCAGATCATAAATATGGTCTATCTCTGCAGTCGAGAGGGGAAGTGCTGGGGGATTCTGAATAATGACGGTTTTTGGGTGTGGTTGTGCAATTGTCCTGCCCCGGATGGGGTCCTGTTCGTTATAATGCATTGCAAATGCACGGGCGTATGCGGTTTTATCCCGGGCAACCTCGTTGAAACCGGGTATCTCGATGATGCCTTGCGGCCGCTGACTGCGCCATTGGGCGAGATCCATTTTAAATGCAGTACCCCTGATATTTCTTAACGATGCAATGTGGTCCCCTTTTGCGAGTCTTTCCGCGATCTCAGATACCTGTCGTTCCCCCATTCCGAACACAAGAAGGTCTGCCGGAGCGTCCGCAAGGATCGACTGGCGGACACGATCCTGCCAGTAATCGTAATGGGCAAATCTTCGCAGGCTCGCCTCGATACCCCCGATGACAATCGGGGTGTCGGGGAAAAGTTCATGCACTTTATTGGCATAAACGATAGTTGCCCTGTCCGGTCTTCCAGGAGTTCCTGCCGGGGAATAGACATCATCCCTCCGTCTTTTGAGATTCGGGGTGAAGTTATTCACCATGGAGTCGACATTTCCTGAGGAGATGCCAAAGAACAATCGCGGTTTTCCAAGCACGGCAAAATCCGCGGCAGAGGTCCTGCCCGGCTGCGCTATAATCCCGACGGTAAAGCCTGCATCCCACAGGACTCTCCCGATTAAGGCAGTCCCAAAAGAAGGATGATCAACGTATGCATCCCCTGTTATCAGGATGACGTCCAGCTGTTGAATGCCAAGGTTATCCTTTTCTTCAGTCGACACGGGAAGAAATGCGGGTTGATCTACCATAAGGCTGTAAAGAAGAATCAGTTTATTGAATGATACAGGATCTTCATGAATACGATCCGCGGGTCAGGTCCCGGATAATTTCATCCATTTCATCTGTGCTTTCGGTCTTCCCGGATTCGTCCTCGCTTTCTCCTGCATTTAAATTTTTGTCATCGTCAGGGATCTCCTCTTCTTTTCCCAGAACCGGAAGATGAAGCTGGGTCTTCTGATCGAGCTCCCGGCGTGCGGAAAGACCGGTGAACTCCAGAATAACCACTTCAACAATGAGATAGGAAATGGCTTTTTCTCTGAGACAACCGGTAAGGGCATGACCCGAACGCCCTACCGAGGCATGATAGTGGATATGCGGACCACCTTCGCCAGGATAGATAGTCCCTATCCCAAAAACTTCCCAACCTCCCTCAAACATAACAAAATGAGGGACCGGGGGTATTACCGGCTCTTCCGGCCCGGTTACCATCCTCCCGTTCATGAGGGCACCAAGGAAGAGGATCGTTCCAGCACAGACAGATTTGTCGTTGATAAACTGGCGCAGGGAGATCAACATATCCTCGCCATCATCAATCCGCACGACAAAGACCCTTCCGAGCTGGCCTTCCGTATATTGCATAGATCAAATTCCTTTTTTCGTACTCATATGGCTTGTGCGGATTTATATCTTCCAGGATTCCTGGTAAAGCGATGTTGAATTGTTGCGACAGGTCCGGGAAGAGTTGTATTCAGAGACATGATGCAAGGAGAGGGGGAAACTTGCCCTTACCTTCCCCCGGCACCGCCTCCACCAAATCCACCGCCTCCACCAAATCCGCCTCCGCCAAAACCGCCTCCGCCGGAGCCGCCGTGACTTGGGGGTGTAAAACGGATAAGCGGGAGGAATGCATAACTCATGCCCACCAAACCCATGGGAACACCTGTTTCAGCGATACGTATATTGAGCGCTTTCATTGCCTGCTCTACTTTATCTCCTACTCCAAGGGCGGTGCCGTACACAAGCCATTCACCCCACATTGACAGATCAGACGGTGCATATTTCTGCATCATTGCCATGTCCGAAAGGAAGCGGCTGAAAGCGTTCCATTCAAGTTTTTCTTTATACCGGTCGTCTTTCCAGTGCCCGAAGAGCGTAGATGGAGCAGAAACGCCAATCAATGACTGTACGATGACGATGCCCCAGAGGACAACTGCCGGGCCGAGAATATATAATTGAACCGGTTTGACAACGGCAAGGATCAGGGTTATGGCAAACATTGCAATGCCCGTAAGTAAAAACGGCAGGAGGTGATCTCTCCCGTCGACTATATACTGTACTGCCAGGGTCTTGTCCACACGCCCGGTAACATCAGAGAGTGTCCGCTGATACTTCAATGCCTTTTCCTCGGCACTGCTGTTCGTCTGTGCACTGCGTGCGAGCGCTTCGATCTGCGTTGTATCAAAAACATCATTTTCCGACACAAGTTCGATGAATCCGAGCACACGTTGCTCATAAGGATCGCTTGTCACTCCTGAAAGCAAACGGATTTCAATTCCCTTCGTTTCGCCTTTGTCTGTGATTGATATGATCTTTTTCCTGTGGAGATCAAGCAGTGTCGCGTAATAGCCATCCTCATCGAAATCAAGCGAGTCGCCTTTGAAAAGGAGGTTTACCTGCCAGGGTTTGAGCGCAGGATTGGGGATCGTACTCAGGTATTCAGGAACTGTGTATGCCTTTTCCCGGCCGTACCAGTAATATATGGCTACGAATAAAGCCGGAACCAGGATGACGGCGATTTTTGCAAGAATATTCAGCAGGTTTGCCACAAAATACGGGAGATTATACCAGAAACTCGCTGAAGCTGTCTTCCCCCTGATATCAGCTACTTCTGTCCTGTACCCTGGTACCTGAAGAAATCCGTCCGCAGAAGTCAGAAGTTCAACTGCCAGATTTTCATCGGCTTCAACTCTGCCGGTGATAACATAAGCATCACCAATCCTGGCTGTGTCCAATACCGGGGGATACGCAAAGACCTGTTCGACATGGCTTGCCGGTACGGTAATCCTGACATTCCGGTAAGGAATATGGCCTGCTCCTGCGAATTTCAGGTTAAGGTGCGATGTGGTGGAGTCGTATTCAATGGGAGGGTGCAGTACGTACGAATAGGTTACGGTGTATTTTCCCTGATTGAAATAATCGGGTTTGAATATCCCAACTTCATTTGTTTCGGCAAGACTGCTGATAGTTGCTTTTACTGAACTATCTTCCGTGGCACCAATGACGTTTACATTTCCCCCTTCATCTTTCGCATATCCGATGGTACCTGGGGAAGGGGTTGCAGAAACAAACTGCACGGATGGACCCGAACCTGGACCAAAGGTGAGAGGTGCTTCCCAGAAACGAAAGAGCATACGATATTCCCCCGATGTCCTGACATCATAGGTGTATCTCTCGGTAAGAGTCCCATTTTCGTACAGCACCGTGTCGTACGAGTCGACCACCAGGTCACCTTCAAACAGTGGCGGAACTGAACTGACAAGGACAATTCCGATTATACCGAGGATAAGACCTGCGATAACGAGTACCGCCAGTTGTTTTGTTTCACTCAAGGCAATTACCCATTAGAACTCAATCTTCGGGGGTGTTTTTATCGCTTCTTCAAATTGCAGGTACTCAAGCTTGATAAGACCGATCAGGCGTCCGATAATGTTTGAGGGGATGGTATCCATCATCGTGTTAAATTCCTGTGAGATATTGTTGTAGGTATAGCGCTGTCTGGCGATCTCTTCTTCCATTCCTTTCACGGAATCCATGAGACTTATGACTGTCGTATTAGTCTTAAGATCCGGATAACTCTCTGCAACTGCCAGCAGGCGTCCGAAAATTGAACGCGACTCGGCTTCCACCTTGTTCAGATCACCAGGTCCGGCTGTTGCAACACTTGCCCTCATTGCGGTCACGCGTTCGAATGTTTCTTTTTCGAATTTTGCATAACTCTTGACTGCACCGAGCAGCTGATCGATCATGTCCAGCCGTTTTTTCATTGCGACGCGGATTTGACCGAGTGTAGCTTCAGAGGAATTTTTCAGGCTGTAGAAACGGTTGTAGATGCCTACGGCCCAGATTATCAGTCCAACGAGTACAAGGGCAATAACGCCCAGCACAATCCATCCAATGATAGTCTCGAGCATTGTTCTCAGCATAGTGATGATCGTTCAAAAAGATAAGGTAATTGGGAAAAGGGGGGGTATGACCGGG
>DATEXZ010000006.1:0-3753 GCA_035256445.1 Methanoregula sp.
TCAATTGCGGCAACCGCCGGGAAGCGATCCTTGAATCGCAGATGGACGCGGATGAAGGAGCCGATATCCTCATGGTAAAGCCGGCAGGGTTCTATCTCGATATCCTCGCCGAGGTCGCGACACTCGGGCTTCCGGTCGCTGCGTTCCAGGTAAGTGGTGAATATTCCATGATCAAAGGTGCAGCGGAGCATGGGTGGATCAAAGAAAAAGAGACGGTGCTCGAAAGCCTCATCTCCATAAAGCGGGCAGGGGCAGAACTGATCATCACCTATTTCGCAGGCGATGTCGCCGGGTGGCTGGATGAACAGCAGTGACCTTTTCGAGGTAGCAAAAACCCTGATGCCCGGGGGTGTCAGCAGCCCGGTGCGTGCGATCAGGCCATACCCGTTTTACACCGCACATGCGGGCGGTTCACGGATTACAACGGTGGACGGCCTGTCATTTATTGACTGCTGTATGGCATACGGTCCTCTTATCCTCGGGCATGCCCACCCGCAGATCCGGAAAGCGATTGAAACACAGCTGGAGAGCGGCTGGCTCTATGGCACCCCATCACCGCTTGAACCCGCATTTGCACGGACTATCACGGGTGACCATAAGGGCATGGATATGGTCCGGTTTGTATCGAGCGGTTCAGAAGCCACGATGGCAGCGATCAGGGTTGCCCGGGGCTTCACCGGCAGGCAGGATATTGTAAAGATCGAAGGGGGTTTCCACGGGGCCCATGACGGGGTACTGGTAAAAGCCGGTTCGGGTGCGACAACGATGGGTGTTCCGGATTCGGCCGGTATACCTGCTGACGTCACAGCTCACACCCGGCAGGTGCCGTACAACGATCCCGATGCCCTGGAATCAGTGCTTGCAGGAAATACCGATATAGCCGCGCTCATCATCGAGCCGGTGCTGGGAAATATCGGACCGGTCCTGCCGAAGGACCACTACCTGCATGAGATCCGCGAGATCACGCGGGCACACGATGTTCTGCTGATTTTTGATGAAGTTATCAGCGGTTACCGGGTCGGTATCGGGGGAGCGCAGGCATTGTATGGTGTCCAGCCGGATCTCACCACGCTGGGAAAAATCATAGGCGGCGGGTTGCCCATCGGCGCATTCGGCGGGCGGCGGGATATCATGGAGCTGGTGGCACCGCAGGGTCCGGTCTACCAGGCGGGCACATTTTCAGGAAACCCCCTCTCTCTTGCAGCAGGAATTGCCACGATCGGGTGGCTGCATGACCATCGCACGATATACCGTGACCTTGCTGAAAAGACGCGGGCTCTTGAAGAAGCACTGGAGCCCGGATCCAAGGGCTCATTTGTCAGGCTCGGGTCCATGTTCAAATGGTTCTTCCGCAGCGAACCGCCGGAAAATTATCGCGAGGTGAAGGAATGTGACACCGTAGCGTTCGGACGGTTCTGGAGACGGATGCTGGATGCAGGCATTTTCCTCCCGCCTTCACAGTTCGAGACAAATTTCCTCTCAGCAGCGCACAGCGATCAGGATCTCACCACCATCTCACGGGCGTACTCACGATGTCTATCAGAATAGGAACACGGGGAAGCAAGCTGGCACTTGCACAAACGTCAATAGTCTGCAAAAAGTTGATCGCCCACGGTATCGATACCGAGCAGGTCATCATCACCACGCAGGGAGACACAACAACCGGTGTCCCGCTCCACGAGATAGGGGGACAGGGTGTTTTTGTGCGGGCACTGGATGATGCCATACTTGCCGGGACGATTGACTGTGCCGTGCACAGTATGAAAGACATTCCTGCATACCGGCCGAGTGGTATCGTCACCGCAGCCGTGCTCAGGCGCGATTCACCGGCCGACTACCTGGCCTACAAGGGCTCCCTGCACACGGTTAAGGTGATCGGGACATCCAGTACCCGCCGGCGTGCACAGATGCTCCGCCACGATCCGGAAATCATCACAAAGGATCTCAGGGGAAACGTCGATACCCGGATCCGGAAGATGTCAGCAGGGCAGTATGACGCCATCTTAGTGGCAGAAGCGGGACTGACCCGGCTTGGCATTCGTATCCCGGGTGAGCGGTTATCACCGGAGAGATTTGTCCCTGCCCCCAACCAGGGTACCATTGCCGTTGTCAGCAGGGCAGATCCCTGCCTCATGGAGGAACTTTCCGTGCTTGATCATCCCCGGACGCGCACGGACGTGGCAATTGAGAGAGCAGTCATGGAAAAACTCGGCGGCGGGTGTTTCACCCCCCTTGGCATCTACTGCGATGGCGGGCACCTGATCGCCGAAGTGCTCTCGCTTGAGGGGACCCGTACCGAGCGGCTGGAAACGGATGTGCGGAATATTGAGCAGGCACGCGAACAGGGACTTCAGCTTCATGCACGGGCACAGGACCTGATCGATGAAGCGTACCGGAAACTGGGGATCACCCCATGAGCGGAAGAGTATACCTTGTCGGATCGGGTCCGGGCGGAGAAGGACTCCTGACCATGAGGGCAAGAGCCGTGATCGATGCCGCCGATGTCATCCTGTACGACCAGTTGCCCGGCGAGGAGGTCCTCGCTTCGCTTCCCATCCGAGCTGAAAAGATCGACTGCGGGAAGTATGGCGGAAAGCATACTCTTGAGCAGGATCAGATTGAGGCCCTGATTATTGACCGGGCGCACAAAGGAATGAATGTTGTCAGGCTCAAAGGGGGAGATCCATTCCTGTTCGGTCGGGGTGGGGAGGAACTTGAAACGGTCCGTAGTGCCGGGATAGCCGTTGAAATGGTACCGGGAGTGAGCAGTGCCCTTGCTGTCCCGGCATCGGTCGGGATCCCGCTCACGCACCGTAAATACGCATCACAGGTCACTATCCTGACCGGCAACGAGGACCCGACCAAACCCGGGCCGGCGCTTGACTGGGAGCTGCTGGCGAAGAGCCGGGGGACGATTGTTATCCTCATGGGTGTTGCAAACCTTGGGAAGATCGCAGATGCCCTGATCAGGAACGGGAAGGCAGCAGATACACCAGTTGCGATTATTGAGCGGGGACTGCGTACCGATCGCAGGGTTACGGTCGGGTCGCTTGGATCAATTACCGAAGCTGCCGGGAAAAGAGGTGTAAAACCTCCTGCAGTAATCGTGATCGGTGATGTGGTGAAGGTATATAACCCGGATGCACCTGACCTCATACCGGTTGAAGGATGATGGGTATGATTGAGATAGTGAATAAATTCGAAAAGACGGTCTATGTGCTCCTGATGGGCCTGCTTATGTTCGTGCTTGCCGCGTCCTTTGTAGAGCTTATCTGGTACATCTACAATTCTCTGATCAATACTCCCTCCTTTCTGCTGGAATCCCACGAACTTATCGCGGTACTCGGGGCATTCCTGCTGGTGTTAATCGGTGTCGAGCTGCTCGATACTATCAAGGCATATTTCAGCGAGAACACCATCCACGTGGAAATTGTTTTGCTCCTCGCCATTATTGCCATCGCACGGAAGGTTATCCTCCTCGATCCCACCAGCGTATCGGGAATTGACTTTGGGCTTGAACTGACAGGAATTGGGGCTGTTGTCCTCGGTCTTGCCGGCGGTTACTACCTGATCAAGAAAGCTGGATCCCCGATACGCATAGCGAGTGAAGAAAAGGAAAAATAAAGAAAAACCGGAACCTGTCTTTTCGAGTCGTATACATCGTGCATGCCAGAGGTCAGATACCCGATGTTTCACGAAAATGTTGATCTCTTGGAATGATTGTTTCTTCGTTGCCTCCTCAATATTCACAAA
>DATEXZ010000007.1:0-3855 GCA_035256445.1 Methanoregula sp.
GTCTCACCATAAAAATGGTGAAGGTACGACCGGCATCCGTAACAAGCTCTTGAGAGGCCTAGAGCGGAGTTTTCAGGTAATTGAAGCGCCGCGGATCAGTGGCTATAAGCATATTTGTAAACACCGCACTGCCCCGCCGTGCCTCGGAGAGGCCCTGAGGCGGGGAGCCCTCATAAAATTATTGGTTTAATGATTTTTCATGGTTTGGGTGAGAACCATTCCCATTCATGCCCGTTTCAACAGAGCCAGGCAAAAATAAAAATGCCCGTCAGGAGGGGTTAATGCTCACCTCCAGAATCTGTTAATGCTGGTCCGGGTTTGAGGAAAATCCGGAAAGAGGGCATGGTTTCGCTCTGCTTCCTGAATCTGGTTATACCGTTGCCTTTCACGATAACAAGCCGACTGCCATCGATTCGTCTATGAGTTTTCCCCCGGGCTAAAAAAAAGGGACGTTCCTGTCTGCGTCGCCATGCATAACCAGGACCTGAACGGATCACCGGGGGATCGTGCCGGAAACCGGTCCGCTCTACCGCTACGCAATCCAGAGTCGTTTATCGCAGAAGCCCATTACCGTGTTTCAGTGCCTTCTCTTCGCCGCCTTCTTCGTTGGGGCAGGCTTCCCCGCTGCCGACACGACTTTGAGGAAGTCAAGGAGGGCATGGTTGAGCTCGGCCGCATGGGTCCAGTTCAGGCCGTGCGGCCCGCCTTTGACGACGACGAGGCGGCTGCCCCCGATCAATTCGTGGGTGCGCTTGCCCGAAGCCTCGAACGGGACAATCCTGTCCGCGTCGCCATGGAAGACGAGGGTTGGCACTTTAATCAGGGACAGGTCGTCACGAAAGTCGGTCAGCCATGCTGAGACGCAGGCAAGAGTCGCGGCTGCCGAAGCCCCGACTGCCACCTTCCAGCTGAGCTGGACCGCCGCGTCGCTGATCCGGGTGCCCCCGAACTTGTCCACGTTGTAGAAGTCCTGGAAAAAGCGAGCGAGAAATCCCGGGCGGTCTTCAACGATTCCCCTCCGCATCCCGTCAAAGACACTCCCGTCAACCCCCTCGGGATTGTCGTCAGTTTTCAGCAAAAACGGCGGGATTGCCGAGATGAAGGCAACACCCCTGACCCTCTGGGACCCGAACGTGCCGATGTACCGGGCGACCTCGCCGCCCCCCATGGAAAAACCGACGAGGGTTGCATCCTCGAGGTCAAGTTCACCCATGAGCATGTCGAGGTCGCTTGTAAAGGTGTCATAGTCATATCCCGAGGCCGGCCGGGCTGACCACCCGAACCCGCGGCGGTCATACGTGATCACCCGATAGCCTGCCTCCAGCAGGACCGGTACCTGCTTCTCCCACGATGCCCCGGAGAGCGGCCACCCGTGGATCAGGATGACCGGCATCCCTGTGCCGTGGTCCTCGTAATAGAGATCGATATCCCCGGAATTTTCCTTTCCGACTGTGATGTATGGCATGGTACGAAGTCTCCCTGTAGTACGTCAACCACCATCACCTGCCGATAAATAGGTATGCGCATTTTTCATTCTGTGAAATGAAAAATGAATTATCCAAAAAACCGGATCGCACTGCAGTTCGGTGCAGTTCTCATGAATGCGAGCATGGTCAAAGTGTCCATTCATGCAACTTCTCATTTTCAAATGACAACAACTGTGCCCACAAATGGTGCGTACCAGGAAGATGTTGTGAAAATACCTGATAAAATTCAAGCGGATTATCAGAAACACGGCAAAGTACCATCACCATTCCGGTCCACCAAAATGTATCCCGGATGGAAAGTCCGCACGAAGAAGCAGGAGGGGAATAAGCAACTACGATCTCAGGAAATCTGAATATATGGATTTGATTATTCGTGGTCTGAGGCAGGTGCTGAAACCAGAGTTCATGCACTCCACCCGGATAAGTGATTCACTATTTATGCAGGGAATGCCACTATTCAGGTACATGAGGTGACTTCATCGATGAAATTCACGTATTATGCATTAGTTATTGCAGTTCTCGCATCTGTCATTATGGCAGGATGCGTCAGCGCCCCGGTCGGACAATCAACCCTTGTCATAGCGGTCAAAGATGCTCCGAAGACTACCGGGATTGGAACGATCACCTACCTTGGCCTGAACATCAGCGAGGTGAGCGTCCACCGGGCATCGGCGAATCAGAATGCCACGGAAACTGATGAGGAGATGGACGCAACAGAATCGGATGATACAGGTACGGCAGGGTGGACCGTTGTTGTCAGCCAGCCCCGGACGGTTGACCTGATACAGCTCACCGACATAAGTGAAGTGATTGGCCAGAAGACCATGGATGCGGGCAAGTATACCCAGATCCGGCTGAAAATCGATTCCGGGACCATCACGGTTGACGGCACTGAGCATCATCTTGAAGTCCCCAGCGGGGTGCTCAGGCTGAACCGGGGATTTGTCCTTGCACCGAACGAGACCCTGAAGCTCACCCTTGACTTTAATGTGGAGAAATCGGTCATCAGGACAGGATCTGACCAGTACAAACTGAAACCCGTGATTGCAGTACTCTCTGAAACACTCTCCGGAATGTCAGAACAGGAGCAGGTATGCCTACGGTCGGGAGGCACGGTCACTACGAGGCTGTGCTGCAATTCGGTAAAGGATTTCCCGGACCTCTGCCTGATGGGAGGCTGTGGATGTGCACCCGGAAACAGTCATCAGATCAAAGTCTGCACCTGTGGATCTGGCATGTGCTTTAACGGCACAGCATGTGTTGCCGGCTGAAGCAGTATCATTTTTATCTATTTTATCGGATAATCAAGGATTACATCCCTGGTTTTTGTTGAACAGAGGTGCTCTGCTACCGAACCGTACTGCATCCTTTACCTGACATTCCCTTCAATCGTGATAACCGTGTCCGTTACCGGAATTTTCTTCCCTGATTTTTCCAGGGCTTTATTCACCACGTAGGACACCCCGCCGCAGCATGGCACCTCCATGTGAAGGACCGTGACCGACCTGATTGTATGAGAGGAGAAAATGTCTGCAAGTTTTGCACTATATTCATCGATGTCCTGGTCCAGTTTCGGGCAGAACATGATCACGCTCTTGTCCCGCAGGAAATCCTTATGAAAGTCCGCATAGGCAAACGGGACACAGTCCGCAGAGATGAGGAGATCAGCGTTATCAAAATACGGGGCCTGGGGATGCACGAGCCTGAGCTGGACCGGCCAATGGCGCAGTTCTGATCCTGTCGCCGGGTGTGCCTCCTCGCTGACGGCAGGCCGGTGCCGGGCGAAGCTTCGGCCGGCTGCACCCGGGCACCCGGCAAAAGGATTCCCGCGGGAACGTGTCGGGCGGGGCGTCGGGCATGCCGAATTGTCGTGGTCGGGGATCATCATGGTGTGTTCGATCAGGTATTCAATCGCCTCGTTGTACAGGTCCCGCTGCCCGTGGCGGAGCAGGTGTTCGAGGTGCGCTTTGATGACCGCCCCTCCCTGCCGCACAATGTATTCCATTACCGCCTGCTCGTCATACGCCCCGGCCTCACGCTCAACAACGCTGATCGCCCCTTCAGGGCAGGTCCCGGTACACGCCCCGAGCCCGTCACAGAAAAGGTCGCCCACCAGCCGTGCTTTTCCGTCAATGACCTGGAGCGCTCCTTCCGGGCAATCCGGTATGCATTGCCCGCATCCCGTGCACTTCTCCTCATCGATGCTGATAATGTGTCGTTTCACAGCAGGTATCCCCTTTGGATTACGTACCCCTTCTGGAAGGTGGTATTATTTATAGTAAATCCATCGCCCTGTGTGGGACACATGCAGGTGCCCCGTCCTGAAAAAAACAGGGGACCTTTTACGTAATTCCACTCACTACTCCCC
>DATEXZ010000008.1:0-2700 GCA_035256445.1 Methanoregula sp.
GTGGATTTTGTTGCGGAGATGTATGAGAGGGTGAACCGGGAAATTGGTTCGGGGAAGAAGCACCTGATTTAAGGATCTTTTTTTATCATGGCTGGTTAAAAACTGCCTTTGAGAATAGAGAATACGACAAAAAATATGAGAAATGAAAATGCGATTATTTTCTCTTTCCGCTGGATTTCTTGTCACCGGTCTTTACTGCTACGGGAGCGGTCTTTGATGCGGGGGCAACTGCCTTCTTTTCTTTATTTGACGTGGTTATCACTTCCTTTTCAGTGGTTTTTCGTTCATTGTGGTTTTTGCCACTTATTCATGTTCTTTTGGTACCGGGATATACGCTTTGTCCCTGCGTAGGAATCTAAACGATTTAAGAAGGGTATTTTTGTGGACTGGGGACGGGAAACGCGCCGGGGTATTTTGAGGACGCGGGCCTGGACAACAAGGGAGGGATCTACCTGCGTATATGTCCGAGTGGAGCTCGCTTCTGATAGCGTCGTGATGTTCCAGATTTCATCAAATTTTTCCGGCAAACACCTTCCCGAGCACCGCTGGCCTGCTGCAAACTCATGCCTCGATCAAATCCGTATGTTAAATGACGCACTGACATGGCCGACGATCCCAGCGGCATATCGTTCAGCCTGGCTCAGGACATTCTGCGGACCAAGCGTGACCTTTTTTGCTTACACCACTGCTACGATCTTACCATTAACACAGAGAGCATAATCTGCCGGACCGTTATCAGTAGGGAATTCTTCGAGAGCGCACTGGTTGACCTGCGAGAGATCCATTCCGACATGATAAGGTTTGACAGTCCAGCCTGCGGATTTTAGTAAAGGATCAATCCGCTTCTTTCGTGTAATCCGCTCGCTCTCGTATGTCATAGATGTTATGCCCGGTGGCTGATAGGATATGATTTTTATAAACCCTGTAACGTTATTTGTTGTGGTTTAATACTATCGAAAAATGTGGATTATCCGATTGCGCACGCTCACAAGGAACATTTTTGTTCCTTTCAGAAAACCAGTAAAAATCTTCCGGTTAGTCCAAAAATCCCTGTATTGCCTTCCTTTTCCGTAATATTTGGTTTTATAATAAAAGCACATCTCCTACCGCACTTCATGCTGGTATGTCAAAGGGCCCTGCGACAATGAAGAACTGGAGAACATGAACAAAAAGAGAACGAAGAGGAATGAAGCATGAACGAACAATCTGAAAACAATGGTGAGATCCAGGAACCTGGCCCGGCAGGATCCGGTGAACAGGGGACCGGACAGAACTCCACGGATCCGGGAGATGCCCGGAAAGCGAAACGCACGAGAACCAGGCCGCTCCTTGCCGGGCGGGGCACAACCCTGAGGGGACAGGGTATTGCATTCCCTAAGAAACCAAAGAGCACGCTCCGTCGCCAGACCCAGACGGACATCTATGGCAAGGATGCCGAGGTGCCGTACGTGAAACTGGAGGCGGCTGCCCGCGCCCTTGTTTGCTCCCTTATGGAACGGCAGGACCGGATGAACGAAGAGATCTTCTACAAGCTCAATGATCTCACATACCGGGTTGAGGATCTCGAAGAGAACCGCCCGACTCCTCCTGGCGTATCCGGGGGCGCCCAATGACCCGGGGGCGAAGGCCGATCAATGCAATTAATGAAGCCGTGGAGATAGCCGCCCGCCGTGGGAGTGTGGAGCAGGTAACCGGTAAACGGGCCTGTGCATTCGATCTCATCATCATCGGGCCGGACCGGAATGTGTTTGTAAAAGTGAAACGTTCGCGGGCACCGTTCACGTATGGACGGGAAGTTATGAACAGCTATCAGCGCGAGATCGCGAGCCTTCACCAGGTGCCCCTGACAAACGGGACCGCCCGGGAATTCTGGGTCCGCTCTCCTAAAGGGGCATGGCAGTTCTTTCTGGTAAGGAATGGTTCTGTCCAGGAGATACGGGCAGATGATGTGGACATTCCGCCTGAATCCCTTTCATTGAGGGAAAAGGATCTGCCCGGTACTCCATCTGTTGGTACAGGTATCCTCCTCTCTCCGTCGGATATTGAGAAATAACCCCCTTTTTTTGGCACCTTCCTGGAGAGTCTCCTCAAAAGGCCAATCCGGGCTCCCTGCGGGCTCCGTTCCCCCTCTTTTCTGATGTTTTTTGTAATATACCTGTAAAAACCGGACACTTTTACACACTTTTTCAGGATACGCCATTTACGAGCGATTCAGGCAAAACGGGGCGATATCCTCCGAGTTATAAAACCCTAATATTCCCTATCAGGAGGCAAAACAAAAGGTGGCTGGATAGGTAGCACGGTCGCGGGGAACAGAAGGGCAGTAATGAGTGTTACTTTGGGTGCCCCTGGATCGTGTAGCTAATAACGGAGATCTGACCGAAAAAGTCAGAAGAGCTCCATTTCACCATTTCATCCGATACATATCATCCGGAGGTGCATCCGCCTTCACTATTCTGCAATAAGGGAGAGCGTTTTCTCTGTCCGGGGGGGAGTTGCTCTCCCGATCCCTATATTATCCCGCTCTTCTTTACTATACTTGAATGAAACCTCCGGACGATACCGCCATCCACGCCGCACTCGCTGATGCCACCTTCCGGGCATACCGGGAAGCCGTCATCCGCCTCCCGCCGGATGTGCTGAAGGTCATCAGGAAAGCGGCGGAAGCAGAGACGAGCCCCGTGGCACGGGGGGAGTTTG
>DATEXZ010000009.1:0-2439 GCA_035256445.1 Methanoregula sp.
TCGAGCGAATAATTCCGTGGAGTTACCCGGAAGATCTCTCCGCCATTGTGCATGGCAGCCTCGATTACCAGCGGAATGAGATGTTTTCCGGAGACCCGGAATGTCAGGGTATTTTCATTGATGCTGTCAATCATGACACCGTCAATCGTTCGGATGTTCCGGATCACTGCTTCGGGAGGGGCGGTAAGGAACTCCATCTCGACAGGGACCGCATTCCAGAGCCGTTCCGTGAGTTCACGGATGCTGCCCAGCGCGAGGATTCTCCCCTTGTTGATCATCGCGACGCGGGAGCAGAGGTGCTGGGCTTCGGCAAGGTTATGCGTGCACAGGAAAATCGTCTTTCCCTTATCAGACGAAAGCTCCTGTATGATCCCGTCCACTTGCCGTGACGATTCAGGGTCGAGACCGGAGGTCGGTTCATCCAGGAAGATGATCTGCGGGTCGTGGATCAGGGCCCGTGCGATAGCGAGCCGCTGCTTCATGCCCCGGGAAAAGCCCCCAACGGGCTCATCAGCCCGGTCTGCAAGGTCGAGGAGCGCGAGGATTCTGTCGACACGCCCGGTCAGATCGGCATCGGGAATGCCATACAACTTTCCGAAAAATGAGAGGTTCTTTTTCGCGGTGAAGCGCTCATACAGGGATGGGGTTTCAGTCAGGACTCCTGTCCGTGCACGGATGTAAGGGCCATCAACCGTTACATCCCTGTCAAAGAGCGTTGCTGTCCCCGATGTCGGAGCAAGTACGCCGTTCAGGAGCCGGACAAGTGTTGTCTTCCCGGATCCATTAGGCCCGAGAATTCCGAACACTTCTCCTTCCTCAACGGTGAAACTGACGCCGTTGATCGCACAATTGCCGCCAAACGAACGGGAAAGGTCCTGGATCTGGATAATGGGGTTCATTCTTTCAGCGTTGTATTCTGGTGGTTTTCATATCGCATCATCATGAAATTCAGCAGCCTGCTGTAGTTGGATTATAGTTACGAGATCAGTATCCTGTAGTGTTTTTCATGCCCTGATGAAATGCATTTCTCCTGGAAAGGAGATTTCCGGGATAATCGGGACTGATGTCCATCCGATGTGCGCAAATGCATTGAGAAAATCACGGGAAAATACAAGAGAAATGCCAGTCCTTTCGTCAAAGGAGCGGATTATGCATTTTTAAAAAAAGAAAGAAGGCAGGTATTAAACACATTTCCTGATTTTGCCATACCTTATTTTCTATTTCTTCTGCTGCATGCTGGCGACTTCCCCTTCGAGCGTCACTTTCAGTTTCTCCACTGCTTCATTGAGATCATGGGTTGTCGTAATAGTGAACGAGTTGTCGCTCTTTTTGTCATGGTAATTCACGGTATACTCGATCTGCCCGTCTTTTCCTTTTTTTGGCTCGATGATCAGCTGTGCCATGATATAAAGAATACACCAACGGTTATCTCTTTTTTCTTCCTGATTACTGAATAGTCCTGCTTTCCCGTAGCTGAGGATTTGAACGGCAGGAAAAAGAAGGTCTCAGATTACCTCACCGGGCGGGACCAGATCTCATCTTTGAAAATTCGCACCCGCCCTTGCCTAATTCCCGCACCCGACCGGGGTATAGGATTCAACAAGAATGATCTCACAGCCGGCAGGATACGAATCGTTTCTCACTGTACTGGTATTGGCAAGGTACAATTTTGCCGGAGATGCACCCCTTATGTCCACCAGCTTCCCCCTGATGATCAGGCAGCTGTCGACCTGCGCCGCCTTTACTTCACTCTCGAGTGCGGGATCCAGAAAGACGAGGTGGTTGTTGCTGATGTGTTCATCGATATATGCTTCGGTGAGGCCGGTATACGCCGGAATATCGTAGCTGTATTCAAGCGTGTGGTATCCCATGGTTATGGTAAAAAATGAGAGGATCCCGGGCTTCAACAGGTCACCGTTCATCACCGCGAGATCGAGCGGGATGATGCCGTCCGGCATCGTGGGCAGGTACTCGTGTCTCCCGACAACCTTGCCTGCGAGGGTATAGGAATAAGAAGACGGAAAGGTAAACTGCCAGTCACCCACGGTTTTTGTGAACTGCTGCTGCGGGGAGAGCGGGCCCTGGTAGAAACCACCTGTAAGATCGGGCAACCCGGAGGGCTGATGTGTTCCTGCACCAGAGGCAAACCAGAAGATCAGAACTCCGGTAGTAAAGAGCGGGACGAGGATGACGGTCCATTCCAGCAGGGTACGGATGCGGCTCATGGGTAAAACCTGGCAGAGGTAGGAGAGAATCTGCTTCTGATAGTGTATTTACCCGGATCTTCAAATATCAACGCATACTCTTCTGAAGTCCTGGTTCAGGTAATTGCCGGTCCTGTGATCAGATCCAGGAGAATATTCAGGCATATCATCCGGCCCGTTTCAAGGACTGGTCAGGTCATTTAAAAAAAAAGAATTCATCTGCATTCACGACCAT
>DATEXZ010000010.1:0-41438 GCA_035256445.1 Methanoregula sp.
CCATGGATATCACCAGGGGGATGCCACACTGGCGGGGGCAAAGTCTCGGGAACGTAATAAAATATGAGTTCTACGGAATTGCGATTTTCACGTTTCGTAGATCCTGGAGAAACAAGGAGGTCGTACCTTAACGATGTCACCCGCCTCAGGGCCTCTCCGAGGCACGGCGAGGCAGTGCCGTGTTTACAAATATGCTTATAGGCGCTGATCCGCCGTGGGGGCGCCCCGTCGGGGGCGGCGGGGTTCATCGCAAATAATTATGAGGAATAAACATTCCATTACTTACATCTGTTTAATTTAGTTTCATGGGAAATCCTCACAATATTTTTCTCAACGCTCTTTTTAGGCTACGGCACGTAATGCCTCCGCCTCCGCCTCCGCCGCTGTGGCATCCCCTCCTGGAGCGATAATTCCAGAGAAGGTAATACAACACCATCGCAAACCGCAGGGGCGGTTCGGGGGGACAGGCACTGTCCCCTCCGATAACAGGTGATTCGCAATTTGTTGAAATCTTATGGTTTCCCATGAAAATCGCACAATTCCAGTAATTTCGGGAAGTGGCAATCCAACTTTTGTGATGACCTGCGCCGCCCCCGAAGGGACGCCCCCGCGGCGCTTCAATTACCTGAAAAGTCTACCCCCGGCATCTCAAGAGCCTGTTACGGATGCCAGTCGTACCTTCACAATTTTTCATGGTTGGGTGAGAACCATTCCCGTTCATACCCGTTTCAACAGAGCCGATTATTTCATAAATTGTGACCCTGTTCCCGCCATTGCGGAATTTCCTGCATCTCGTGAGAACATCAACAATGGAGATTGCATGAATGCCCGTTATACCGGATGACTCATGACAAGTGCTTTTTTCATGGCCGAAACATAGTCCTTAAGCTCCTGTTCCATCGCAGCCGGATCGTTAAGGTTCCGTTCGACAATTTCCACAATCGCGCTGCCGACAATTATGCCATTGGCACCGGCATGGGCACATGTCTGTGCCTGTGCGGGTGTTGAGATGCCAAAACCGATCGCGAGCGGAAGTGAAGTATGCCTGCGGACCCGCTCCAGAAGATCGATTGCTCCTTCAGAAACCTGATCACGGACACCGGTCACCCCAAGCACCGCGACGAGATAGAGGTACCCTCGTGCCTCTGCTGCAATCGTTCCGATCCGGGTATCGGAAGTTGTCTGAGAGATAAGAAAGACCGGGTCAATACAATATCGCAGAGCAGCATTGCAGGCCTCGCCTGATTCCTCGACCGGCATATCGGCGATCAGGATGCCATCGACACCCGCATCATGTGCTTCACGATAAAACCGATCGATTCCGCGGCGGTAGACGATGTTGTAGTACGTGAGGAAGACGATAGGCACGTCGGATTCTTTGCGAATCTCCCTGACAATCTCAAATATGCTGGAGGGTGTGGTTCCGGCCCCGAGTGCCCGCTCGTCGGCTTTCTGTATTGTCGGACCATCTGCAACCGGGTCCGAGAATGGTATACCCAGTTCAAGAATATCCGTCCCCCCCGCGATAAGTGCCCTGGCGATCCGGATACAGGTGGTTTTGTCCGGATCTCCTGCGACGGTAAAACCAATGAATGCCGGTTTTTTTCCATCGGCAAACACTTTCTCAATCCGCCCCATCAGGAACGCCCCTTTATAGCCGCCACTTCAGAAACATCTTTGTCGCCACGCCCGGACAGATTGATAATCACGATATCATCCTTATCGAACCGCTCTGCGTTCTTCATTACATACGCCACCGCATGGGCTGACTCCAGTGCCGGTATGATACCCTCAGTCTTTGAAAGGAACCTGAATGCATCCAGCACTTCCGGGTCATTTACAGCAGCATACGTAACACGTTGGCTGTCCCTGAGCATCGCGTGCTCGGGTCCTACACCGGGGTAGTCAAGGCCGGCCGAGATACTATGGGTGGGAAGCACCTGCCCGTGCTCATCCTGGAGGAGATATGAGAGTGTGCCGTGCAACACACCGGCATCTCCGGCACAAAGGGTGGCAGAATGTTTGCCTGTTTCAATCCCTTCACCCCCTGCTTCTACACCGATTAATTCCACGTCATCCGGCAGGAAAGGATAAAAGATCCCGATTGCGTTTGATCCCCCTCCTACACATGCAACAACTGCATCAGGAAGTCGCCCTTCTTTCCTCATGATCTGCTCCCGTGCTTCCCTGCCGATTACCGACTGAAAGTTACGGACGATAAGGGGGTACGGGTGTGGGCCGACAACAGAACCTATCAGGTAATAGGTATCACGCACGTTTGCGACCCAGTCGCGGAGCGCTTCGTTGATCGCGTCCTTGAGCGTTCGTGTCCCGGACCTGACCGGGATCACCCGTGCCCCCATCAGTTCCATGCGAAAGACGTTGAGTGCCTGCCGCTGCGTGTCCACCTCGCCCATGTATACGTCGACGGGCATCCCGAGTGCCGCCCCGACAATTGCGGTTGCAACCCCGTGCTGGCCTGCACCGGTCTCGGCAATCAGCCGCTTCTTGCCCATCTGTTTTGCAAGCAGTGCCTGCCCAAGGGTATTATTCAGTTTGTGGGAACCCCCATGCACGAGATCCTCCCGCTTGAGATATATCTTACAACCCAGTGTGTCCGATGCGTTCGGGCAGAAGGTAAGGGGAGTTTCGCGTCCGGCATATTCAGCCTGGTATCCAGCAAGAACACGGGCGAATTCCGGATCGGTGGCCGCTTGTGCGTATGCGCTCTCGAGATCGATGAGCGCGCTCATGAGGGTTTCGGAGACATACTGGCCACCGTATTTTCCATATCTTCCTCTTCGTGTCATGTCATACACCCTGTGCTGCCATAATAAATGCGGCAATTTTCCTGTGATCTTTAATGCCCGGAGCCGATTCTATACCACTGGCGACATCCACAGCATACGGGTGCACCTGCCGGATGGCAGCTGCAACATTCTCCGGATCCAGTCCTCCGGCAAGTATAACCGGTAACCGGGATCTCATCACTACCTGGCGGGCATATTTGAGATCGAATGCTCTCCCGCTGCCATGGCTCTCATCCACAATGAGTGCATCACCGTCAGAAGGAAGCGGCTCATTTCGCCCGATTACCCGTATCACTTTCAGTCCTGGTTTATTACTGAAGGTAAACGGATGCGATATCTGGAGTGCATCCGGTCGCAGTGCAAGGATCTGTTCGAGATCTGCGTGTGATGTGGTGTGGGTCACTGCGACTGTAGTGGTAAAAGGCCCGACCGATTCAAAAATTTCCTGAGCCTGCTCCAATGAGACTGACCGGGCTGAAGGGGGAGAACATACCACTACCCCTATCGCGTCTGCACCACAGGCTTCTGCAAAACGGGCATCCTCTGCTCGTGTGATACCGCAGCATTTCACGCGCATACGAACTCCTCCAGTTTCTTTTCCGGGCGCTCGTGCGCCATAATCGATGAGCCGATAAGGAATGCATCGCAATAGGGTTTCATCTCCCGGATGTCGTCGCCTGTCATCATACCGCTTTCAGATACAATCGTTCTCCCTGCGGATCGAATACTATCCGACAGGAGCCGCGTTGTGGACCGGTCTATCCTGAATGTCGAAAGATTCCTGTTGTTGATGCCGATCAGTTCTGCCTCAGTAGACAGGGCGGACTCCACTTCGCTTCTGCTGTGCACCTCCACCAGCGGTTCAAGACCATATTCCTGTGCAAGACAGACGAATACGGGCAGGCGCTCTTTGAGCACTGCTGCAATCAGGAGTACTGCATCAGCACCAAGTGCCCGGGACTCAGCAATCTGCCGCTCATCTATAACAAAGTCCTTGCGCAGAACCGGAATACGCACCGCTGACTTCACCCGTGCGATATCCTGCCCGGATCCCCCGAAGTAGTACGGCTCAGTCAGCACCGAGAGAGCAACACATCCCCTTGCGGCAAGCGTTCCTGCCATCATTGTCATGTCGACGTTCCGGCGGATGATACCCCGGCTGGGCGAGGCGCATTTGATCTCGGCGATCACAGCATTCCTGCTCTCCCTGTTCCGTATCGCACTGATCAGACTTGCATGAGAGCGGGAGCCGTTCTCCGAAAATACTGCCGGCAGCAGGGCAACCCTTTTCCGGGTTCGAATGATGATCTCATCGAGGATCATGTCACACCTCGTGTTGCATCAACCAGGGCACCGAGCCGGGCCGATGCATTACCCGTATCGATGGAAGCAGCGGCGAGCCGGATCCCTTCATGAAGATCTGGTGCCAGGTCACCTACATAGAGTGCGGCTCCTGCGTTCATGAGTACGATATCCCGGGGTGCACCGCGTTCCCCATCCAGGATATCACGGATTATCCCGGCATTATCCTGTGGACTGCCGCCCGCGAGATCCTCAAGCTGTGCGGGTGCAAGACCGAACATGTCATGTCGGATCGTATACGTGTGAATTGTACCGCTGCAGAGCTCAGCAATCGCTGTCTCACCTGTTGTTGTAATCTCGTCAAGTCCTGATCCATGCACAACCATTGCCCGCGAGATTCCCAGTAATCTGAGCACTTCTGCGATGGTCCCGGTGAGGTCAGGATGATAGACTCCCAGCACTTGTGCCTGAGCTCCAGCCGGATTTGCGAGCGGACCGAGGATGTTAAAGACTGTCCTGCACCCGATCTCCTGGCGTGCAGTCAGGACATGTTTCATCGCCGGGTGATATGTCGGTGCAAAGAAGAATGCAATACCAACCCGTTCAACGATATCTGCCTGTACTGCCGGATCAATGGCAAGATTCACTCCCAAAGCTGCGAGAACATCTGCAGATCCGCACCTGCTGCTTATACCCTTGTTTCCGTGCTTGACAACCGGACAGCCGGCTCCTGCCGCAACAATGGCCGATGCCGTGCTGATGTTGAAGGTCTGTGCTCCGTCCCCCCCGGTACCACAGGTATCGACAAGCATCCGCCCGGTCCTCGGTTTTACGGTGATCGCGTTATCCCGCATCACCTGGGCAAATGCAGCTATCTCGCTCGCTGTTTCACCTTTCATGTGCAATGCAAGAAGAAACGCACCAATCTGGGCCTGCGACGCTTTGCCCTCCATTATTATTCTCATTACTCCCGCAGCTTCAACAGGGGTGAGATCCCGTTGTCCGGCAAGTTTTGTGAGAATTTCTTTGAACATTACGGTACCCCCAGGTTTTCAGACAGGAAATTCCTGATAATCCGATCGCCTTCCTGGGACAGGATACTCTCCGGGTGAAACTGCACACCTTCAATCGGGTAGCGGGTATGACGGACTCCCATCACATAATGATCATCGAGACTGGTTGCTGAAACCTCCAGATCTGCCGGGAGTGAGTCTTCTTTGGCAACAAGGGAGTGGTATCGTGTCGCGGTGAATGGTGCCGGCATATCCGTAAAAATTCTCTGGCCATCATGCTGGATCAGAGATGTCTTCCCATGCATCAGGTGCCCTGCACGGATGACCTCCCCGCCATATGTCGTACATATTGCCTGGTGTCCGAGACAGACACCAAGGGTAGGGATCGTCCTGCTCATGGTTTCCAGCACTTCCGGACAGACACCGGAATCGCGGGGTGTCCCCGGCCCCGGTGAGAGAATGATACGGTCGCACCCGGTCTTCTTCAGCTGTTCAAGAGGGGTATCGCATGGTAAAACAACCGGATTGCCTCCGAGTTTACCGACCTGCTGGTACAGGTTGAAGGTGAAACTGTCGTAGCAGTCCACGATCAGGACTTTCACGATGACACTCCTGCACGTTCAATCGCCCGCAGCATTGCTGATGCTTTGCTTTCGGTTTCCTTCCATTCATTTTCCGGGATTGAATCTGCGACAATACCTGCCCCTACCTGGACGGACGCCCTTCCATTACGGACAATCACCGTCCGGATCGCAATAGCGAACTCGAGATTCCGGTCAAAACCGATATAGCCGACTGCTCCGGCATAAAGCCCCCGGCTCTGGCTCTCTTCCTGATCGATGATCTGCATCGCTCGTATTTTTGGTGCTCCCGAAACGGTACCGGCAGGAAAACAGGATTTGAATGCATCATAACAGTCAAGGTGGTCTTTAAGCACACCCCTGACCGTAGAAACAATATGCTGGACATGGGAAAATTTCTCGATGCCCATGAATTCTTCAACTTTCACGGAACCGAACCGGCACACCCGTCCAAGATCGTTTCTTGCGAGATCAACGAGCATCGTGTGCTCAGCTCTCTCCTTGGGATCCGCCAGAAGATCCTGCGCATACTCTGCATCCTCCCGGGAATCGCGTCCCCGGGGGCGGGTTCCGGCAATTGGCACCGTTGTTACCCGCCTCTTCTCCACCCGTACGAGCATCTCGGGGCTCGCCCCTATCACCTGCTCGTCGCCAAAATCGATATAATACATGTATGGACTGGGATTGATCTCACGGAGCGCTGCATATATCGCGAATGGATCTCTGGATACTTCACACTCTATCCTGCGTGAGAGAACTGCCTGAAAGATGTCTCCTGCAGCAATGTTTTCCTGTATTTTTCTTACCGATTTCTCAAAGGAATCCTGTGACACTGATGGTATATACCCCACCTTTTTTTTATTCCGTTCCTGCCTTTTCCTGCCGCAGGTATGGTTGCCGGATATAAGGATTGCAATACGATCCCGAAGCTCCTGTATCTTGGAAAAGCTTTGTTCATATTCATATTTCAGGTCGGAATCGTAGGTGAGGAACGGACTTGAGAAAATGTAGAGTTTTTGTTCAGCGTGATCAAAGACGATACAGTCCTTGGTGAGCATGAATCTGGCATCCTGGTTTTCGGATTCCGGGGTCCCGGCTGGATTCAGGCTGCATATACGCCCCTCACGGACTTTCTTAAAAAGGGAGTAGACACAGTCGTATGCAAAATATCCGACCATGCCGCCAAAAAATCGGGGCGCTTTCACATTTATATAGCTGAAACGGGAAAGGATCGATTTAATCTGATCAACGGGTGTCTCCCCCTCCGGATCTTTTACGATCGCGGTAAACTGTTCATTTCCCTGTATTTTGACGGTATTACCGAAGGTAATGACCAATTCGGGATCGATCCCGATATAGGAATAACGTGCAATTTTTTCACTGCCCTCCATTGATTCGAGAAGGAAACCAACGTGGCTCCTTGTGCCTGTATACACGTCAAGGGGTGATATTTCCGGGCAAGGCAGCTCCACACAGAGGGGAATGATCAAAGGTTTCGGCTGGTCCTTTACTGCGGTCAGATATTCCTGAAGTCCGAGGTTTAATGTAAGATCTGGTTTCATAATCTGCAAATTCCTGTCCAGCGGGATGAATGTAGATAGGCGCGGGTTTTTTCTTCTTTATCTGCTCTTAATTTCCAGGATGTGTGAATGGTAACAATGCTTCATACGGGGGGAACCGTGGATTATTGTCTGCTATTGAATCTTAATTTGTACATATTTATACATTGTTGTATTAATTTGCGTATTGGTGTATTTTCTGTGGCACCAGACCTGAGGCAGGCATACACACAAAAAAATGATTTTAAGTAAATTCGACATGAAAAACGGCAGAATTTCATTATATCAGGAATTCGGAGAATATCCTGAAGAGAGATGACCGCTATCCCGGAGAAAGATTTTTATGACCGCCGGAGTGGATCGGCAGTAATCTATATACCGGCCCGGACAAATTCTGTATACAATCTTTGGGGCGGCGGTATGTGGCAGTACAGGAAAAAACCGTTGAGCTGGGTATTTGTTTCCCGGATGATTGGGATTATATGTTTTCTCATAATTGTTGTCCTGGCCAATATCCTGACCTATTATGTCTCAAATGACTTCCGTATTTATCATCTGGCGGTCACGTTTTTAAATGAAAATTTCTGGCTGCTCATCCTCATCGCTGTAATTCTTCTGGCGGCCGACATCTTCGACGTCTTTCCAATCCCGTTCAACCTGCCGGCCCCTCTTGTAAGAGCCATCGGAAGTGTCTTTTGCATCGCGTTTATTCTTAGGGGAATACAATGGCTGGATACGGTTGCCGGTACAAGCCTTTATGAACAGTTCTGGGTGATCTTAATCTCACTCCTTATTGTCCCGCTCATTTTTCTTGTCGTATTGCTCAGCGGATATTATACAATCCTCCGTCAACTCTGGTGGCAGCCGAAAACGAAGAGTGAAGAGGGAAATGATACAATCGTCGTGCCTGATTATCCCCGGTACCAGGCGGCTCAACCGGTGACTGACGCAAAATCGTGGGAGGAAATCGGGATTGAATTCCGGCTGATGCTCTACGATATTATCCACCGGTTCCGGGAAGATATAAGAAAAAAGAACTGACCGTGATAGAGAAGCAAATAATTACCAGTCCGGGTTATCCAGGTGGAATTTTCTCTCTTTTGCCTCGAGTTCTTCAGGACTAATGTCTGCTGGCATACAAATGCAACGGTGTTCAACAAAAGTACCTTTGCTGAATGACCCTTGTTTTTCCCCAGGTCCGCATGCGCCATAGACATCTGCATCGCAATCATGAAAGACCTGAGGAAGTCCCTCTCGTACAGCGCACTCCTTTGCATCTTTCCATGATTTTGCCATACTATCAGCTAGGTTGGGCAAAAAGATGAGTCTTCCCTTAAGATCCGATATTTTATCAACACATCAGATCGTGGTTAAAGTACCTGAAAAAAGAAAAAAATTATGAGATCAGAACCGGGGTTTCCGGTGTTTCGGGAGGCAGTCTCTGCAATAGACCGGCCTGCCCTCAGTTGGCTTGAAGGGGACTTCGCACTCTTTTCCACAGTCTGAGCAGACAGTCTTTGTCATTTCTCTGGGACCGAAATTTCTCGGGCCACCAAAACTCTTTCTTTCCATTGTATTACTCATGCAGCTTTTGATCTGCCTATAAATATTTCTGCAGAGAGTATAAATACATCTGCATAATTGCCCGTATCTTCATGGAATGATTTCGCACCCATTGAATTTTTCATGGGAAAAATCTGAAGGACAAATCACCCCGTCAGCAATAAGATTTTTTATGCGGGGAAGTACCTCAGTCAGGCCGAAAAAAAGATTTTCTATCGTAGTACAGATTATCCGGCGCTCATCTTTTGCCCAGGGTTTTGTGATGTTTGCATAGAGGCACCTGCCCCCGCAGAATCCGAAAAGTGAACAATCAGTGCATTCCCCGTTTATGGTGATGACTCCAAGATCCTGCGGGTCAGCGTCCCGTATATGGCCGACGTAATACTGTGACATACCCGCCATCACCGGGCATGGAGCGATGTGCCCGTCAGTCATTATGCTGTAGTTGGCATAACCTGACCCGCACCTCAGACGGGTCTTGCGCCCAAGGAGCAGATCCTCCATCGGGTCGAGGAATGGATACCAGCGCAGCACCTCAGCGTCATCCTCCATATGGTCAACCCAGTCTGTAATGAGACTGAGGATGCCCGGATTGTAGCTCTTCCTGACCCAGTCCGTAAATCGGCGCCGGGAAAAATCATTGGCAAAATTAGCATCCAGTTGCCAGTGAATCGAGGAAAAGGAATGATCCTGGTTGTTGGACAACCAGCGGACGGCATCAGCAATATCCGTGCTCTCGGTTACCGTCATGCGGGCAATGAGCTCCCGGTTATACCCGTTCAGGCTGATTTTTTTAATATTCTCCATTACCTTCCGGTATGTCCCAACACCCCGGTTTGCATCTGTGAGCTCCTCCCGCCCGTCAAGAGAAACAAGGATTGTTGAAAAATGGCTGATGATTTCCGGAGTAAGTCTATCAAGCAGGAGACCGTTCGTCTGAATCATGAACTGTTTCACGGGTGCCTCCCGGACGATCCTGTCGATAAGATCCGCCCGCAGAAGAGGTTCACCTCCATAGAAGGTAAGCTTGGGGGCGGGATCTTTTTGCAGGAAACTATAGAGCAGGTCCAGACTGAAGTTCAATTCAGGAGGAAGAAGGGGATCGATTTCTATCTGTGGAAGCCTTTCATCCTCAATCTCATCCATGTTCTCAAATGCCCTTGCCCGGCAGTAGCTGCAGCAGAGGTTGCAGTCGTCGGTGAGGATGAGGTGGAAGTACAAGAAATCCATCACATTATGAAACGTGACAGACGATAAATGAGGAGGATGCGGTTCTTGGTGTAATACCAGCCCAGAAAATTTCAGTAAAAATTTCATGGACCGTATAGGCACTCCATAAACTAATGGACAACAGCGTGTGTCGTTATAATCCTCCGGATCAATGAGGGAATGAAGGCAATTAAGTCATGAACCACACGGGCGGTTCATCTCCTCTATCCGGCTGAACGAAATGTACTGCACTGACCCCCGGATCGCTCCCTTCGGTGCCTGGTGGGAAATGCGCTTTTCCTTTTTACGGGATTAATGACTCAATTGCTGATTATAACTGAAATTTGACCGATATAGCCAAAAAAGGGCGATTTAAACGCGATTCTAATCGGCCTTAATAGTGTGTCACAATATCCAAAATACCCTCAAAATTTTGGTAAAAATCCAGGTTTCGACGGACATCCGACGGAAACCTTTTATATTATCAGGCGTTAACTCTCATTATCAAAACCCGATAGAGGTTTTGAGGTGTCTAAATGGGAAGCAAAATTGGAAAAGAAAAGATTCAACGTGAAAAGGGATACCTTTACTTCATTGGAAAAGACGGCTATGTTTGGGCTGCCCCGATGAAGCACAACAAGACCGGCAAGAAGAAAAAAGTCGGCACTGAAAAGATCGCAAAAGAATCCGGTTTCATGTACTATGTTGGCAAGGACGGATTCGTCGCGAAAGCCAAGATGAAAAACGCATAACTTCACTTTTGCTATTGCACGCAGTCCGTCTGCATGCCGGAAGGCCGGCATCCGGACTGCATATATCTTTACGCCCATCCATCTGACTCACGATCCTGGAATGGCGATCTGTTTTTTCGGATATTAAACAAATTAACCCGTTATTGTATTTTGTGAACCGCCCGAACCCAGGCACCTGGCAGGATTTCTCCTGAGGCAAAAAAGTGATGCCTTACAGGTGTGTTTTTCTGGTCTGACGAGAGTACGGCAATTTGGGGAAAGAAATATTTTAGTCTCTCCGGGAAATGAATAGTATCAATTCCCAAATTCGTGAACGTCCGGTGTACAGGCTGGATTAACCGGGTCATGCAAATCTCCGGGATGGCAAATCAGGTATGACTTCGCTGGTGAATGATGCATTTGCAGAATGGACAGAGGGGCTCGATACCCGCCAGAGTATGATCTCGGTTTTTTCACATATCCGCGACATTCCCTACTCGCTGAGGATACCCCTGTCTAATCCCGAGACTTCACCGGAACTGTTACTCGCGGCAGGTAAAGGATCATGCGGTCCCAAGCACTACCTGCTCGCGGAGATGTTCAGGAAACTGAATTTGCATGTGGTGTATGCAACAATCGCTTTTTTATGGAACGATCAGGATCTTCACTACCCGCCAGAACTTCGAAAACTTTCCAAACGACTTCCGGTAGCGTACCACCTTGCCTGCCGCGTGCAGGTCGGGTGCCGATGGATACTGGTAGATGCGACGTGGGATCGTCCCCTCGCAAAAGCCGGATTCCCGGTCAATGATCACTGGGATGGATACTCTGAAATGAGATGGGCTGTGAAACCGCTGAACTCTGATGTGCAGACAGCGTATTGTCACCGTCTGACCGATGAGCCCGGCTGTGCACAGGACGAGGGTGACCCCCGCTCCACCTACGACGAGAAAGATCACTGGCAGGGGGAGGACCGGGCACGCTATTATACTGAAAAGGTTGGTTCGAGTACACCGGATGAGATAATGCGGATAGCCCGCTTTTATAAGGAATTTGATGAGTGGCTGGTTGATGTGCGGAAAGATGAATACCGGATGTGACCTTAAATTCTCTCTCTGCTCTTTTAATAATCCTCCAGCAGATTCTTATGGTCTCTTATCTGGAGATTTGCTGCGAGGGTTCTTGCCAGCAAAGGGTTGACTGCCTGAGGCGGGAGCCCGAGTGTTGCGGCGGTTCTTTTTACAAGTTCCGCCAGATCGGTGATTCCTTCGTCGTGCAATGTGAGCACCGCTTCGTGGATTATCCGGAGGTACTCAAGCGCCTTATCCATTCCCCGGTATGCCGCATCCCTCCTGCGGGGTTCGTCCCACGATGACAGAAGGATTTGGATGCCGGCAATTCCCCGAAGCCTTTTTACCGACTTGACCGAAAGGGCGGCATCATCGTAGACCGGAAGGTCTCCCGCAACCGGAATTGCGTCACCTGAGAAGAGTGCCCGTTCGCTCTGCAGGAGAAGAGAGATCGAACCATTGGAATGGCCCGGGGTATGGAGCACGAGTATTTCACCAGCCCCTGTTCCATCCGCTTCAATGATATCCCCGTCCACAAGATCGTGATCGACACGTACTGGTCCTCCCACAAGTGTTGTGAACCCGGGTACCGGGCGCTCACGGTTCTGGAGATCGATATCCTCAATCCATATCCTTTCTGCCGGGTGTGCCGCTATACTGCACCCGGAGGTCTGCTGAATTGCCCGTGCCGCTCCAATATGGTCCGGGTGGGAATGTGTCAATATTATAAGTGTGATCTCTGATGGGTCTCTGCCTGTGGATCGAATATCCTCAAAAATTTGGTTCTCACAACCGGCTACACCTGTATCGATAAGGATAATCGTGTCCCCGTAAACGACATACGAATACACGAAACGGTCAAAGGTAATCCCGGGTGCGATCGGAATCCTGAACGAATGCCTGATGGCATGGATAGTGGGGGTGATCTGCAAGATTTTCCTCCGGTGGTGCAAAAACAGTTTTCAGTACAGATTCTTCCTTACATTTATTAAAAAAATACACCGGCACATACCAGTCTTAACCTGATATGGGCCCGTCGTGATTCGAACACGAGATCTTCGCCGTGTGAAGGCGACGTCATAGCCAACTAGACCACGAGCCCGCATGCATCGACCGGGAATTGAACCCGGGCTATAGGCTTGGAAGGCCTAAGTCATACCACTAGACCATCGATGCAATGATGCTTTACAATTTTAGCGAGCAGGGGTATTAATCATTCCCATTCTCAATTTTTTAAAGAAAGACGTATAAGATTAAATTCATGTGAAAGGGCTTTGTTGAAAATCCTCACAATATTTTTCGCAACGCTCTTTTTGAGCTACGGTACGTAATGCCTCCGCCCCCGCCGCTGTGACATCCCCTCTTGAGCAATAATTCCAGAGAAGGTAATACAACACCATCGTAAAGCGCAGGGGCGGTTCGGGGGAACAGGCACTGTCCCCTCCGATAATAGGTGATTCGCAATTTGTTGAAATATTAGGGTTTCAACAGAGCCTGGAAAGAATGAAAATTCTTTCATCTCTTAGGGCCGAAACGAGGACTGGTGCAGGCTTATCGCCAGCCCTGTTCAGAAATGGGCATGACGCACTCTGGTTCCCCATTTCCTTATTTAAGAAATTCATCCCGTTTCGGGACGATGGGGGTATCTTTTTTCCAGAGATGAATATCCCGGGCACGATCAAAGTTGAATTTTGCCTCTTCAGGATGGCCCATCTCTTTATAACATATGCCGATGTGGTTCCATACACTGGCATTATTGGGCATCTGGTTTGCTACCATCTTGAACGTCTGGATTGCCGATTCGAGATATTTGTTGCTCATATACAATACGCCAATCATTTCGAGTGTTTCGGCCAGATTGAAAAGAAGTTCGGGATCTTCAGGTGCGAGTTCCACTGCCCGCAGCAGTGATTTGAGTGCACTGATATTATCGCCCATTTCCCTGAAGCAGAGACCCCTGTCATTCCAGACATGCGGAAGTTTCTCGTCAATCTCCAATGCCTTGTCGAAGGCAGCAATGGCTTCCGAATATTTCTTTTCCCGTATATACAGGACAACGCCTTCCTTATACAAGGCTGTGGCTTTACCGAGAATCTTATCAAACATCTTCCCGGCCGGCTTGGAAGACTTTTTGGATGCAACCTCTGCTGCAAGATTTGCCGCAGCGTCCTGCGATTCATCGCGAATTATTACGTCTTTAAATGTTGCAGTAACGTCCCTTAACATTCCGGCAGCTGCGATGAAATTTCCCTGACCGTCGTACACCGGCATAGCTTTTGTCCAGATTGTCCAGTCACTTCCATCTTTTTTGGTTGCTTTGGTAACTGCGATAATCGGGCCTTTCGGGACCCTGCTGACTATCATGTATTTTTGCTGCTTTATCGCATCATCAGACTCGAATATGAGATTTATGAGCATTTTCCTGCGGGTTCCAAAAAAAGGCTCTGCATATATATAATCCCCTTTTCCAATTATATCGCCTGCCTTAACATCCGTCAGTTGTTCCATAGGAGGATTCCACGCAACAACTATGCCCTCACGATCTATCGCGAAACTGGGATCAGATGAAAAATTGATTAAATCATGGAGAATCCGCTTTGTTGTTCCCAGATTTCTTCCCATATACGTTCTTTCAACAGCTGTTTTGACCATCGAGACCAGCTCGCGGAACTGCATCTGCGGGTCTTCGCCTTTTTGCAGGAAAAAGTTTGCACCATTGTTGATGGCTTCGATTGCTGTGTGTTCATGCCCGACTCCTGTAAAAATTATCACAGGGGTGGTATCTCCTTCAGAGCGAAGGATCTTTAAAAATTCAATTCCGTTGAGCTCCGGCATGTCGTAATCGACGATAATGGCATCAAAAGTTTTTTCAGGAAGAATCTTCAGAGCCTCAGTTGCTGACTGTGCGGTATGGACACTCATCTCACGTGATCGTTCGGAGAACAGTTTAAGCACTTCGAGCAACGCGGGTTCATCATCGATCAATAAGACAGAGAGCAAGGAAAAACCACCTTTATTATTAGTTCAATGAGCCCCGGCAGATATAAATATAGGCCTTTCTTACACGCCACTGGTATACCCTGAACATGACACCGGGAGGTGGTCAGAAAACTGACGGAAACTTATTATCTTATTTTTTCTGTATCGGATGCAGTGCTGACAGAACAATCAGAATCAATCATAAAAAAAGGATAGTTTAGTACCCGTGCAGCTCAGATTCCACTGCCTCAAGATTTGCTATCCGCTTTTCGAGCGGAGGATGTGTGGAAAAGAGCTCCATTATCGTGTTCCCAGAGAGCGCCGGGATAATAAAAAATGCATTTGCGCCCTCTATCTTTGCCTTTGCCTCAGCCGGTACTACGTCCATCCGTCCGCTAATCTTGCTTAATGCAGAGATCAGTGCCCTCGGATTTTTCGTGATATAAGCGCTGCCTCGATCTGCGGCAAATTCCCGGTATCGTGAAAGTGCGAGAATCAGCAGCGTACTCGCCGCATATATAATAATCGAGACAATCCAGACGACGATCCATCCTCCACCCTCACGATTTCTTCCGCCAAACATAGCAGAAAAAAAGAAACTCTGCATGATCATGGAAGCTATCATCGCGATAAAACTGGCCATTGTCATAGTCAGGATATCCCGGTTTTTGACATGAGCGAGCTCATGAGCAAGGACTGCCTCGAGTTCATCCGTATTCAGCAGGCGCATGATCGAGTCTGTGCACGCAACGACTGCATGGTTCGGACTCCGGCCTGTCGCAAAAGCGTTGGGCACAGGACTCTGCATGATTGCAATCTTCGGTATGGGGAGATCTGCTTCTTTGCAAAGCTTCTCGACCATCCTGTGAAGTTCAGGATATTCATCATCTTCCAGTATTCGTGCCCTTGTTGACCAGAGTACCAGTTTATCCGAGAAAAAGTACTGGATCAATCCCATTCCGACTGCTAATACTACGATTAACCAGAGACCAGCTCCAAACGCCAGGAGAACTGTCATAAATACCAGGTAGAGGATGAACAACAGGAACATCGTCAGCCAGACCCGGCTTGTAAGGCCCCAGTCACGTTTCCATTTCATAAGTTTTACATTTTTGATGGCTACAATCTTAAAACAATCGGAAATTACAGATAGCGGATGATATAAACCAATTGACCTGGTGTAGGAAGGAACCAGGAACATTTCAGGATCAATACAGAAACTATTTTCTTACCAGCATCTGACTGGTACTTATGACTGAAGCCGATCCCGAAGCCCTGGCCGATGTGGCGTACGGCATCTTCGAGCATGCCCTGAACCGAGGACTTCATGCTCAAGGCAAGTATCTTTTTGCGCTGGTCGAGGGTGGCATTGACTTCAGAGTGGAACTCTCCGAAATTTTTGATATATTCGCCCATGAATACCCCCAGCTCGCTGAGGCGATGCGAAAACGATTTATCGATATCGATACTATCTACGGCACGCTTTGCCAGGGTGAAGGGGTGATCCCATCCAAGACAACACAGATGTACTGGATTGTCCAGGATGCTCCAGGAAGCCCTCCCGAGGCAATAGAGGATGAAAATGCCGGAAAATGGTTGATTTTCCAGGAACCGGATCTTGCGGATGAATCCTGGAGGAAAGTTCGGGACAACACCACAAAACTCAATCTCGGTATCTCAGCAAAAGTGAGCACGTCAAAGCCCAATCCCGAATCACGCGATAACCGGAAAGTCATTTATGTTTATACGAAAAACTGGGCGGATGAAGAAGATGTAATGCGGGTACGTGAGACCCTTCGCACGCTCGGTTTCACTGAACGGATTGGGTATAAGAGAAATATTGAGACATTTGCCGGGCAGTATGCAAAGAAAGGGAAACGGGTAACATACTATTCGGCATGAAAATCTGTTGTCCGGCTGTTTTTCGCAACAGAAAAAACTGATGTTTTTTCAATGTATTTTTTTGTAACAAGTCGGGCTGAAAATAGCTGATGAATTTTCATACCAGACAACGAAGAGAAAAGTTATGCTTTTCTTTCCTTGTTCTTGGGGCGAAGATTCTGGTAACCACACTTGCGGCAGCTGGTCGCGCGGATTGCATTACGGGCATTGCAATGCATACATATTTTCACATTGAGTAACCGGGCTTCGGCTTCGGGAAATTTTGCCATAGAAATACACTCCTGTCTGCCCTTATAACAAAGCTGTAAGACTTATTAACCATTTGTGTCATGTGCGTAAAGGTGCATATTCCCGCATGAACCATTCCCGGAATGCGGTAAGAGCCAGCGCCCGGTGAGATATTCTGTTTTTCTCTCCAATCGGGATCTCGGCAAGTGTCCGGCCCCCGACTTCGAAGATCGGATCGTACCCGAACCCTTCTCTCCCCCGGGGTTTTGTCACGATTCTGCCATTGATCGTTCCGGAAAAAACACGAATGCCATTGGTGTCGGCAAATGCAATAGCGGTCGTGAAGTGGGCATTACGATCCTCTACATCTTTCATAATCTTGAGAATTCCGGTGTTACCAATAGTATGCAGCACATAGGCGGCATAAGGCCCGGGAAATCCTTTCAATGAGTCGATGCAAAATACAGTATCATCGACAATAAGCGGGGAATGGAGACGATCGAATGCATAGTGCGCTTTCTGTCGTGAGATCTCGGTCACATCTTCAGACCGAATTTCAGGAATATCGAGGGATACATGGGTCACTTCAACAGTGCTGCCAAAAAATTCTGCAACCTCTCTGGCTTTATCAGCATTGCTTGAAACCATGGTGAGTATTATAAATATCTCCCCCTGAGTTCGATTTCGTGCTCACGCGCGATGACCTTATCAGCCTCCACAAACGTTTCTGTGTATCCTGCCACAAAGGCCTTTTTGAGTGTATCCGCACATTCAGGCGCCGTGCTCTCAAAGGTCTGGAAAAGGACGTGAACATCCACACCCCGTTGTTCGATCTCGGAACTTACCTGAGCTAATCCGAAATCAATCAACACACATATGCCGTCTTTTTCGCGGAGAATAATATTGCTGGTGGTAAGATCGCCATGAACAATACCGGCGGCGTGGAGCTTACCAATGACCTGTCCCGATTTATAGACCGCCTCTTCGTTCAGGTTCTCAGTCAGGAGTTTTCCCTTTATCTCCTCCATCACTATCGTGTCTCCAGTGATGTCGCTCAGGACTGGAGTTGGGACTCCTCCCTTGCGTGCAGCAGCGATCAATCGTGCCTCAGCCCGCGTTCGCTCTGCGATAAGCCGTTTATCCAGTGCGGGAACGCGATATAATTTCGGAGGACGGTACTTCTCCACCTTGTCATTCCGGAAAATTATAACGGCTTCCGCACCTCTTTTACGGGAGTGATACTCCGATTGTATGTGTCTGCCTGGCTGGACGCTCTCGTGTTTCCAGGTCACGTCGACTTCATCAACGCGGAATGCTGGTTTGATCTGGGAATCTTCGACGGGAACAGAAGATCCGCTCTCCAGCATCAGTTTTCCGGTATAAGCGATCATAGCCCCGTTGTCTCCGAGATATTTTTGCTCGGGAACATAGAACTTCGCTTCACGAGTCTCACACATCACGCGGAGCATTTCCTGTAAACGCTGATTTGCCCCGACACCTCCTACTAAAAGCACCTCGTCTTTTCCGGCGAGCGACATAGCTCTCTCAGTCACTTCAACACACATTGCAAAGGCGGTTTCCTGCAGGCTGAAGCACACATCGGGGAGTTTTTCCGTGCTGGCCTGTGCGGCTGAAACAAGTCCGGAGAATGCAAGATCCATCCCCTTGACCGTGTACGGCAGTTCGATATAGTGTCCGTGTTTTGCCTGTGTTTCGATGATCGGACCGCCAGGATGAGGAAAATTCTTTGACCGTGCAAACTTGTCAAGTGCATTGCCAATGCCGATATCGAGCGTCTCCCCAAATATCCGGTACCGGCCGTTCAGATACCCGATTACCTGGGTATTAGCACCACTTGCATAGAGTACGATTGGATCATGGCAGCCGGTGGCAAAACGCCCGATCTCTACATGAGCAATGCAATGGTTAACACCGGCGAGGGGAACTTCCAGTGCCAGTGCGAGTGATCTGGCTGCAGTTGCAACTGTCCTCAGGCATGGTCCAAGTCCGGGGCCTTGCGAAAATGCAATTCCTGTAATCTTCTCAGGTTCTTGCATGATCGATGCGATGAGGTCTTTCATCACTGATGCATGGTGCTGTGCTGCTTCACGAGGATGGATTCCACCATGAGCCGGCCGGTAGGGTCGGGAAACAAGTGAAATGAGATCACGATCAAAAAGAGCGGCGCTGAGGTTCCATGCTGTCCCCTCAATTCCCAGTATCTGCCCAAAAACAGGCATTGAATTTATTTTCTGAATTCTGTATACCCGCACTTACCGCAGGTGGTCCGGTCCTTGTGGTCCGCCAGCATGATGCCGGGTCCACAACGAGGGCAATATTTCTTGCTGGTGGTAACTTTTGCCCCCTCAATCTTATAATATGCGCTCCTCTTCTGCGCTTTGGGTCCTGCTGCCTTTTTTGCTGCTGCCATCGTTACGCTGTCCCCTCTTCTTTTGGCTTAGGCATTCCACGAGCTGCCAGATATGGGCGTTCGGTCTTGTTTCTTCCTTCTTCGGTGTCGTAGATGCGTGCTGAACCGCGGATCTCTGTTTTGCCAAAACTGCTGTTCAGGGTATCAAGAGTTACCTGATTCTCTTTTACATTAAGCAGGGCACAGAGTTTGCCGATTATCTGCATCCGGGAGGGGGTTGCACCATCGTATTTGAGGTTAAACTGAACCTCTCTTCTGGATAAAAGCTCATTTCTTTTATCGCTGATGATCTCAAAGTCCATCGATATCCTGTAATTATTGGAAACCGGGTTATTTATAATATGACCTTGCGGAGACGGATGCCTATAATCAATGAGGATGAGGCAAAGGTTTCTCAAAAAAAAGCGACGTCTATGAATCCGAGCGGATAAAATGGCTGAGAAATTGTCGGGCGGTATATTTTGCTTCGGAATTTACCATGCGGAAAACCACTCCCTGTCGTGGTTGTCCATACAATACGATCGCACCCTCGGGAGCTGCTAACACCAACGGGATCACAGCGAGATCCTCTTCTCCATCGACGACGACGGTAAACGGAGGATGTTCGACCGCATGTTCAAGCGCGCGGATCAAATCATCAGTCACCGTACCGGCGGGATTTTTTACCCTGATGTATTCACCATGAATTTCCGGCACCTGTCTGCATGGCGACCGCATGGTATATCCATCAACGACCGCGATATCGGGTATAATCCCCTTTTTCCTGAGGCTGTGAGTTACAACATCACCGACAGCATAAACAATGCGGCCTGAAATTTTTGGGATAATCTCATCAAGATTCCGGTATAATTCACCAAAAGGCTCCTGGAAAAGTTTCCGGTGCTTTTCGGGAAGCGTAAGCATCAGCGGACCTTCAGTGCGTAACGACCCGGAAGTTTGATGTTCATACGTTTTGCCACATCGGAATTTTCCGGATCGATAATAACGAGGTAACCGGACCAGTCTTCGCTCAGATTTGACGTCCCGCAGATCACGCAGTTTTCACCATCCACAACGCGGTGACAGTCACGGCAGACTTTTCCCTGTTTTTTCTTATTCGCCGGGGGCATTCTCCTTCCTCTTGCTCTTGCCCTTCTCCTTTGGCGCTTCTTTGGGTGCACCTGAGGATTTCAGGTCTTTTTCTTTTTCCTTGTTCATCTCTTCTTCAAGCCACAGTGTAGTTCCAAGCCCTGCCTGACGCATCGTGAGTCCGATCTTGCTGTCACGCGGTTCGCGTTCATTCAGGGAGAGAGTCACTACGCGGACGCGGACTACATCACCCACGCCAATAAACCGCTTGGATTCCTGGCATATGAGACGGGCATTCTTTTCATCGTAATTGATATACTCATCCGAGATCTGGCTTACATGCAGCATTGCATCAATAGGACCCAGGCTGACAAAAGCCCCGAAACTTGTCGTCTCGACAACAAGTCCTTCAATGACCTCCTGCAGCGCAAGACGGAGCACCATGGCTTCAAACTTTACATCGTAATAGACGCCTCCGTCTCCGGGAACGAGTTCGCCTTCGCCAACATCCTGGACTTTTGTCACGCAGATGAAGATCCCAATCTCTTTGTCAATACTGCCTTCAAGCTGCTCCTGCAGAACCTCGAGAATCACTTTTTCAAGTTTTTCACCCAGTCGCTGGGGGGGCACCCGCACTTTGTCTTCGAGCATCAATTTATGATACATACTTACCTCCGCAATATCTCCAGTTTTTTCTGATTTCTCAATGATATCACATCAATACCGCGTGCGAACAATGCGTCCCTGATGCGACGGTCATTAGTAACCACCATGCATGCATGTAACGCAGCATACTCAATCATCTGCGCATCAACAGATTCTGATTTCAGATTCCCGCTTTCAACGATTGTGCATCTCTCGCCAAGCACAAGACCGTGCCGGGCAGCAGCACCGTCTCGCCCTCTCGCCCGGGAGATTCCGGTGAGTTCCTTTATGACCCCGGATAATACAAGTGGTTCGAACGCTCCCAGAAGCGCGCGAAGCTCGTCGAAAAGATCAATCTGGAACTGCACCGGCATCATCAGTGCGTTGGCATCCAGAAGGATCTTCACTCGCTCAGGACTCCCATCCCTATTAACCGCCAGCGTGCTCCCACCTGCCGGCTGATCGCTATCCTTGAACCCAGTTCTGCACATACCGGACGCTTCAGCTGAATTTCAACAGTATCTTTTTTCGTGTTACTGACTACTCCGACAGTCACAGCAGTTCCAACAGAGAGCATCAGCGGTTCGCTGTGTTTCAATGGTTCAATAACCAGTTCACTTGTTGCTCCAACTACCCGTTCCATAAGTGTAACCCGGCACCGGATTTTATCCCAGACCGGTGGAAGTTTACCCTCATGACCCAGAACCTGTCCAGCAAGTGCATCGCTTTTTGTCAGAGCCGGGTCGAGTCTGGTTCCGACACCAAGGAGTCCTCCGGGAGTTGCTTCAGTGACTTTATGGGAACCGGCATTGATTGATGTGACTTTTGTCGTGATCGGTATCCATTTTATCCTGTTCTCGATTTGTGTCTGCCGGCCCGGTCGAATCTCGATATCATCGCCTTCGCGGAGGATGCCCCGTATAAGAGATCCTCCGACGACTCCACCTTTTACGTCTTTCCAGTTACAACCGGGTTTGTTTACATCAAATGAACGGGCGATAAGCATTAACGGTTCGGCATCGGGATCGCGAACCGGTTCAGGGATTGTCGCATCGAGCGCCTGCACGAGCGCACCGATATTGATACCTTTCTGGGCGGAAACTGGAACGATCGGGGCATTTTCGGCAATTGTCCCTTTTATGAAATTTTTTATCTCGTGATAGTTGTCGATTGCCTCTTTCTGGCTGACTACATCAATTTTGCTCTGGACGATCACAATATTTTTTATACCGACAAGTTCCAGCGCCATCAGATGCTCTTTTGTCTGTGGCTGGGGACATTTTTCGCTGGAAGCGATGACCAGCATCGCTCCATCCATAAGCGCCGAACCGGAAAGCATTGTAGCCATGAGCGTCTCATGACCTGGTGCATCGACAAAGGATATAGACCGAAATGGCGTTCCTTTATCGCCGCAGGCGCAATCAGGGCTGGTTGAAAAGGCGTCATTACCTTCACACTTTTCACACCGGTAAAATGTTGCGTCAGCATACCCAAGACGGATTGAAATGCCGCGTTTCACCTCTTCACTATGCCGGTCTGTCCATGTCCCCGTAAGTGCGTTTACAAGCGTGGTCTTACCGTGATCGACATGACCTACGACACCTATATTGACACTGGGAACTGTCACATCATGCAAATGAAATCAAACCTCCTTAATCTCGATAACCGGGTCAACCTGACCACTCTATTATGAATGTTCAATTATGCGATATGTGAGATACCGAATTGTAATGCCAGATCCCACAATGTATAGACGCATAGGTGATCATCATATTGAGCGCCTGATACATAAATACAATCGTGCAGATCAGGAAATCGTTTAAGAATATAGCACTATGTTCAGAGCACACAAGGGATAGAACAGTTTGGGCTTGGAATAGTACAGATACTCTTTTCATGTGGCGTAAGTTATTGATGAACGATATTTAAGCGTATTTCCTACAGGAACGAAGCAAAGAAGATTATCCGGATTTTTTCAGGATAAACCATACTATGGGAGAGAGAAACCGAAAGCCCGTATTGGGGTTATCTTTCCCCCTGGTTGTATAATCCCTTTGAATCATCCCTTTCACAAATAGACATTTTGCACTTGAAATATGCTCTGCCATTGACAGTTACGACATAGTAAATACGCGACAACAATAAAAACCGCTGCAGCCACACTCCAGATCGCGTGGCGATCGTGACTACGACCCTCCTTTATGGGCTCTCTTCCGGCGCTGCTCTTGCGACAGTGATAGGTGTACTGATTGAAATGCCAACAATGCTCCTGTAGGTTAGGAGCTGTCTAAGAACGAAAGGCTGGCACATACTTGACGCGGATTCGGTTTCAAGTATTACCAAGTATTACTATTTTCGATATTTTATCGAAACGTTAAACATTTTTGGAGCATCATATTGTCATGAGGATCAGGATGACAATTGATAACGAGCTCTCACGCATTGGGATATCCCTGCCCAAACATCTTCTCGACCGGTTCGACGAAATCATCAATTATCGTGGATATTCTTCAAGATCGGAAGGGATCCGTGATGCAATCCGGAGCTATATTCAGCACTATAAGTGGATGGCGGATGTTAAAGGGGATCGACAAGGGGTAATAACGATGATCTACGATCATGACCAGCGTGGCCTGCTGGCGATGCTCACTGACATCCAGCATGAATTCAAAGCAATAATCCAGGCATCTCTCCACTCCCATGTAACTGAGAACCGCTGCCTCGAAGTGATCCTGATCAGGGGTGACGGGACTCAGCTCAAGGCACTGGCTGAACGACTGATGTCACAGAAAGGGGTCGAATCGGTAAAACTGACCACGATTGGGTTGGAGGATTAACCTCCACCTTCGCAGCTCTGGTCGATATTTTTCCATGCATCCTGCAGTTCACTCCCTGCAGCAAACGCACGCTCTTTCGCAATTACTTCTTTTGCATCATCGATGACGGTCTTTGTTGTTTTCTCCGGACCGGATGCCGGAATAAGATTATCAATACGGTAGAGGAGTGATGTACTGTCCAGTTCGGCAAACACGTCTCCCCGAATCTCCTCTGTGCGCAGAATAGTGCCGGTCGTTCCGGTCCGCGGGTACCGTACCCGCATTCCAAGTGTGATCTCTTCTGCTAACATACCGGAGAATGATATACATTCTGCTATAAAGGTGTTGCTGCAAAAAAACCCGGTCTTTATTTCCGTATCTTTTTGAGTGCTGCCACAATATCGCGGGTTGCGCGACGCGGCTCACCCTGATTGGGAGGAACAGGCGATCCATGGAGGGAAGAGAAAATATGACGAATGGCATCCCCATGAGAAGGTCCATATCCTCCCTCGAGAACGAGTGCAAGAGGAAGACCGATCGCGTCCCTTACCATGGCAGTAAGCGTGCCGTAATCTGCAGGGAAGAGCATCATGCCGCTTTTGGGATCATCAAATAAGGCATCCTGACCTGCGGATATGATTATGGCATCCGGCCTGAACTGTTCGAGAGCCGGTATAAAAACTTCTTCAAAAATGAGCCTGTAGTCGGCGATTGTTGATCCTGCTCTCAATGGTGCGTTTATGGTGAATCCCTTGCCGGCCCCGGTACCTATTTCATCCACCCAGCCGGTATGAGGAAAGATGTTTCCCTGATGGATCGAACAGAAAAGGACCCGATCATCTGCCGAGAATATTGTCTGCGTTCCGTTTCCGTGGTGAAGATCCCAGTCGATAATCGCGACTCTGTCTACACGATCCAGAGCAACAGCAGCACCAATTGCAGCATTGTTGAAGATACAAAAACCCATTGCCCTGTCGGGCTCGGCATGGTGTCCTGGCGGGCGGATAATAGCAAAACAGGATTCTCCATCAATAGAACGGTTCACTGCTTCTGACGCGGCACCTGCTGCAAATGAGGCTACAGTGTACGTTTCTTCATCAACATAGGTACTCTGGTCAAGGAAATGCTGCCCCCCATGTGAAGAAAATTCCCGGATCATCCGGATATATGAAGGTGTATGGACCCTTGCAAGGTCACTCTCTGGAGCACATAACGGCGCTATAACCGGCACCGCTTCGGGTACGCCACCGAGAGCTGCCTGAAGACGGATACTGCTCTCATCATGGCTCTCCATGTCATGATGAGAGAAAATCTCTCCGTAAATCGCGGAATACCGGACCATAATCGTGTTATCCGTTTTATTAAATTCATGGCATCAAAAGGTTTGTTTCCTTACCAGAGAAAAAACTCAGAAAATAAATTATTGAATCGTTTCTCCCCGCATTACTGCAGACTCAGGAACATCGTACTCCTTTCCTGTATTGATGACGCGGTACCTGCCGGTGGTCTTTACACTATATGGATTGCCGGAAGTTGCGTAGGGTACGATAAATTCCCCGTTGATACTCTCCTGTCGATACGTGAACATTCTCCCGGTATTGCTGATCACCGGAACCTCAATAATACCTTCCCCCCTGATATGCGCACCTTTTACGTATTCAAATACCTTGACGTATTTCACATCGGTAATATTTGAATTGAAAACATTGCTGGGAGATTCATGCACCAGACGGTAATGCCTCAGTGCTGGCACGGTTTCGATGGGGAGCGTGATAGCTGGGCTGAGTGCTGCAGCATGGTAACCTGCCGGTGCCCTGAGGTTATATTCAGCTGCACGGTTGAGAGCATCCGAGGCGTTTACCGCCTCTGCGCCCGTGATCACCGGAAGGGAGACCTGTGAGATGCTCGGGTCGGCATATTCTATGTAATAAGCAGTCGACGGAGATTTGAGTGAACCGTCAAAATTGTGGAGCCGCGAAATCATCGTAAGGTAATACTGCGGGGTGTTGAGCAGGACTGATTCATAATTGTTAACATCTTGGGCAGGTGTAAGGAACGTCATCTGGTAAGGACTTGCACCAGCTGATGTATTGTACCAGGTCGCCATTGCCCAGAATTTTGTGGTATCCATTTCGATATCTGTGATTACATACCGGGTTTTGGCACGGTCAAGGACCTGATTTCCTTCATCTTCTGACGCTGATATGAAGTAATTTGCAGATCCCGTAGGACCAACAACTCCGGACTGGAATGGGTTGGCATTCGGGATCCGCTTTGCAATATATGTGATCATGTGACCATAGTCCCACCAGGACATTACCCCATATGCTTCATCAGGATACTGGAACGTTTTGGGATTATAGATAGTGTAATAATCCACTCCGGTTTCCGGGGTATTATTCCCCATCCATTCAAGGGACTCCCGCCAGTCGGGATTCATCCGTATTGAATCTCCCGAACCATTTGTATAGCTGAGCGAGGCTGATGTAAAAGCGAAAAGAATTCCGAGTCCGACAGTAATAACCACCAGACCGACTGCCATGTAACCTGGCTGTGATGATACGGATCCTTTCTTTTGGGTTTTCTTCTGTTTTTTCCCCTTCTGGCGCCCCTCTTTTCCCCCGTCTCGGGGTTCGGCCTCGTCAGTTTCAGTTGAAATTCTGGATGCCAGCCTGCGGATATCTGTCGATCCATGTTGAATAGCAAAACTAATACAAACGGCTGATAGCAGTGCCACATTAACTGCAAGGTAATATTCATAACGGACATGCTGCCAGGTGGATATGAGCATGATAAGTGACCACACGAGAGCAAAAATCTGGTGCGGGTGCTCATCCTTAATATTGTTGTAGAGCATGACCAGCGCGCCTCCAACCATCAGGATGAGGCCATAGTTAAACGTCATCCATGCGAGGTCCGGTCCCCAACCACGGGCTTCCTGTACCGTATTCGTTACTGCCTGCTGTCCGAAAAACGAAAAGAGCGAGCTGATAAACAGGTTATACAACTGGGGACTGACAATAAGGAGAATAAGCGAAAATACAATTCCGCTCCCGATAAGAACTGCAGGGTAGTAATACCAGGCTTTCTCTCTGACAAGGCGTGAAACCCCGTACAGAAAACCAGTTCCACCAATCAATGCCAGGTATGCGTATACATGACCGATCGAATAAAAGATAAGATTAACCCCGGGATCTTTTAACCCGTACGCCAGAAGCCCGATAATTGCGATAGAAAAAATTACAGTATTTATCACCAACAGGTATTCGCTTGTTTTGCCACGGGCCACATCAATAACAAACTGGATTATGGTAAATATTCCTACGATCATGGCAAAAAGGACCATTGTCGGCATTACGAACAGGCCCAGCAGATACGCGATGCCGGTAAGAAATGATAACAAGAGCGTCTTTTTATAGGATATGATATTCTTAAGGTCGATTTTAATATCTTTTTCCGAGAAGATCGTGGTCATATAGAGCAGGCAGAAAACCGTGGAAAAAAGGACCTCTGCGATATGGTGATCCATATATCCAAATAACGAGCGGTAAAAGAACTGGCCGGATACTACCGCGGTAAATCCAGACGCCAGAAGACCCGTTTTCCAGTCACCGCATGTCTTTCCGACAAAGTACATGATCGCTACGATCAAGACTCCCATCAGGGGGGGAATAAGAAGACCTGTACTTATGATCTCCGGTCGTGTGGTAGCTCCGACTATGAGGCAAAAGATTGCAATGACCGTTGGAAACAGAGGTCCCCAGGGAACTGACATTCCCGTGGGAAAGAAGGTCATCGGATCATACCATGCATAATTCGGGAAGTTAGCAAGAATCTGCTCAACCTGGCGCAGGTTGTAAAGCGGGTCATCGCTTGCAACCATCATCAGAATGTCGGTATTACCCATACCGAGCATTGGAAGCAAACGAAGCCACAGGGCAAAGACTGAAAATAATGCAACCAGCCCGATAATTAGTTGGGTCCGGCGGTTTTTAAGATCAAAATGTACCATGAAATCAACCTTTCTTGGGTACTTGGTTTTAAGTTAAGACCATTAATAAATTTGGTTGAATTCTTCAGGAAAAAACCCCGAATTGCACCTCAAATCAACAGTATTTCTCTTCCCAGAAATTTTTACGATTCATAAAAGTGCCAGGAAACGTAGTATCCCTGAGAGTCCGATAAATAAAAAAAAAGGCTCTGTTGAAACCCTAAGATTTCAACAAATTGCGAATCACCTGTTATCGGAGGGGACCGTGCCTGTCCCCCCGACCCGCCCCTGCGCTTTGCGATTGTGTTGTATTACCTTCTCTGGAATTATCGCTCCAGAGGGGATGCCACAGCGGCGGGGGCGGAGGCATTACGTGCCGCAGCCCAAAAGGGGCGTTAAGAAAAATATTGCGAGGATTTCGACAGAGCCGAAAAAAAAGCAGTTTTACTTACAACTCATTGAACTTTTCTTTCCTGTCATGAAAAATCAGGAAATTACAGAGCTGTGATCGTTTGGTTACTTACCGGACCATTTTACGAGGCAGGTCAGTAATTTTTGCCGGAACACCAATCGCAAGCTTCCGCGCTGGAACGTCCCGGGTCACGATTGCTCCAGCTGCGACGAGCGCCCCCTCTCCAATACAGATACCGGGAAGCAGAGTGGCATTTGCGCCTATCGCAGCGCCGTTCATGATCTGGGGGCCTTTCAGCCCTCCTATACCTGAGGGGGGGTACCGGTCATTGGTCAGGACCGTGTTAGGACCTATGAATACATTATCACCGATAACAGTGTTAGTTGGAATATAGACCATACTCTGCAGGCTTACATTGTTTCCGATATGAGTATTTCCTTCAATTACCGTTGCCGTCCCAATGGAAACCCGATCGCCGATAAAGGTATTTTCCCGAATCATTACATTATGCCCGCTCTGAAAATTATCGCCGATAACCACATCACAATAAATAATCGTGCCTGACCTGATAACTGCATTTTTCCCGATCATTGTCCCGTTAAAACCGGTTTTACCGATGTAATCCCGCGAAGGGAACCCGAGTGTAACCGGCTCAAAAATCTTCGCACCTTCTCCGATAGAATTTTTACCAAATTCGGTCATTCCACCGTCACGCTCTTTGCGAGGTTTTTGGGTTTGTCGACATCCCGGTTCAACGCAACCGCGGTATGGTACGCAAGAAGCTGTAGGACTACAAGACTTGTAAGCACCTGAATAAAAGGATGTGTTTCCGGCAGAGGGATAAAAATATCTACAACATCGGTAAGTTCCAAATCACCCTGTTCCCCGAGAGCAATAACTGGTGCCCCCCGTGCTTTCATTTCCTTGATATTTGAAATCATCACCCCATATGTGTCTCCTGGCATGCAAATGGCAACTACGGGTGTTTCTCTGGAGAGCAGAGCAAAAGGTCCATGTTTCAGCTCCCCTGCAGCGTAACCCTCGGCATGAATATAGGAGATCTCCTTCATCTTGAGCGACCCTTCAAGAGATACCGGATAAAATGGCCCTCTCCCCACAAAGAAGACACTATGCGCATTACGGCAAAGTTCAACCGCATCAGACAGATCCAACAGGAGAACTTCTTCAATTGCCCGGTGACCATTTTGCAGAACGTCGTCAAATTCGTTATTCCGCAGGAAATTAGTGATCTGCATCAGAACTGCGAGCTGTGCGATAAATGACTTTGTCGCTGCGACGCTGATTTCAGGTCCTGCCCTCATAAACAGTGTACTATCTGCCGTCCTGCTGATCGAGCTGCCTAATATATTTGTGATCGCCAGACTTGTGCAGTTACGCACCTTCGCCTGCTTGAGTGCTGAAATAGTATCAGCGGTCTCCCCGGACTGTGAGATCCCGATTACAAGTCCCTGTATAGGGGGAGGGAAATATTTGAACTCAGATGCAAAGTCAAGCCGCACCGGGATTGCGCAGGTATCTTCAAGAAGGTACTTGAAAATAAGTCCGGCATTGTATGAAGAACCGCAAGCGATAACAGTCACCGAATCTGCATTTTTGACAGATGCAGGAAGCGTTTCATTGGTAACGGATCTGATAGAATTGTAGAATGCCTGGGGCTGTTCGTAGATCTCCTTGAGCATAAAGTGCGGGAATCCCCCTTTCTTGGTGTCTTCACCTGACCAGTCAATCAGCTCCAGGGGTCGTTGTATTGGTTGGCCTTTATGGAACAGCTCAATTTTTTCATGGGATATACTGGCGATATCTCCATCTTCGAGAAAAATTGCACGTTCTGTATAATCAATAACCGGGGTCATATCAGATGCAGCAAAAAATTCCCCGTCACCGACACCAAGGACAAGTGGGCTTGCATAACGGGTTGCAATGATACGCTCTTCACCGGCGGAGATGATTAACAGAGCATAGGAGCCGATCAACTCTGGAACGATCTTTTGAACCGCAGAAAGGAGATCTTTTCCTGATGCACATGCCTCTTCGATAAGATGCGCGACCACTTCGGTATCGGTTTCAGAGCGGAATATGTGGCCCCGCGAGACCAGCTGCCGTTTGAGTTCCGCATAATTTTCGATAATCCCGTTATGAACTACCGCAATACGGTTGTTACAGTCCATATGGGGGTGTGCATTGACGTCATTGGGGATACCATGGGTCGCCCAGCGGGTATGTCCTATCCCGATTTTTCCCTTGAGGCAGACAGACGAAGCTGATAGCTCTGAAATCCGGCCCTGGTGTTTGTCGAGCTCGATATCTCCATTGATCGTGGCAACCCCGAATGAATCATACCCCCGGTACTCAAGTTTTTTAAGCCCCTCCACGATGATCGGAGCAGCTTCCCTCCGCCCGATATAGCCTACGATACCACACACGTCACATCACCTTAGATTCGTCAGGCAGGATCCTGGAGATAATCCTGCTCCCCCCTCCGATTGCGACATTATTGCCAATGATGCAGTTGCTGAAGATAGTGAAGGGTCCTGCACTGATCTGATCACCAAACACGGCACCGAATTCCGGTTTAATAACCTCCCCCTCGATGTCCATCAGGCTTGCGGATGCTGAAATAGTCGTGTGATCTGCAAGCCGGCACCCCTGCCCGGTCACCGTATCAATAATCCGCGAATGTGAACCAATAGATGTATCATCCATAATTAACGAGTTTCCTATGAGCGTGAAAGGTTCCATTTTAACCCGGGAACCGAGACTTGTATTGGGCATGATACAACAGTTAGGACCAATCTCGCAGTCATCACCGATAATAACCGGCCCCGTAATAACGGTATTGGGGCCAATTAGGGATCCCTTTCCTATTTTCACCGGCCCGTGAATAATGGTCTGCCTGCTTATAGACCCCTCGCGAGTTTCGGGCAAATCTTTTAACAACCGCATGTTCATCTTCAGGAGGTCCCAGGGATAGATTGCGTCCTGCCAGTCTTCTGCGACAACTGCCTGCAGACGTTCACCCTTTGCGAGCATGGAAGATACGGCATCGGTAATGTTGTTTCCGGAAATACAGGAAAAAAAATCTTTTGTGAGGGAATAAATACCGGTGCTCACCATCAAACTTGGTGAATGCTCGGGTTTCTCGACAATACTGTTTATAAGCCCATCTTTTAACAGCACCACGCCAAAGTTTGATGGACTTGGATGCTCTTTTATCAGCATCGCATTCCTTATGTCTTTTATTCTTCCAATGGAATGGGGATCGATATAGTTATCTCCAGGCAGGAGGAGAAAATTCCCGGTAATATGCGATTTTGCACAATTGAGGGCATCGGCAGTTCCAAGCTGTTTGTCCTGGACCACAACGGTAATAGGCATATCGAGCTCGTTTAAAAACCGTATTACCTGCTCTTTCCGGTATCCAACTACCACTATGATGTCGCGTATCCCGTTTTTCAACAATGCTTCAATTATATACCCGATGATCGGGCGGTTCGCAACCGGAAGCAGGGCTTTTGGCCTGCTTCTGGTCAACGGGCGAACACGTTTTCCTTCTCCTGCTGCTAAAATGACTGCCTGCATCCTTTCACCTAGCGTGTAACTGCATTCTCTCCAATACACCCGGAAACATATGAGTTTGGTGCAAACTGTGCATTGCTCCCGATTTTAGAACCGACATTGATGGAGCAGTTGATCCCAAACTGGACACCGTCTCCTATGATGGCGCCAAATTTTTTCCTTCGGGTATCATTTCCACAGACCCTGACATTGGCATGATCATGCCGAAGATTTGCGATTTTGGTACCTGCTCCAAAATTGCATTCAGCACCAATAACTGAATCTCCAATATAGTTGAAATGCGGGATCTTTGTCCCGTTCATGATGATGGAGTTCTTAAGCTCGGTACAGTGCCCGATGTGACAGTCGTCGCCCACACTTGTTGCCCCGCGGATATAGGCATGGGGGCCGATACGGCAATTCCTGCCAATAATACACGGGCCTTCGATATAAGTTCCGGACTTCACTATGCTTCCTTTTCCGACAATCACGGTTCCCTTCATGGATACCCCATCTTCTACCGTACCCTCCTGAGAAGACGAAAGAGGACCCATCAGCGTGAGATTTGCTTCAAGCATGTCCCACGGGTTTCCGACATCTATCCAGTAGGACAACTGGTATGCCGTCAGCTTCTTTTCCCTGATATACTGTAAAAGAGCGTCAGTAAGTTCAAGTTCTCCCCGGCTGGAAGTCTGAACCCTGTCTACGTAGTCAAAAATATCCGGAGAGAACAGATATGCCCCGGCATTGATCATCGTGGATTTTGGATTTTTCGATTTCTCCTCGAGGGTAGTCACAAGGTCGTTTTCTACCACAACCACCCCGTAATCCTGCGGATGATCAGTTGTACTGGTGCTCATGCAGGGTGCACGGCAGGTGCAGAGATGCGCAATATCTGAGGATTTTAAAATCATATCTCCATTCAACAGAAGAAATTGTCCCGTAACAAGATCTTGTGCGGATCGCAGGGCATCAGCAGTCCCCCGCTGCTGCCGTTGCGGGGCGTATCTGATATTTATCCCAAAGTTGGATCCATCTCCAAAATGCCTGCGTATTTCCCGCTCGCCATAGCCGACAACAATAACAAAATCGGTTATTCCCGCCTCTCGTGCAGCTACAACGAGGTGCTCCATCATCGGCCGGTTGGCAAGAGGGAGCATTACTTTCGGGCGCTTCGCCGTAAGGGGGCGCATCCGCTTCCCTTCACCTGCGGCAAGAACGACACATTCCATACGTAAAACTCACACTACTACACTTAAGCAGTTTTCCCCTGCTTGATCATTTTGCGTCCTTTCTCGATAATTTCCTTTGTTTTCCGGATGTCTTTTCCCTCTGCCGTGATACGGATTTTTGGTTCTGTACCGCTCGCACGGATCAGGTACCAGCCGTCCTCGTCAGATATCCTGATCCCATCGGTCGGACTAATCGCTCCGAGAGCCAGGACCGTTTCGCGTGCCGTATCGCAGGCAAATGATTCCCTGAGAATAGGGTAAGAGGGCATGGAATCAATCTCATGTGCGACGTCCCATTCAGACGCTATCTCGCAGAAAAGGGCGGCAGCAAATGGGCCATCAGGACATAATGAGATCTTCGGGAAAATCCACGCACCTGACGGTTCACCCCCGAAATCTCCCCATTTCAGAAGTTCTTCGGAAACATATGTATCGCCTACCGGTGTTCGTCTGACTTCTGCAATCTCTTCGATGATCATCGAAGCATCGCTTGTCGTAACGACATGGTTTACGCCAAGATACTTTGCAAACAGCATGAGAAGATGGTCGCCGTCAATATAACGTCCTTTGTTATCAAATGCCATCATCCGGTCAGCGTCGCCGTCATGCACAACAGCACATTCCGATCCTGTTCTTTTCACCATCTCCCCGATATACCCGAGATGCTCTTTTAAAGGTTCTGAAGGCCGTGCAAAATAGCCTGATGGATTACAGTTAATGCATACCGGTTTTGCACCTCCGTCTGTAAGAAGTGCAGGTGTGAGAACCGATCCCGCCCCATTCCCGCAGTCAACCACTACAGTAAATCCAGGTTGGATGTGAACCTTTTCAAGGATTGCATTTTTATGGAGGGCAAGAGCATCAATTGCCTGTTCGGTTCCCTGGTGCTGCCAGGTTGTCCAATACTGGTTTTTCAGCAATTCCTCTGTTTCTGACTGTTGGATATTGGTGAAAGATGAACCGTCCGGGTTGAATAACTTTAATCCATTGTATTCCTCAGGATTGTGGGATGCAGTGATCATACATCCGGCTTTAACCGTGCGGGTTGCATAAGCAACCGATGGTGTCGGAGCAATTCCGGTAACGTATGCGGATCCACCACTTCCGATAATACCGGATATCACCAGGTGTGCCAGAAGAGGGCTTGTTTTCCGGGTATCCATTCCGACAAGAATGTCGGAAGAACGGGATGCCAGTGCCGACCCAACCTTCAGGGCAGTATCAATAAGCGTCTGATCGAATTTCCTTCGTATTCCCGAGGACCCGAAAAGCATGATTAGTTATTGGATCTCTGTCAAAAAGAGTTTACCTTCCCCGTTCAGTGATTTATTTTTCCGGAGCTATAATTTATTCTTTGCTGCCTGTCTTCTGGAAGGTTCCAAAAGGGCACCAAAGCTCTATCTGATTCAGTCTGGCAACTCCAGCTGCTGAGGGACCGATGCAGAGTATTCTTTTTGAATCTTTGTATTTCTGGACGATATCTCCTGTACCTTGTTCGATGATGCCTTCACCATTGATGAGAATAACATCTGCTGCGTCTGTATCATAAACAACAGAGTTTCTGATAGCAGATTCTATAGCCTGAATATCACCGATGCACACTATTCTTTTCCCCCTCATTTCATGTTCCAGTTGTTTAAGACACTCAGCGTGGGAAGATTCCGGACATGAATGAAGTATCCTTGAAATACAGAAGAACCCCGCAGCAACATTGATAATCGAACCGGCTGCAGCCCTTGATCGGAGAGTCTCAAGTGCTGCGTCAAACATGAACGAGATTTTTGTCCGCGCACGGATGGGATCATGAGTGACAAATTCCGCACTCCTTCCCCCAAATGTTGCCACCATGCATGCACCCTTGTCGTACTGGCAGTATTTTATACCAGGATCAACATCCAGAACGACACTGCCCTCCTCACAACCGCTGTTGTTAAGGAGCATAGCGATTTTTTTTACTGAATCGGTAATAATATCCATTTTCAATCTCTCTCCAACAGCACAACACGGGCGGGAGAACCATCCAGTCCTTTCAGGCGCAGTGGAAGGGCTACCATATTGTAATCGCCCTCTTCTATATGCGATAGGTCAAGAAGTTCAATAATGATGCAATCGCAGGAAAGGAGTGTTCGATGAACAGATCCATCCCCGTTAAAGGATTCTATTGAAGGGCTATCGATACCGACGCACTTTATTCCGAGTGCTGCAATCTTACGCGCTGCATCAGGTGCAAGACAAGGGTAAACTTCCTCGAACCGATCAGTCCCTGAATATGATGTTTTGATAAGGAACCGGCTAACTCCGTCCAGCCGGCCATTCAGGTAGTCAGCAGTGATAGTTGTGCCTGCTTCGGACACATCTAGCACCCGGCACTTTCCAATGAGATGGGACAAGGGAACAGTATCAATTGTACCCCCGGTTTTAAGATAATGAACCGGAGCATCGATATGAGTACCTGTGTGTGTGCTCAGGTGCAGTTCACTAATCAGATATTGTCCCCGGTCCTCCTGATTGAATGTGGGATGGATATCCCCCGGAAATACGAGCATGTCTTCAGAAAGTGAACGGGAGACATCAAAAATTTTCACGATTCCCTGCCACCTTCCCAGCCATGCTCTCCGATAAGGGGCACGAATCTGACACCCCCGTGGAGTTCCTGTGAAACAATACCTTTACGCCTGGAAAGCACTACCAGCTCCTGAATTTCACGTCCCCCTACCGGCGCAACCAGTCTGCCATTTTCTGCCAGTTGCTCTATGAGGGGCTTGGGTACTGAAGGGGTAGCTGCAGTAATAATGATCCCATTATAGGGAGCATTTTCAGGGTAACCGAGCGTCCCGTCAGCGGTCTGTATTTCTACGTTTGAAATACCGAGAGCTGCGAGGTTTGATCTGGCAAGATCGGCTACAGCCGGGATCCTTTCGATAGATGTAACCTTTCTCACGAGTTTTGCCAGAATTGCAGCCTGATATCCACATCCGGTACCGATTTCAAGCACATTATCCTCTGGTTCAGGTTTCAGCAATTCAGTCATAAGTGCTACAATATAGGGTTGGGAAATTGTCTGGCCGTTTCCAATGGGCAGCGGGCTGTCTTCGTATGCCGAGCGATCGTAGGGTGGGGGGATAAAGAGATGGCGTGGGATCTCACGCATAGCGGCAAGCACCCCTGGATTCCTGACACCCCGGGCCTCGATCTGGCGCTCCACCATTCGATTTCTCTCATCAGATCGTGGAAACTGGTTCATTCCATCACTCTTTCAGAAACCTGCTTTTTCTGCTTCATCGATGGATGCGTCAATCTGTTTTTGTAAAGCTTCAGGGAGTCCGGCAATCTTCACATCAAGGAATCCCCTGATGATTGTTGCCGTCGCTTCATCCTCGTCCAGTCCGCGTGACATCAGGTATTCTATCTCGTCTTTTGCAAGCTTTCCGACCGCAGCTTCATGGGATAATTCTGTACCGACAACCGATCCTTCAATTTCCGGAATTGCGTATATTATACCGTCATTCAGGATAAGCCCCTTGCATTCAAGATGCCCACGGGTACCCGCAGTTTTTCCGTTAATGTGGCCACGTGATATGATAGTACCTCCTTTTGTGATGGCGCGGGTGATCAATTCAGCGCTTGCGCCCTTGCCTTCCAGGATTGCACGGGAACCGAGATCCATATATGAACCCGGTGTAGAGATGACAACACTGCTGAACCGGGCAACTGTGTTGACTCCTCTGAGAGTTGCTGTGGGGTACATCTGGATTTTTTTCACCGGCTGCATGCAGACATAGTTGGAAAGGAACACCCCGTTATCATCAACAATTGAGGCACTCCTGGGATACACTTCAATATCCGCACTCCAGTTATGGATCATCGTGAAACTGATCTTTGCATCTTTTTTTACAAAGAATTCAGAGATTCCATAGTGAGCGCCGCCTTTACCTACGTGTTCCCCGCTCGTGCACCCTGAAATAATGTGGAGTTCAGCACCCTCTTCGGCAACAATAATATTATGGACATGCTGGATCTGCTCACGACCGAGGTAGAGGCATGCCTGAATGGGGAGGATATTGTTTGAACCCTTATGTGCAATTATTACGTAACCCTTCGGGTCTTTCTGTGCTGCAACATACTGTGTAATGTCATCTTTTTCCGGTGATACCGCCTGCCAGACATACTCTTTCATGCCATCATACTTTTCCATTGCTTTCTTAAACGAGAGGACTTCTATGCCCTGCTCTGAGCATTCGGCATGTACCACGTCCTGGTCCATCTGGAGATAGCTGCCGCAACGGTTTTTCATCGCAAGATCGATACCAACCTGGGCGACACGATCCTGATCAGCTCTTGAAAACTCTGGAGTTTTTACTGGTGACGGCATTCGAGACACTCCTTGTATCCGCGTTGTTTGATATCTTTTAAGATTTCCCGTGGATTCCCGTGACATTTGATCTCCCCGTCACACATCACATGTCCCTTGTCAGCATCGATATAATCAAGAATAAACCCGGTATGAGTGATAACAAGTCCGCTTTTTTTGCGTTTGATGAGATGCTTCTCTTTTTCAAGCAAAGACCCTATTGCGGTCCCTATGAGAGATATATTTTCAAGATCCACGCCGCTTTCGGGTTCATCGAGCATGACAAAGTCCGGATTCTGGATCATCAGTTGCAGTACCTCACTTCGTTTGATCTCTCCACCGGAAAATCCCTTATTAATGTCACGCTCCAGAAATTTGTCCATATGAACTGATTTGGCAAGCTCTGCAATGTCGTTATCCTTATTCCGGGAAATAGCGGTGAGCATTTTGCCGAGCTTCAGTCCTGATATTGTCGGAGGACGCTGGAAGAGCATACCAATTCCCCTTTGTGCCCGTTCATGGGGTTTCATTGTCGTCACATCCTCCCCTTTGAAGACGATTTTTCCTTCAGTGATCGAATAACTGGTAAATCCCATTATCGTCATGAGAAGTGTTGTTTTACCTGATCCATTAGGACCAAGCAGAACATGCGTTTCTCCTTCTTCTATGTGGAGGTTTATATCATGCAACACTTCTTTGTCGCCAACCTTCACATGCAGGTCTTCGATATGCAGCATAGAACAATCGTAGAGAATATGGCGATTACTGCATTAAACGCTTTTCACGCTACCAAAAAATGTGAACGTTTTTCGCATCCTTTAACAGATTATCAGGTAATATATACAATGGACAGTTTTTCATGAATCCCGGGAATGTACACGACAAGCAGGGAAAGGCGAAAATCCGGAAAGGTTCAAAAAACGCAAAATCTGCTATAATTTCCTGCGAACCGCAGGAGATTTTACCATTCGTTAACCACATCATATGCGCAGATGCACTCAGGGCTCTATCCAGCATTCCTGACAGAAGTATCGACCTGATCATCACGTCTCCTCCTTACAACTTCGGGCACTCATATGCACAGGACTCTCATGATGATACACACGAGTGGAATACGTATTTTGAAAAACTTCTTTTCGTGTGGCGTGAGTGTGAGCGGGTCCTTAAGCCCGGCGGGCGGATAGCAGTGAATATTCAGCCTCTTTTCTCGGATTACGTCCCGACCCATCACTACATCTCTCACCAGCTTTTAAGCCTTGGTCTTCTTTGGAAAGCAGAGATTCTCTGGGAGAAAAATAATTATAATGCAAAATATACTGCATGGGGAAGCTGGAAATCCCCCTCAATGCCATATATAAAATACACCTGGGAGTTTATCGAAGTCTTTGACAAGGAGACCCACAAAAAGGAAGGGAAACGCGAAGATATCGATATCACCGCTGACGAATTCAAGGAATGGGTGCTTGGCAAATGGTCATTCCCCCCGGAAATAAGAATGAAAGATTATAATCACCCGGCAATGTTTCCCGAGGAAATGCCACGGCGGCTGATAAAACTTTTTTCCTATAAAAATGATATCGTGCTTGACCCGTTTAACGGTGCAGGAACAACAACACTTGTATCGTGGAAACTGCATCGGCGCTTTATCGGAATTGATGTATCGAAGCAATACTGTGATACGGCGTTGCAGCGACTTGCTGCCGCAGGGAATAATGGAGTGGTCTGTTCTTCGGACTATCCCAAACCATCAGTTATGATCCTGGACGAATGAAAAAATTTAAACATCATCCGCTTCGACCTTTCAGAATGAAAAGTTCTTTTCAACATAATCATATACGCCTTTCCTGTCGTATTTATGTTCGAAAATGTAATGGTGAATATCTGCATACTTATCATAATCTGCGTGTATTTGCCTGACGGAAGAAAGTCTCCTGTTGTAGATGGAAACAAGAGTTGAATATGTCGCAACCTGTGAATTATATCCCTTTATATGACCTGAATTTTTTAGCTCGGCAATCTGTGATTCAAGTTCGCTGATTCTTATTCGTTTTGCCATAATGTCATCGTTGAGATCAGTAAGCTCCGAAGCAAGTTCTTTCATTCTCTGTTCTGATTTTACATAACTTTCGTGAATATAGCGGGTATCATTACCGCTGCTGTAAAGTTTCTTTCCTGAGCTGATGACAATAATTACCGGATCTGAATTAAGGGTCAGGTTGCTTCCCAGTGAATCAGTTGGCACTCCGACAAATGAATAATTGGTTGTTTCGAGAAATGCGTACCCCGTTTTTTTATAGTGGTAATCGTCTGAACCAATGCCAATTGCCATGTGTGCCTCAGGTCCAAAGGACAGGAGCGCGACAGAATAACCTTCCCGTGCCAGAAGTCCGGCCAACAGCAGGCTTTTATCATCACAATCTCCGGCACTATCAGAAATAGTCTCTGCCGGGAATTTTACCGGACTCCGCTCAATAGATTCGTAACGGAGTGACTGGACATAGATTGCCATAAGCTCAAGGTATTCATCATCGGAGAGATCCTGAATGCGCCTGACCGTGCGAAGTTCTTCAAGAAGATCGTAAAATATCTGCTCCTGCACCGGGTCCATAACCATTGCACGATACCCGTCTGCAATCCCCACGGAACCGGAATTATTATAAAAGATTGATGATATCCTGCCATTCTTTTGTATTTCTTCAAGGACAGATGCATTGACGGAAACTGAAAATGAAACCATTGCCTTTTCAAATGGGAATGTGTGCGAAACAACAATCGGGGGTGATTGGATTGTTACAGGTTCCTGAATGGTTTGAGGTGTAATCGCCGATTCTTCGGGAAATATGATTCCGGATATTACATTTGCTGAGAGGATAAAAATGATTATCAGTACCAGACCGATAAAAACCATTATTGATTGGTTACTCATCATAAATCCCGTTTCTATAATTTTTCTTTTTCACACTTTTCAAACCTAAAAAATTTCAGCTAAGTGTGCAAGAGAGTCGATGCTATACGTGGGTTTTATCACTGAGTTGTTCTCTGTGTCTTTCAGGTATTTCCCTGTTTTGACAAGGATACTTTTCATACCGGCCCGGTGAGCTCCAGCGACATCAGTAATAATATCATCACCAATCATTGCAACCTGACCGGCTCTTAACCCTATTTCGTCAAGAGCACGATCAAAGAATGCTTTAGATGGTTTCCCGATTACTGTTGCCCTCTTTCCGGTTGCGAATTCAAGAGCGGTCACGAACGGCCCGGCCGATAGTGACAGCCCGTCAGGAGCCATCCAGTACCTGTCCTTTTCAAGTGCTATCAGCTCGGCTCCATTCATCAGATGGCGGAATGCAGTGTTGAGGCTGTTATAGGAAATCCTGTCGCCGGCATCGCCAATAATGACACAATCTGCCTTTTCCCTGGTTGTGCATATGCATGTCTGATCAAAATCCTGCTCGGCATCTCCAGTAACAAGGAGGTAACAGTGTTTTTTTCCGGTATTTTTTAAATAGACGCTGGCAGCAACCAGAGGGGTAATAATCTCTTCCTCTGAAATAACAAACCCCATGTCCGACAACCGTTTCACAATGGTTTTCCGGCATTTGCGTGTGGTATTGGAAACAAAACGATATCGGCATTTTCGTTTTCTGAGAAATTCGATTGCATCCTGTGCTCCCTCGATAGCAGTGTCTCCGACATAGAGGACACCATCGAGGTCGATGAGAAATCCCTTGGTGCTCTTCATTCAGTCCAGCCCTTTATATCAATCTGCATATGTATTCTGACATCTCCATTCATTATTTCTGTGTCATTGAGGGACGTTACCCTGACAATTTCCCGGATAGTTCTTTCAGGGAGAATGGCGCTCATTTCATCAACAGGTAAGGACTTCAGATTTTTACAAATCACCGTAATAAGACGGGATTTCCTCGGGAAATACATCGGTACTTTGGGATTGAAGCTAAAGTCCCG
>DATEXZ010000011.1:0-6838 GCA_035256445.1 Methanoregula sp.
ATGATCTCGGTTGAGGTGATGATCTCTTTTTTGGTAACTCCTTCTAAAAACCGGTTAAGAGCTATCTCTGCGGTATCCACTGCACGCGAAATTGCCTTCCCTCTCGCCTTTATCGCCACCTCTTCTGCTCCATTGTTAAACTGCGTTATTACGGCAAGGACGTAGTTCATGACGGGTTTGTTGCCGACGAATACTGTGTTCTCTTTTGGCTGCTGCATGATCGTTCTCCTTTGTTCAGAGATACTTCTTCTTGGTAATCAGTTCTGCATTCAGTACGCTTGCTCCGGCTGCGCCACGGATGGTGTTGTGCCCCATCGCGATAAACCGGACTCCTTCGCGAAGCCTGCCCACGGATACGGTCATCCCGTTTCCCCGCATCCGATCCAGGCGGGGCTGGGGACGGTCTTTCTCTTCTTCAAAGAAATGTACCGATTCCTTTGGTTGTGTCGGAAGCCCTTTGATGGGAGGCTTATATTCCCGGAAAGCATCTTTAAGTTTTTCCAGGGGTTCCTTGATGTCAATCCAGATTGCCATGGTATGACCATCAATTACCGGGACACGGTGGCAGCTTGCACTTACATCAAATGCCGCATTTGTAACTTTGTTACCCTTCAGTGTGCCCATTATCTTGAGGGTCTCTGTTTCCATCTTCTCCTCTTCCTGGCCAATGTACGGGATGACATTGTCGTAGATAGCCATCGCTGCCACACCGGCAAACCCGGCTCCTGAGATCGCCTGCATGGTCGCTACGTTGACACGGGAAAATCTGAATTTCCTCAAAGGAGCGAGAGCAGTTACCATCATGATGGTGGAACAGTTCGGGTTGGTAACAATAAATCCGTCTCTCCCTGAATCCCGCTGGACATCAATAAGACCAAGGTGGTCGGGGTTAACTTCGGGAACAACGAGCGGTATTGCAGGTTCCATGCGGTGCGAACTCGCGTTGCTGCAGACGGCAATTCCCGCATCTGCAAATTCATTCTCTACGCCCGCAGCAATATCTGCCGGCAGAGCAGAGAAGACCAGATCGACTCCCTTCATCGCTTTTGGTGAAGTGGGGGTCACTTTTATTTTTGCGATCTTTTCGGGAAACGGCGTTTCAAGACGCCAGTTCACGATCTTCCCATACGGCTGTCCTGCACTACGATCAGAGGCAGCAAGGGTCGAAAGATTAAACCACGGGTGATCCGCTAATAGTTCAACAAATCGCTGGCCAACCGCTCCAGTAGCTCCGAGCACTCCAACATTGATCATGTCTGTCAGGTCCTGTTCGTTTGTTCTCCCGTTGAAATATGGTGGGTTGTAAAATCCCATTTCACCTGTGATGATAAAAACGTTGTTTTTTAAAATTTTTATAGCCCATAGGGTGAACAACTCCATGGAAGGTGATTTCCGAAAGACCGGGTGGGACAATTATTCTGCGGCATGAGGGATTTATCGGACAAAAAATACAGGGAAACTGGGAAGTATTACTCATATTCCGAGAGAATTACAAAAAGAGATTACAAAAAAAATTACAAAAAGAGTAGCCGGACCGGATAAAATCCGCCTATTCCATGTGAATTGCTTCTGACGGGCAGGCGTCGACACATGTTTCACAATCCACACACATGTCCTTGTCGACCTTTGCTTTTTCGTTTTCCATTGATATTGCAGAAGCCGGACACTCGCTCACGCATGTTTCGCATCCGGTACATTTTTCCTTGTTTACAACGGCTACCAAACCATTCACTCCACGACAATTGCTTCAGAGGGACAGATGTCAACACATGTCTGGCAGTCGACGCACATTTCCTTGTCGACTTTCGCTTTTTCGTTCTCTATGGCGATAGCCGAAGCGGGACACTCATTTACACATGTCTCGCATCCGGTACATTTACTGTTGTCAACGATTGCAACCAACTCGTTCACTCCATCGTATATGTTGGAGAAAAGATAAAAAATAGGTTTCGATGCAAACATGGTAAAAAAAACTTAAAATCCTGTTCTTTTTCAAGCGGAAAGCATGAAAAAACACCGGGTAATCAGGGGCGGTTCACAATCCTGTGTGATTCGTTTTTTGAAAAAAAGTATTGAAACCGGCTATCTTCCACGTATACCAAATCAGAGAATATTTATTAACGACATTCATGAGAGTCGCGTTGGGCGGATATGAAGGATCACTTCTACAATATTCCCATTAGTGATGAACGCCGCCGCCTCCGAAGGGACGCCCCCGCGGCGGATCAGTTAACAAAGTTGGTGAATTTTAACAGACTCTAAAAACCTCTGACCCGCCGTGCCTTGGAGAGGCCCTGAGGCGGGTGATCCTCATAAGATACAATAAATCCGACTCAGCATTTACATCATTGGGAAGGATTTACACGCTTTTTAATATTTTTCGGCTGAGACCGGAAAGTCGAATATGCAGCTGAAATTGCACTGCAACAAAGGACCTGGGAATGAACGGCACTTTTCATTCCCCGTGTCTCAATCAGTTTCAGATTATGACGGAAAAAAGACGAAGAAATTTTTTTCTCGGATGAGGAACTGCAATTCTATATTTTCCTTTCGTTGATTCAATGCGCAGCAGATGGCTGTCGCATCTCTGGAAAAAAATTATTTCCCGAGGTTGAGCACATCATTCATACCATAAATTCCCGGTTTTTTGCCGGCAACCCAGCGGGCAGCCTGGAGAGCTCCGGTTGCGAAGACTGAGCGGTCGTATGCCCGGTGAGAGATTTCAATTGTTTCGAAATTCTTCGAGAACATCACCTTATGGTCACCGACAATATCGCCGCCCCGTATAACATGGACTCCGATCTCACTGCCGCGTTCCATCATACCTTCGCGACCGTACATCTTTTTCCGGGAACCAACTTCTTCATCAAGGATCTGCAGGATTGTTTTTGCTGTCCCGCTTGGAGCATCCTTCTTGTTCCGGTGGTGTGCCTCAATTACCTCGATATCGTAGTCCTTCAGAAGCTTTCCTGCATCACGCAGGAGCTGCCAGAAGATATTTACTCCCATCGAAAAGTTACTGGAAATGACCGCCGGGACATTGCCCCGGATTGCCTGTTCCATCTCTGCTCTCTGTTCACCGCTGAATCCGGTTGTACCGACAACCAGTGCTACCTTGTTGCGGGCAGCCATCTTCACATTTCCGACGGCTGCCTGTGCGATGGTAAAATCGATGAGTACATCCGGCCTGGTACGTTGTAAAAGAGATTCTGCATTCTTTGATTCAACTATCTCGGCACCGAAGAACGAACCTGGTTTCAGGTTGATACCACCGACAAGCTCAAGATCGGATGACTCGTTGACCATCCGACCGATTGTCTGGCCCATGCGGCCAGAGGCGCCACAAACAACCACTTTTATCATGTATCAGCTCACCGTGCCCGGGTTTTCGGAGAGGTTTTTTTCCTTACCGCAACGGTTTTTACCGGTTTTTTTGACGGGGCAGAGGATTTTGGAATACTTTTCTTCGGGATGGTGGCAAGAATTTTTCTGAGCTGCTCAGTCTTCTTCTCATCGAGTTCATCAAGCGGAAGCCTTACCGGTCCACCTGCCATGCCCAGTAACTCTACAGCCTTTTTCACCGGAATCGGATTTGTATCGATAAACATCGAACGGAAAAGGGGCGACAGGGCATAATGGAGTACCAGTGCCTTCTGGTAATCACCCTCTTTCATTGCTTCATACATCGCGACCATGCGTGCCGGGTCCACGTTTGCAGCAACCGAGATGATTCCGGCGCCCCCGAGGGCCAGGATCGGGAGCGTAATATTATCATCTCCGGAGATCACACAGAAATCTTCATCCTGGGTTTCTTCAATAATCCGCGAGATCTGCCCGATATTGCCACTTGCTTCCTTGATGGCGACGATGTTTGGGTGTTGTGCCAGCTCTGCAACAAGATCCGGCTCGAGGTTCTGCCCTGTCCGCCCGGGGACGTTATACATGACAACGGGCACATCGAGATCGGCAAGTTTCGTATAGTGCTTGATGAGTCCCGAACGGTTTGGCTTGTTATAATACGGGCTGATGACGAGAACGCCATCCGCACCGATATCCTTTGCAGCCTTCGTCAGCCTCACGGCTTCGGCAGTATTGTTGGAGCCGGTGCCTGCGAGAACCGGGATCCTGCCGTTTATATCGTTGACGACAACCTCAATGACTTTTTCATGCTCTTCAAACGTGAGTGTGGCGGATTCACCGGTAGATCCGCATGGTACAATTCCATGGATACCACGGGAAACGAGAAAATCAACATTACGCTCCAGACCCTGGATATCAAGGTCCATCGCAGCATTCCTTTTAAAAGGGGTTATGATTGCCGGGAGGACACCTTCGAACATGAATAAGGTTATGAGTGTCTCTTGGTATTTATTTTTCTTGTGATGTATCCGGCAACGCGGTTCCTGACACGTTTGCTTCCAATTACGGCTGATTTTCCAAGCTGCTGCTTGTTCTCATCGAAGCTGGCGGAAAAATATTCCCTCTGACCAGCCAGAAGTTCAGTACCGAGAGATTTTATGTATGACGGTTTGATTCCCATGAGCAATTCCTCAAAGTTCTATATTTATAATGCGGTTCGATATCATAATGATATTGTTCGAAACGTCAACCGGGTCTTCCCCGAGGATGATGAAAACGGATTCATCTCCTCCCGACGGATACGGATAACATACATCAGGCACGCCCTCTTTGCAGCATGATGCAATATTCCAGTCCATCGTACTTATCCCTGAAGGGGCCTTCCCTGGTTCAATCGACCTGCAATCAAGGAGCAGCCGCTCCATAACCTTCAGGACAGCACCGGAACACCGAAGGCTCGCCGCACTCCGGATATCAGGATCGAATCTCATAACGGTAAGAATAATCCGGGCGATATCCTCATCCACACCAAATTCGCATGGCCCTGCTGCAGGCAATTCTTCCCGCCCCGAAACAATTCCACCCTTCACTGCTGCGACGCCCTCTTTATCCCGTGCACCGCGGATAGCATATCCCAGCCTTGCTCCATGAGGCGGAATGAGCCTGGCATCCATGGATCGTGTCAGCAGTCCGGCAGTATCGGTAAGCGCGTTGAGGATATCCATACGTTCCCGGGCCGAATCCTTCATTGTCCTAAAGTTGATACGCCGGAGATTAATAAGCAGTGCCCTTCACAAAGGAAAGAGAGGGATCATTCGGATACACATATATCTGTCAGCGGTGAAAATTTCTGGTATGGATCCACGACTCCTTGATGTGATCATCGGCTTGTCAGGTTTTTTTGTCCTGATTGTTATGCTTGCTGTTCTACCCCAGATTATGGTGGCCGGATTTGCCTATATTGCAGCAGTTGTTATATTCATTATGTTCCTTTCGGGTGCCGGGTATCTCGTAAACGAAAAAATTCTATAATGGTATCCGATCATTTCCTGTTTTTTTCCAGTACGGAAATCCTTTCATTAATGTATCCATTTTCAGCTTAGTAGAAATCCTTAAAATATTTTTCTTAACGCTCTTTTGGGGGCTACAGCATGTAATGCTTCCGCCCCGCTGCTGGGGTCCCCCCTGGAGCGATAACTCCAGAGAAGGTAATACGACACAATCGCAAAGCGAAGGGGCGGTTCGGGGGGACAGGCACTGTCCCCTCCGTAAACAGATTCTTTACAATTTGTTGAAAACTCAGGGTTTTTACAAAGCTCCATTCTCTCAATCTGACGGATAAATTACTCAGAAAAGGCCGGTTTTTCTTTTGGATTTTTTCCCGTATTTTTTAACGGGGGCATTTTTTTGAGTTTATAATAACTCAGGGGATGGGCGATTTTTTCACATAATACATCCTTGTGAATGCAGAGTCCTGTCGTTTTCATTGCTGCACAGGCCGGCGTTACATATTCGGTGCCGGCACCTCCCCGTCCGGTAATATGCTCGACCTGGTACATCGTTTTATCCTGATCGAAATCCGGTGATCTCGCGTAGAGCTGGGCAATCCCGGTAACGTCCATGCCGATGGCATGAATAAATGTAGTCAGTGCGAACCGGCCTGCATGGGTCAGGTTGGTGCCGGCAGTAAGTGCCAGAATCAATGCCTGCATGCAGGGAGGAAATGCACTTTCCTCAATAGTGCCGAACTGCTGGAGCATCTTTTCCTGGTATACCTTTTTTATCGGCTCAGACAGCGGTAAAAGTTGTTCACAGAGCGATTTTGGGATTTTATAGGGTAGATCACGGCGGAGGATTACACGGATTCGTTCCCGGAGCAGTTCGTACCGTTCTTCTTTTTTAATCTCAACAAATCCTTGGTGAACTCTCCGGTTTACCAGCCTGAACCGTTCATCATGGAGCGACGCTGCAATCTCAACATAATCGACCAGGGGGACACGTGCTTCTGTGATATTTATCCGGAATTCATTAGCAAGATATTTCGCTATCGGACTGTAGCCATCATCGTCAAGCCGGGTATTTTCATTCCATCCCCGTTCACCCTCTTCTGCGCCGAGTTCTGAAACAAGGAAATAGTAGGCACGATCTGCTTCGTAGCGGGTCAGGCGGTCCAGTATCTGTTTATCCTGCATGCAGGACGCGATAATCCGGGAGAGAACAAAACCTGCAATCTCATCTTCATCACTGTGCTGGAAATGAGCGACAAAAGTTCTCTTGGAGGATAATGCCTGGTTTATCCGTTTCAGGGCGAGGTCTGTGATAATTTTTCCCCGCTCCTGCGTGAGCAAAATGTCAATAGGAGGGAAAATATCCCTGATATGATCCTGGGATTTTTTTAAAAAGGGAAAGTGGGAGAGTTCCTTTGCTGATGGCACAAAATCCATCAGTCGGCCTCTATCCGGGGTGCGAGCAGGTACTC
>DATEXZ010000012.1:0-7131 GCA_035256445.1 Methanoregula sp.
TTCTCACATCTGTTTAATTTTATTTACATGGGAAATCCTCAAAATATTTTTTCTTAACGCTCTTTTTTGGGCTACGGCATGTAATGCCTCCGCCCCCCGCCGCTGTGGCACCCCCCCTGGAGCGATAACTCCGGAGAAGGTAATATGACACAATCGCAAAGCGAAGGGGCGGTTCGGGGGAACAGGCACTGTCCCCTCCGTAAACAGGTGCTTTACCATTTGTTAAAAACTCAGGGTTTCTACAAAGCCGTTTTTCGTCACTTTTAAAAGGATCAACTACAGAGTGACGTGCGGTATGAGTAAACCAGGTACAGGGCTCGACGGAGGACTTGAATCGTCTATCCGCGCGATTACTGCCAAACGCGAATCGCTCCTTTCCCCTCTTGCCTCAATCAGTGCTGATGCTCTGAGGCGGCACAACAGAAAGGCCGAGGATATCCGTACTCCCTATTCCCGTGATACGGACCGGATCATCCATACGCGGGCATACACCCGGTACATTGACAAGACTCAGGTTTTCTCACTCGTAGAAAATGACCACATCACCCATCGCGTCATTCATGTCCAGCTCGTTTCCAAGATTGCACGAACGATCGGGCGCTGCCTCCGTCTGAACGAGGATCTTATCGAGGCAATCGCACTCGGCCATGATATCGGGCATATTCCTTACGGGCACTTCGGGGAGAACTGCCTGTCCGCACTGTGTGAGCAGTATGGTATCGGAAAGTTTTTCCACAATGTCCAGAGCGTGCAGTTCCTCGATAAGATCGAAGATTGTGATCTCACTATGCAGGTGCTTGATGGCATCCTCTGTCATAACGGGGAATCTGATGACGTAAAAATCTCTCCGGAACCCTGCCCGAACTGGCTGGCATTTGATAAAAAAGTGCAGGATAATGCAGAAGGAAGGCGGACAAAACCCCCCATGACGCTGGAAGGCTGTGTGGTGAAATTCGCCGATACTATTGCTTATATCGGCAGGGATTTGCAGGACGCACGGGAGGTTGGGTTGATTGGACCTGCAGTCCGGCTTCCCCGTGAGTGCAGGGAAATTCTTGGTACTACCAACAGGGAAATTATCAATACGCTGATCTATGATCTCCTTACGCACAGTGACACCGAAAATACCGGCTGTATCTCGTATAGTCATGATGTCGAAGCGGCCCTTATCAGCCTGCGGGCATTTTCCCGGATTCACATCTATGAGAACAGTAAACTTACATCAGAACGAGAAAAAGTGAAGCGAATGTACGCGACCCTGTTCGGGACATGCCTTGAAGATCTTGAAAATGAGACAAAGGGAGCAAAAATTTTTACAGATTTTATCGATACGAACTGGATCAGCCAGAACTATCTTCGATCTGCTACATTCGCTGAGCTTGCCCGGGACTTTATTGCAGGCATGACCGACCGGTACTTTGCCAAACGGTACGAGGAATGTGTGATCCCCCGCAAAGTTGAAGGAAAATTTTCTTAATAAGGACAGCGGTCACCCAATCAGTCATATTTTCCTTTTGGATTTCTCCATCCTGTAAACCCGCAGTATATGCACCCGACTCCCTCGCAATGCAGGCATTGCCGTTTTGGTGCGGCAACGAGCACACAACCTGTCCTGTTGCAGTACAAACACCCAATTCCATCACAATGAGCACATACTGCAGGTTCATACTTGTTATCTTCACTTTCTGTCATGAAACCCCTTTATAATCTGACGTACCCGCTTTAAAAAAACCAGGTCATTTCTCATCCTCATCAAGGTATGCATGGAGGGCAGCGAGCAGCTCCTCAGCTGTCTGGTAACGTTGCGCCGGATCTTTTTTCATGCAGGTTAAAATGATCTTTTCCACTGCTGCTGCATCAGCATTGAATTCAGACGGGGCCACCGGCTGCTCTCTGAGAATGGCATTTCCAACTTCAACGATACCCTCCCCTCCGAACGGAACCGAGCCGGTTACCAGCTCATAGAAAACAACTCCCAACTGGTAGATATCCGTCCGCTCGTCTGTCCTTCCGTATTCTGTGGGGGAAACCTGTTCCGGGGCAGCATATGCCAATGAGAACCCTGCAATGCTGGACTTTTTCAACTCTGTGGAAAGCACCTTGCTCATCCCCCAGTCGGTAATCTTAGGGACAAATTCCTCGTTAAGTAAGATGTTATGGGGTTTAATATCCCGGTGGATGAAGCCATGCTTGTGAGCATACCATAATCCGTCTGCAATCCCGCTGACAATATGAACGGCTTTCCAGATGGGTAATGGTTTCTCGACGGTTTCCAGAGCTTTTGGCACATATTCCATTTCCACATAGGGAACCGGGAGGATATTGACAGCTGTTACCTCAACGATATTGGGATGCCGCAAAGTCTCCCATGCGGCAATCTCGTTCAAAAAAGATTTGCCCGTAATTTCATCAAAACTGATGGGGATTTTTACTGCAACTTTAATATCATCTGTTTTGCGTCGGGCAGAAAAAACCCACGCGATCCCGCCACGCCCGATATATTTGATCTCGGTATACTTGCTCTCCAGCTCTTTCGGGAAGTACGTACTTTGCTCCGCAGCTGATGTGTAAGGTTTGGATAAAACCGGGCCCGGTGAATCCGCCGCAGGTATTATTCCGGGAGTAAAACGCGTATCCGGAAGCCCGGAGTCCATCTGCCTGGCGAGTGCTTCCTGGTCCTGTGACCTGTCTTTCTGAATATTCTCGTTGCGCTTCAGCAGCCTGAATATGACCAATACCACTACCCCGGCAATCAGCAGCACAACGAGTTCAAACATCAGGATTCCTGTTGGTTGCCCTTCGGGAGTTTTTTCAGGAGATACGGGTGTGGAAGGTGGTGATGTCAGGTTTACTTCGGATGGGGTCGCTGTCGGCAATTCCGTCCGGGATATTCCAATCCCCGTAGGTATTGGTATTGGTTCCGGAGAGTACACCTCTCCTTCGACCGGGAGAAGATCGTGGTAATACTGTTTGGGATCCATGAGGGGAAACGCATCAATGATGTTCTGATTTGATTCCACGATCGCTTTCGGGTTCGCCCCCATCATGATACCATAAGGAGTATCCCCGATACCGTCACCATTTGTATCCTTTCCGTGGTAATCACCCCAGTAGTTGCCCATGTAGTTCTGTTTTCTTAGGCCAAGATGGGTATAATTGAACGGGAATGGTGAAGACCAGACCGAAGTTGCACTCTTTGAATTTACATTCTGAGGGTTGTCAAAATTATTCCGGAAAATCCGGTTGGAAAGGGAAAATTCGTCAAGCGCGATACCTTCTGTATTTCTTATCAGTATATTTTCTTCGATCAGGTTGCTGCTTGATGCCTCGAGTGCAATCCCGGCGTCGTTGCTGTCGGTGATCGTGTTGCCATATATGGTATTCTTCATCGCTGACAGGAGGAGGATTCCCCTTGCGTTGTCTGATAACGTGTTTTGCCTGATGGTGTTGTTACTGGATGATATACGGATGCCGTTGAACAATGTGCTGTTCCTTATAGCAAACCCGTCAACTACGCATCCATCGACACGAACTTCAATGGCATTTCCTCTTCTTCCGGTATCGATGATCGGTGTTCCTCCTCCGTTGTCGACACCAACAAGGGCAATTTTTTTATCGAGCCGGATTTCCTCAGTGTAGATACCACTTTGCACTCTGACCGTGTCTCCAGGATACGCCCAGTCAATTGCTGCCTGAATACTGGTGAATTCAGCACCCGTCGGGGCGACCGTATGGACCTCAGCATACGCGCCATGAATTCCTGCGACACAAAAAAGAGCAAGGATACTGAATAAACAGATAATTCGGCGGATTGGAATCATAGTTGACAGGGAGCAGAATTTTTTGTCTTACACTACTTACACCAAAATATTCCGGTGGTATCTCTTTTACATTATGATCTAAGTGGTGTAGACATAATTAACTACCCCTGGGGGATAATTATGAGAAGCTTAACACCGGAAATACCCTTCGCCAACTCGATGAGATCTCCATCATGAACTTTGATTTTTGTATTTTTCTCCAGCCGCCGGTGATTGATCCGGGTGCCTCCCGTACTTCCACAGTCCTCAATATACCATCCATCATTTTCACGGATGAATCTCCCGTGGGGCTTTGAGATGCGGGTCACAGCGGTATACCCTTCAGACAGGACGATTTCATCTTCATGCGTGATACCTGTCTTTTTCTCAGAATCGATTCGTCCGATGCGGATTTGATCGTCCTTCAGCATAAAGATCTTGCCGTCATCAGGGCCTCCCAGTACCATTGCTGTCGGGATATTTCCCAGGACTTCTTTTGAAAGGGTATTTTTTACTTTATCGAGCCGACTGGAGATTTCAGTCCCGACAATCTGCACCTGGGTGTTGGAAAAGAGGCCAAGATTTCGTATGATAGCTTCCAGTCCGCCAGGTACAATTGAATATTCCCAGACCGGGTGAATGCCTTTAGACGTTGGGGCACCGAGTCCGGCCTCTTTTTTAATGACCCCGATACTCAGGAGTTTATCCAGATGTTTTTTGGTATTCTCGTAACTGGTCTCGATCTCTTTTGAGATTGCGCGGGCATCCCTTGGTTTTTTCTCAATAAATTTCAATATCCTGAGACGTGCGCTGCTTGAGAGGACATCCAGATACTCCGAAAGTTCCTTCAGCGAATCTGCATCTTCATGGATAATAATAGTCGGAGACTTATCAGAAGTATTCATAACGCTTCTCCAAAGGTGTATCTCATGTTCTTCCCATCACCCTGTGATATCCATTATTAAGGGCATGACGGTTTATATTCCTTCCATGTCGGCTTCAATCCTTTGTGTTCATTGATCCAACTCGCAGGTTCAATATATCAACTCTCATGATTTGGGGAATTTATGAGCAACTGGCATTATTGTATATTCTATGGTGATACACAATGGATTTTCGGTGTGTCACCGACCCATCCAATGCATATACCAAAGCACACTAAAATCAAAACCCGTACTTCCGATATAAGGAACGTTTGCACGAAATCTCACTCCAGAGAAAGGGATATCAGCCCCTATGCAATCATACATCAAAGCCAACTATATTTTTTTACACCTGATCAGTGCTGGTAATAAAAATCAAGGATTTTTCCCGTGCGGGCATCAATCCATCCGGTGGCTGGTACCGGCCGCTGTTGTGTACGAATGATGTCGTCATCAAATTGTACTTTCCAGGAAATAGAAATGCTGCCCGGCCGGGGCATGCTTCCTGGCTGATGCATGTCTTTCCATCGGATTTCTGCAGAAATTATCCTGAGACCTGATACAGATTCCGGGAATATCTCCTGGGCTTTTTGCTGGACCAGATAAATTGCTTCATACCGTTTCACCAGGGGATCAACCGCAACAGAAAATGCATTATCAGGAGAGTTCCAGCGCCGGTAATATTCCGTAATTTCTCCGGTTACTGAATCAACTGAAATGGTAAATCCGTCATCATCGCAGGGTATATCCTGAACGATGCGGTTATACACAAAAACATAGAGCCCGGCAACCGATTCATCGGGAAATCCCAGCGGTTCATACCGGGCGTCGCTCATATTGATCGGAAGTGGTGCCCCGTTCCGTTCAATAATATAGCTGTCTGCAATTTTTCGTGCGGCACTGCTGTCAAGTACGGGATCTGCCTGCCTGCCCTGTCGTACTACAGCACGGGAGAATGACACGATCTGACCTGTATCCGGGTCCAGAGATCCGGTAATAATTGTCCTGTTGTCCCGTTGAACAGTAAAGAGCCAGGTTCCTGCTGAATCCGGGCCATTGTCATATCTTATGCGGATACTGTCAGAACCGGGAATGAGAAAAGCTTCCTGGATGTGATTTTTTGCCTGATCGGTAGAAATCCTGGCAACTTCCTGTCCTGGAATATACGGATTTCCGGTATGGGCATCAATAAATACCAAAAATCCGGAATCTGCTGCCGGTGAATCAGACTGCCTGATCCTGAATTCGTAGAGGCTCCTGTTTGTGTAATGATCTGTCAGGTTCACACTGACGAGAGTGTACGGGGGCTCCGGATAGTCCTTGTGCAGGGAGGCAATTGCATCATCTAACGGCAGCATGCCAATGAGAGGCTGAGCGGGCACATCCGTCCCTATGATGGTGGAAGCAAACCCTGTTCCATTCCGGGACAGGGCTGTCTGGGATGCAGCTGATGAAGGCTGGGGCAATGTTTCCGTGGATGATTCAACTGTTCCGGGAAGCGGGTGCTGAGACTGGTTCAACGTGTTTACCAGGATTCCGCTCAGTACCAGATATATCACAACAGCCATTGCAATGACTGCACACATTATAGCGGCTTTTTTGAGAAAGCGCCGTCGCTTCTTTGCTCCAATCTGCTGCTTGTATCTCTCGGGCAGATATGCAGCGCCGGAGTCGCTGGGATTCTTATTCACGTCAACTGCCTCAGGATGATTGTGTAATAAATATAGGCTCTAATCAGTAAAAAAGGAACGGAACTACCGGAGGATGAAACAAAACGGGAAAGAGAATCCATTTTGCCGTATATCGCGGAAACCGATTCCTGCCCCCCGGTAAAAGCGTACTCCGACAGAAAAATCTGATCTGTCAGGTTATGTGCCAATCCATCCAGACTCGAGGCCAAAAGTAGCATGGCGCATCGGAGATGGCACTTTTGAATTTTTGTAATCGATCCATCGTAATGACGCGCGCACCGTCAGGAGTGAAATTTTTATTACAAATTGAGAATGATAGAAAATAATCCCAAAATCTTATCTGGAAGGTAACGTTATTTTGGCTTTGTAGAAATCATGAGTTTTCAACAAATTGTAAAGCACCTGTTTACGGAGGGGACCGTGCCTGTCCCCCCCGAACCGCCCCTTCGCTTTTGCGATTGTGTCGTATTACCTTCTCTGGGGTTGGGGGGGGTGCCACAGCGGCGGGGGGCGGAGGCATTACATGCCGTAGCCCCCAAAGAGCGTTAAGAAAAATATTTTGAGGATTTCCTATGAAAAACTCCACAACTCCATTACTCTTGGGAAGTGCCAATCCCGCTATTGCGATGACCTGCGCCGCCCCCGAAGGGACGCCCCCGCGGCGCTTCAATTATCCTGAAAACTCCGCCCTGGCCTCTCAAGAGCCTGTTATGGATG
>DATEXZ010000013.1:0-3728 GCA_035256445.1 Methanoregula sp.
ATGCAGCCTCACCGCGGCGCCTTCTGCCATTCATTATAACGGACAATGGCATCGAAGCGTCAACCACGTCCAGGGTCGTATAAAACGCAGTTATTTTAGTTTAGTAGAAATCCTCAAAATATTTTTCTTAACGCTCTTACGGGGCTACGGCATATAATGTCTCCACCCCTCGGCGCTGTGGCACCCCCCTGGAGCGATAACTCCAGAAAAGGTAATACGACACAATCGCAAAGCGAAGGGGCGGTTCGGGGGGACAGGCACTGTCCCCTCCGAAAACAGGTACCTTACCATTTGTTGAGAACTCAGGGTTTCTAAACGGCAGTTATTTTTCTTTTTTCCTCATCCTGAAAAATTACAATGCCAGCCGGACTTCCTTTGCAGCATCTGCCAGATTTTTTAACTTGCGGTAAGCAACGTCATGGGACCTCATCCGCATTCCGCAGTCTGGATCGAGCAGCATAATCTTCGGGTCGAATATTTCAATCCCCTTCTCGATTCGCTTTCTGATCTCTGCGACACTCTCCACGTTGTCTGAAGCGGAGTCAACACATCCGAACCCAATCATCCGCCCGGCGAGGTCACGACGGGAGAGCAGATCGAGATTAGCCGGGTTGTTCGCAAACTCGAAGTCCAGTACGTTCACGTTAAATTTCAGGATTTCATCAATCACGTTACCTAAATTTCCGCAGACATGCATACAGGTGGGAATGCGGAGGGCTGCCGTGATGAGTCCAATAGCCTGTTTTCCTGTTTCCAGGTCAGCCATTCCTGTGGAAAACATCGGTTCGTCGATCTGCAACAGGGTAATCCCAACTGCTTCCAGCGCTTTTGCTTCCGGAATGAGTGCAGCTGCAAGGTCAAGCGCAAGTTCCTCCTTGTTGCGGTACATCGGGGTATTGATGTGGAGACCATGGGCAAGCGTGGTAGGGCCTGTGATGATCCCCTTCACTTTCGGGGCTTTTGTGAGCGCATATTTTGTATCTCCCACTGTTATAGGCCCGGATGCAGCTTGTATCTTGCCGGTAACCTCCTGTCCTTTTATACCGGGAAGTTTAGAAGCGAACACCTGAATCATATCCCCGCGGACCTGACCGTCTGATATGATATCGATACCTGCTTTGATCTGGTCGGCGACCGCGGTCTCGACAGCGGTATGGAGAGGGTCGAAAAGATTTCTTAGACCACCCCCCTTCACTACGGGATAACTCCCGACTACGGTAGTTGCAAGCACTTTGTTGATGAAATACTGCTTTGTCATGAAATATCCGGATAATTAATCGTACAACCGAATCAACCGCGGCGATAAAAAATGTATGCCGTCAGGGAACCAGCCGGTGCATATCGCGCGGGAACAGCACAGCCTCCCGAACGTTAGCCAACCCAACCATTGTCATTACCAGACGATCCGCCCCCAATCCCCAGCCTGCATGGGGCGGCATACCGAACCGGAACGGGCGAAGATAGAATTCGAAACTTTCCGGGTTCAGGCCTTTTTTCCGAATCTGCTGGACGAGAAGATCATACTGGTGGACGCGCTGGGCACCGCTTGAGAGTTCCATTCGCGGGTGCATGAGATCGAATGCCTTGCAGAGGGAGGGATCATTCTCGTACGGCATGGCATAATAGGGACGGATCTCACTGGGCCAGTCGACGATGAAATAGTGTCCGCCCATTTCAGCCCCGATTGCTCTCTCCGCAGCTGGACTGATATCATCGCCGTACTCGATTGGGTCTTCTATCTTTTTCTTTGCGATCTCGATCGCATCACGGTAAGGAAGCCGGGGGAATGGGGATTTGGGGACGCTAAAATCAGAGATCTCGAGGCTGGCGAGCTGACTGCTGCATGTTGTATTGACGTATTCGTAGGTTTTTACGATCAGCTCTTCAAGAATGCGCATTACCTCGAGATGGTCAGCGTACGAGACTTCGATATCAATAGAAGTTGCCTCGTTCAGATGTTTGGTCGTGTTATGTTCTTCTGCCCGGAAGATTGGGCCGATCTCGTAGACCTTCTCAAAGCCGGCTGCCATCATCATCTGCTTGTAAAGCTGCGGACTCTGGTTGAGAAACGCTTCCTTGTTAAAATAAGCAATGGGGAAGAGCTCGGTGCCTCCTTCAGTTGCGGCCGCAACGATTTTGGGAGTGGTGATGTTGATAAATCCTTCATGGTGCAGGTACTGGTTAATCGCATGCATGACAGCACTGCGAATCTGGAAAACAGCAGCTACTCGCGGTCTCCGTGCATCGAGAAAACGGGCATCAAGTCGTGTATCGAGATCGGCAGGGACCTTCTCCACAACATCAAGCGGCAAGGGACTTTCTGCCATGCTTATGATCTCGAATGAATCAGGCACGAGCTCGCGACCTCCCGGTGCTTTGTCAATAGCTTTGACCATTCCTGATACCCGGACGACAGATTCGCGGGAAACCTGTTTCGCAGCAGTCAGTACTGCTTCCGACGCCCTCTTTTTCGGGATGGTTACCTGGATGATACCGGTCCTGTCGCGGATCAGGAAGAAGGCGAGGCCTCCGAGATCCCGAATCTCGTGGACCCAGCCGCAGACTTCTGCATGGCCGCTTGCAGGTGTAACTGATTGTATGGGTATGCGCATGATGAAATCCTATACCTATGGGGCGCAAGGGCTAATGGATTTTATGGGAATACCGGTTTCCTGGCAGGATCCTCCCCCACAAGAAATCCTGATGTTTTGTAACAGAAGACTGAAAAATCGTAACTTTGGACACTGTGATTACGGAAAAAACGCAGGATTTCACAGCTTTTCCAGTACGCCCGCATCCGTTTCCAGATACTGTCAAGAAAATTTTTTCAGGGCAATTGAAGTATCAGAGGGGAAATCTCAATTTTCCTGTATCATAAATCCAGACTTTTTTTACCCTGGTTCTCAGGAACCAGACCGGATAAGAAAATACAGGCCAACTGGAATAACAAGATATACCATAAGAGATACCGAAGGGTTGACAAAAGAAATGATAACTGCTCCAAACGAGACAGCCGGGATCAGCATGGATCGAAGATAATGTGACTGCAGAAAATTCCTGTCAGTTTCGGGATCGCACAGGTGCTCGGATTTTGAAATATATGAGACCTGGTACGCGAAGAAGAGCCCGACAATCAGAATGTTGATATGGAATAATAAGACGGCGATCTGGACATCAGGATAATCCCCGGCTAGATCAGTAGAAAATGGTATGAAAACAATCGAAATAAGAAGAAAGATGTTGATCCAGAGCAAACGGGAATCAACTGAGCGGACGAAGTGGAAATGGCGGTGATGGTTCAGCCAGAAGCTCGCAAGAATCAAAAAAGCGATAATAAAAATAAAAATCTCCGGGATAAGATCGAAAATCATACCCGGGAGGATGGCCTGCGCCTGGGACTCAGCAGGTTTGGGCGGAGTAATACCCAGTACGAGGAGGGTCATTGCGATCGCAAATATACCATCAACCATCGTCTCGAGCCGGATTTTTGATATATGGTATTCCATCCCTTCTGACAATCTGTTCACAATCAGTCATACTTTTATCCGGATTGCAGATATCGGTTTCCCCGATATATTTGAAAACTGAAGGAAAATTTGGCTTTGTAGAAACTCTGAGTTGTAAAGCACCTGTTTACGGAGGGGACAGATGCCTGTCCCCCCGAACCGCCCCTGCGCTTTGCGATTGCGTCGTATTACCTCCTCTGGAGCGATAGGCCTGTATACAGG
>DATEXZ010000014.1:0-4881 GCA_035256445.1 Methanoregula sp.
CTCAAGGGACTGAAGATCGCAACGTTCCAGGCCGGCACGATCCAGGACACCATTCTGCGGAACTGGCTGAAAGAGAACGGCATCGATCCGGAGAAGGATGTAGCTATTGTCGGAATGGGCCCCGGAGATGCAGTGACAGCAATTACTGCCGGACAGGTCGACGCAGTCTTCCTCCCTCACCCGTCACCTTCAATTATCGCTGCCAACGGGAAAGGAAAGATTATCGTCCATTCTGGAGAGATGTACCCCAATCATACCTGCTGTGTGCTTGTGGTCAGCGGGAAGCTGATCCGTGAGAACCCGGAGATTGTCGAGCAGATAGTAAAGACGCATATCAGGGCATCGGATTTCGCCAGACAGAACCTGAACGAGACCGCAGAAATTTATGCCCGGAAGAACAGCGCCAATGTCGAAGAAATCAAGGCATCGCTCAGGGACTGGGATGGCGACTTTGTTACCGATCCGAATGTTATCATCAGCCCGGTCCTCGATTATGCACGCATCCAGTACGAGCTTGGATACATCAAAAAGTCCCTCACCCAGGGTGACCTCTTTGACCTGACGTTCTACAAGAAGGTCAAAGGATAATGAGTTCCCTTTTTACAAACACTCTTATTTTTAAAGATCCCACCTACTCATACATCCTGGCACAGGATGAAACGACCCTGACAGGGCGGGACATCTGATAGTTTGGTGCGTATGAACGGACATAAATCACGGGAGCGATGGTTAGGTGGCCTGGCAATTGCGCTGGGGCTTATCCTGTGGCAGGGAGTTTCCGCGTATCTCGTGAAAGATCCCTTCATCCTGCCGGGTCCGGGCGACATCCTGTTTGCCTTCACTGCGCTTTTCTGGAAGGGGACGCTCCTTTTTGATTTTGAGGCAAGCCTGATCCATTTTGCCATTGGGCTCGGAGCAGCGCTTCTCGTCGGTATTCCCATAGGGATTGCCATGGGATGGAACCGGAGGTTCGATGCGTTTCTCGATCCGGTTATCGAGATCCTCCGCCCGGTTCCCCCTCTTGCATGGATCCCGTTTGCGATCGTCTGGTTCGGGCTGACCCCATATTCTGCCGGTTTTGTTATTTTCATCGGTTCAGTATTTCCGATCATGATCAATACCTACAGCGGTTTTCGCGGTGTCCCCCGGGTCTTTGTCGAGGCAGGAAAGATGCTCGGGTGCACCAAAAACCGCGATCTCATCAGGTATATCGCGTTTCCCGCAGCATTGCCCTCCGTTGCCGCCGGCATCCGGATCGCGACCGGTGTCGGGTGGATGTGCCTTGTCGCCGCTGAACTCTTCGGCGTTTCGAAGTTCGGCTTAGGCCAGAAACTGTGGTTCTTTTACAACCTTCACCAGATGGACAGTGTCGTTGTCTACATGATCCTGCTGGGACTCACCGGCCTCCTGCTGGACATGGTATTCCGTCATTATGTTGAAGCGTATTTCCTCAGGTGGAGGACAGGAGAGGTGGCCTGATATGGGGAACCTGAAAATCCAGGACCTCTCAAAGTCCTTTACCCGTGAAGACGGATCAGAGATGGCTGCCCTTGATCATCTCAGTCTTGATATCACTGACAAGGAGTTTGTCTGTGTGCTGGGATCTTCCGGGTGCGGGAAGACCACCCTGCTGCGCCTTATCGCAGGCCTCGACCAGGACAGGGAAGGGCAGATCATCCTTGATGGCGAGGAGATGCATGGCCCCAGCCCGAAAATCGGTTTTGTCTTCCAGGAATACTCCCTGTTCCCGTGGCGGACCGTGATCGACAATATCGCGTTTGGCCTGGAGATGAACGGGATCGGGAAGGAGGAACGCTACCGCACCGCCGACCGCTACCTTGAACTTGTCGGCCTCAAGCAGTTCAGAAACAGTTACCCGTCCGAGCTCTCCGGGGGGATGAGGCAGCGGGTCGCGGTCGCACGGGCACTGGCCCTTGAACCGGTCCTCCTCCTCATGGATGAGCCGTTCGGGGCGCTTGATGCCCAGACCCGGAACATGCTCCAGAAGGAACTGCTCGTGATCTGGGAAAAGACCAGGAAAACGATCGTGTTTATCACCCACAGCGTGGATGAAGCCGTGTTCCTTGCCGACCGGATTATTGTACTCACTCCCAGGCCGGGCCGTGTCTGCCAGATTTTTCCTATAGATCTCAAACGCCCCCGCGATCGTACCAGTGTCGAGTTCGCACAGGTCCGGCGCCAGGTACTCGATCTGATCGGCCAGCACTGTTCTATCCAGTAAGGTTTAATACGCCCCATCTCCATTTTATAAAAGCAGTTTGTGAAGCGTACCGGCACGAATACCAGGGTATATCCGGGTGTTAATGCCCGCTTTTTACAATATTCCACAGGAGTAGAACGCGATGGTCAGAAAACCGGCAAAGATGTACAGGAGCATTTCAAAGAAAGCCTATACGCGACGCGAATATATGGGTGGTGTTCCGGGGAGCAAGATTGTACAGTTCGAGATGGGAAACCTGTCTCAGGAATTCCCGACCGAAGTCGACCTGGTTGTTGAAGAGGCATGCCAGATCCGGCACAGCGCCCTCGAGGCCGCACGCATCACCGTCAACCGCCGGCTGATGAAAGAGGTCGGGCGGTCCAACTTCCATTTCAAGGTAAGGGTCTTTCCCCACCACGTCCTGCGGGAAAACAAGCAGGCAACCGGTGCCGGTGCTGACCGTGTCTCAGAAGGTATGCGTCTTGCATTCGGCAAGGCTGTCGGTACCGCTGCACGCGTCGATCCCAACCAGAAGATCATGACCGTTTACTCCACCCCCCAATATCTCGAGAAGATCAAGGACGCCCTGCACCACGGAGGCCACAAGCTCCCGACCCCTTCCCACCTTAAAGTGAGTGAGATCAAGGTCAGCGGCAGGATCGTCGCAGCCCCCAAGCTTGTCGGTGAGAGAGTTGTTGAGGCTCCGAAGGTCGAGGAAGCCGCAGCAGAACCCGCAAAGGCAGCCGAGGCACCGGCAAAGGGTGGCAAGGGAGCAGCAGCCGCACCGGCCAAGGGTGGCAAGGGACCAGCGGCCGCACCGGCCAAGGGTGCAGAACCTGCCAAGGCTGAAGAGAAGAAAGGCCCGGCTCACGGCCCGTCCCATGGCAAGGGCGGCAAAGACAAGAAATAATTTTTTCAATCTATCTTTTTTCAGGCTTTGGACAAATCAACATTTTACAACGTTCCCGGGGGCTTTTCCCCCGCCACTGTGGCATCCCCAATACGATATCAGTGGAAATCCGGGAAATCTGAATATCTAAATCAGCTCAGGATCAGGATTTTCTGAGACCCTTTTTTTAACACTTATCTAACGTCGAAAATGGTAAAAAAGTTCACCTGTCAAAAAATTTTCTGATAATTTTCAGGTAATGTGCAGAGACGGGAAATGCTTTTTTTTTATGTTGACAACTGAGGAAATCAAGGCAAAACAAGTGATTCTGAACAACCATTCGAAAATTCTTTATAATTCTCCTATCAAGGTTTAAAACGTTCCTTGTAAAAGCAGGGATGTGGAGAATTCAGTCATGGAGAAAAAAAGTATTTTCCTTATTTTAGCAGTCCTGATCACGGCGAGTGTACTGTTTGCGGGATGTGCCACCCAGAGCCCCCCGGTAACGCCAACCCCGGTGACAACGGTGACAACTGAAATAACAGCTGCACCAACTACCATCGAGACTACCGTTGCACCGACGACAAACGTAACAACGGTTGCACCCACTACCATTGTGACAACCGCTGCACCAACGACGATCGTAACAACCATCGCGCCCACCAACCAGACGGGCATGAAGAACATCGTTGAAACTGCCGAAGCTGATGGGCGGTTCACCACCCTGGTGACTGCACTGAAAGCGGCACAGCTGGATGGCAACCTGAGTGCTCCCGGTTCCTTTACGGTCTTTGCCCCCACGGATAATGCCTTCAAGAAGCTTCCGGATGGAACGGTCAATTCCCTTATTAATGACCCCAACAAGTTTTATCTGAAGAAGATGCTGCTCTACCATGTGGTGAATAAGAAACTGATGGCCGCGGATGTCATGAGACTCGGGTCCATAGATACACTCCAGGGAGAATCCATCCTGGTCAGCAGTTCCAGTGGTGTGATTTATCTTAATGGTGGGGCAAAAATTATTGCTACCGATATCGTGTGCAGCAATGGAGTGATTCACGCCATAGACACCGTCCTGGCCCCGTAACCACAGGCAACAACAACCAGGATCTCAAAAGATATTTCATAGGATCTGAAATTGATCCTCCCCTTTTTCAGGATTTAGACCATTATGCAATCCAATTTCCGTCACGTATTGTATTGAACGAATGTCATTTTTTTAATAAAATATGTCAGACCGTTTCATCCTCTGCTACGGTACTTCATACCTGGTGGTCGTATTTCTGCAACCTGGTTCCGTCTTTCGTGAATCCGGTAAAAGTACTGTCCTCTCCACCAACGTTTGTGAAACGCGACGCAATGTATATATTCATTGTTGACACGACCATCTGGCTAATCAAGCCAGAGATTTCGAAGCTTGTTCATAATCGGGAGAGGATAATATGCCAACAATTGAGAAAAAGAGCCTGAATCAGCCGGAAGAAACGAATAAGCCCGAGAAGTTGAAAATGGAGGCCATTACCATCAGAGGTCTTCCGATTCGCCGGGTCACGTGCGAACCCGGGTGGCAGTGGTCAAAGCACTTAAAACCCGTCCAGAAAACTGAAAGTTGTCAAAAAGACCATATCCTGTATGTCATTTCGGGCAGACTGGCTGTTCGTATGAATGACGGGAAAGAAGAGGTATTCGGCCCCGGCGATGTGGGCTCGATCCCTCCGGGGCATGACGGCTGGACTATCGGAAACGAACCAGTAGTCTGGATTGAAATCCC
>DATEXZ010000015.1:0-2678 GCA_035256445.1 Methanoregula sp.
GGTATGATCCTGTGGGTATCGGACCTTATTCAAAGAAATATCCTGATTTTTATAGGGATTATTATCATCGTTGCCGCAATCTTCCTGCATGGCAGAAAGCGGCGCCGTGACTGCCTGATGTATCTGTTCTGATACCTCCTGTTTTTTTTTCATGAGTTCAGGGCAGGTCATAATTCTATTTACCGCCTTAATGAATCAGGAAAAATAATATCTCCAGCGAAGAATTATTTTACAAGCATTGATACATTACAACAACTAAAATTGAGAAGATGTCCGGGACAACACTTGCCGGTGGTCCGACCCAGGATGAGATTATGGCGGTCTCCCTGTTTAAGCTGGGACTCCGCAGCACCGATACTCTGCTTGAGATTGGCTGCGGGACCGGCAAAGTTTCTATCGCCGCCGCACGAACAGCAGAAAAAGTATTTTCTATCGATAAAAGACCCGAAGCGGTTGCCATGGCACGGGATGCTGCAGAACAGGCCGGTGCCAGGAATATTGAATTTTCCTGTTCTGATGCTATTGATTTTCTTACATCTGACCGGATTTTTGACGCTGCTTTTGTAGGAGGGAGCCAGCATCTTGTCCAGATCCTTCCGCTCCTTGCAAAAAAGGTCAGGAGAACCATCGTGGTAAATGCCGTTCTTTTGAGCACCCTGGCCCAGGCTGTTGCGACCATGAAGCAACTGGGCATGTTTTGTGAAGTTGTGCAGGTCCAGGTCGCCCGATCCCACGATATTGCGGGAAGCATAATGTTCAAACCGATTGATCCTGTCTACGTCATTGTCGGGAAGGGGTTTGCATGCTGATTGGGCTGGGACTGGGACCGGGAAACCCCGAGCTTCTCACTCTCCGGGCAGTGCGCCTGCTCAGGGAGGCTGATGCCGTATTTGTTCCCGGGCGAATTGCACGGGACCTTGTCGCCCCGTATCGGGATGCAGTAATGCTTCACTTTCCTATGACTGATGATGAATCAGAAATCCGGAAATGCCTGGAAGAGAACGCAGGGAAGATTGCGCCTGTTGCACAGCATGGTCTTGCCGTTTTTGGGATCCTTGGCGACCCAAATTTTTTTTCAACCTTCTCACGGTTATGCGAAATCCTGTCTGAGAGGTATCCATCCGTACACTACTCCACAGAACCCGGCATCAGCTCGATCACCGCGTTTGCAGCTGCATCCGGAATCTCGCTGAATGGAGGCTTCATCGTATCAGACGGGCAGGAACCGGACACGCAGATCCTCCTCAAGGTCCGGCATCCGAAAGAAAAAGCAGCCGAGCTCCGACAGGAGGGTTATACCGAATTTGTACTGGTCGAGCGGATGTACTTTCCGGATATGAAAGTATATCGCAACGACGATCTCCCGGAAAAAAGTGATTACCTGAGTGTCATGTTCGCGAGGCGCTGATCATGCAGAAAAAGGTCTGGTTTGTAGGTGCAGGCCCGGGAGATCCCGACCTGATTACCATAAAGGGATTATCGCTTCTTAAAAAGGCCGATGTCCTCATCTATGCCGGCTCACTGGTCAATCCGGTACTTATTGCACGGTCTGACGCGAAAACTAAACTCGACAGCTGGGGTATGGACCTTGAAGAGCTGGTCCTGGCAATGGAGAGTGCGGTCAATGCAGGAAAAATGGTGGTCAGGCTCCATTCCGGGGACCCGTCATTATATGGCGCAATAGTCGAACAGATCGATGAGCTTGAAAAACGGGGAATCGCGGTTGATATCGTCCCCGGGGTATCATCGCTCTTCGCCGCGGCGGCTGCGCTCGGGACACAACTTACGCTTCGCGGAGTCTCAGAAAGCCTGATTGTCACGCGACCCGCCGGAAAAACCCTCGATCACGACCAGATCCGGGAACTCTCCGGGCATGGTGCGACCATGGTCATTTTTCTTGGTGCCGAAAAGCTGGGCGAGATCACAAAAAAACTCCTCTGTCCACCTGATACCCCGGCGGCTGTCATTTATCACGCATCATGGCCTGATCAGAAAATTGTCCGTGGAACCGTTGGAGATATTGCAAAAAAAGCTATGGACAACGGGATCGAGCGAACAGCCCTCCTGGTTGTGGGGGGAGTACTGGATCCTGAAAAGCGGGGTCATACGAGGTCATATCTCTATTCATGAACGATACTCTGGTCATTGCACTTTCCAGGTTTATGGGCAAGGCAGAACAGATAGCATCTTTTCTGGGTGCTGACGTCCGTGAATATACTCCCGCCCTCTTTTCAGAGATTTTTCCTCATACGCGTCGTATCGTAGCCGTCATGTCGATGGGAATCGTTGTACGGCAGATTGCTCCGCTTATCCGGGATAAGTGGAATGACCCGGCCGTCGTCGTAGTCAGTCCGGATCTTGTATACGCGATTCCGGTTCTCGGGGGACATCATGGGGCAAATGAACTGGCAAAAGAGCTGGCCGGGCTGGGCATCCAGCCGGTTATCACAACAGCAACTGAAGCTACCGGCAGGGATTCGGTAGAGGCGATTGCACAACGTTCAGCCTGTGATATCATTAACCGGGAATCAACCAGGAGGGTTAATTCTGCGCTCCTTGACGGGGACGTACCGGTCTATGCAATCGGGGGTCCCGGGATTGTTATCGCCGGCAAGGATGTATCGGTATTGCTGAAAAATGGGGAATTTACTGTCGGAATCGGGTGCCGCAGGGGTGTG
>DATEXZ010000016.1:0-2798 GCA_035256445.1 Methanoregula sp.
AAATAACAGCTGCACCAACTACCATCGAAACAACCGTTGCACCGACGACAACCGTAACAACGGTTGCACCCACTACGATCGTAACAACCGCTGCACCAACGACAACCGCATCAACCGTCGCGCCCACCAACCAGTCCGGCATGAAGAATATCGTTGAAACTGCCCAGGCTGATGGCCGGTTCACCACCCTGGTGACTGCACTGAAAGCGGCGCAGATGGATGGCAACCTGAGCGGTCCCGGCCCCTTCACGGTCTTTGCCCCCACGGATACTGCTTTCAAAAAGCTCCCGGATGGAACGATCGATAACCTTCTCAAAGACCCCAATAAGTTTTACCTGAAGAAGATGCTGCTCTACCATGTGGTGAACAGGGAATTGAAGGCCGCGGATGTCATGAGACTCGGGTCAATTAATACACTCCAGGGAGAATCCATCCTGGTCAGCAGTTCCAGTGGTGTGGTTTATCTTAATGGTGGGGCAAAAATTATTGCCACCGATATCGTGTGCAGCAATGGAGTGATTCACGCCATAGATACCGTCCTGGCCCCGTAACCACACGCAACCACAACCAGGATCCCAAAAAATATTTCATATAATCAGGATCTGAAATTGATCCTCCCCTTTTTCAGGATTTATACCATTATGCAAACCAATTTCCGTCACGTATTGTATTGAGCGGATGTCATTTGTTTACATAAAATATGCCAGACCGTTTTATCCTCTGCTACGATACTTCATAACCGGTAGTCGTATTCCTGCATCCTGGTTCCGTCTTTCGTGAATCCGGTAAAAGTACTGTCTTCTCCACCAACGTTTGTGAAACGTGACGCAATGTATATATTCATTGTTGACACGACCATCTGGCTAATCAAGCAAGAGATTTCGAAGCTTGTTCATAATCGGGAGAGTACAACATGCCAACAATTGAGAAAAAGAGCCTGAACCAGCCGGAAGAAACGAATAAGCCCGAGAAGTTGAAAATGGAGGCCATTACCATAAGAGGTCTTACGATTCGCCGGGTCACCACCGAACCCGGGTGGCAGTGGTCAAAGCACTTAAAACCCGTCCAGAAAACTGAAAGTTGTCAAAAAGACCATATTCTGTATGTCATTTCGGGCAGACTGGGTGTTCGCATGAATGACGGGAAAGTAGAGGAATTTGGCCCCGGTGATGTGGGCTCGATTCCTCCGGGGCATGACGGCTGGACTATCGGAAATGAGCCGGTAGTCTGGATTGAGATCCCGCACCAGAATGAATAAAATTTCCTCTATTTATGAGGATCCGGTTTCCTAAGAGGTCCCTATCCCGGAAATATGGTACGGAAAAAGACCGGTATCCTGGTAAAACAGATATTAAGGGATTTCTTTGAGTGTCCGGGCGACTTCCGACTGGAGATCCGCAGGCAGGCACAGACAACTGAGGATACTCGGGAGAACATGTTTCATTGCCTGCCTGCCTTTTTTCGTTGAAGTAAACTCACAGATCGCTTTCTGGCCTTCCGGTGACGAGAGATACTCCCGGATCATTTCCTGTCCCTGCGGTGATGCCAGATACGATGTGATCATGCCTTTCAAGGGATCGTACGCCAAACGGTGCCTCCTGTATTTCTCAGGTACGTTTACCTGCATGTGGTATAAAGGAAAGGGAAGGGGCGATATGACATAAATGCAGATAAGCGATGAGAAATATATCAAGATGAAGGGCCTCGGGAGTATCGATGGACGTTTTACTGTCAATCAAACCAAAATACGTGAAGTCCATTGTAGAAGGTAAGAAGCGGTACGAGTTCAGGAAGAGGATGTTCAAAAACCGCGGGATTAATCTGATCTACATTTATTCATCATCACCCGTAAAGAAAATCGTGGGGACGTTTGAGATTGGTGGAATTCTGGAAGATCATCCTGACAACCTCTGGGATGTGGTGAAAGAATTTGCGGGAATCCACCAGCAGGATTTTCTCTCTTATTTTGAAGGGAGGTCATGGGCATTTGCCATCGGGATCCAGAACCTGCAGGAATTTAAGGACCCGATTGATCCGTATGATACCATGCCGAGGTTTGTGCCGCCACAGTCGTATTGTTATCTGGACGGGGAAAAATGTCGGGCAGCCCTCCAATAAAACAACAAACGAAACTAAAACAATGCTTCACCATTGGTCATGGGAACTACCCGATCGATCGGTTTATTACTTTTTTACAAAATACCGGTGTCGATTTGATCATCGATGTCCGGAGTTCTCCGTACAGCCGGTTCAATCCACACTTCAACCGGGAAAACCTTGAAAAATCCCTGATAATGAACGACATCGATTATCGGTACATGGGCGATAAGATTGGAGGCAGGCAATCAGATCCCTGCCTGCTCTTCCCGGATGGCACCGTCAACTACCGGAAAGTTCAGGAAACGGAGAAATTCCAAGCGGGCATCAACGAAGTACTATCGATAATCTCCAGCGGGAAGAAGATCGCCCTGATGTGTGCCGAGAAGGAGCCGGAGCGATGCCACCGGTTTGTTTTGATCTCGCCGGTTCTTCAGTCAAGAGGCATTTCGGTGATTCATATACGTCCCGATATGAAGTTGCAGGCAAACGAGGATCTGGAACGTGAGCTAATCGATTCTTTTTTCGATACATCGCAAATTAGTATTACCGGTGAACCGGTGGATTTTGTTGCGGAGATGTATGAGAGGGTGAACCGGGAAATTGGTTCGGGGAAGAAGCACCTGATTTAAGGATCTTTTTTTATCATGGCTGGTTAAAAACTGCCTTTGAGAATAGAGAATACGACAAAAAATATGAGA
>DATEXZ010000017.1:0-4715 GCA_035256445.1 Methanoregula sp.
TCCTCATAATTATTTACGATGAACCCCGCTGCCCCCGAAGGGACGCCCCCGCGGCGGATCAGTGTCTATAAGCATATTTGTGAACACCGCACTGCCCCGCCGTGCCTCGGAGAGGCCCAGAGGCGAAGGAGCCCTCATAGAATTACATGGTTTAATGATTTTCATGGTTCGGGTGTGAACTCCCGTTCATGCCCGTTTCAACAAAGCCGAATAGTCAGCACGATGGTATTTATGGTTATTTGACCGGATCGCCGTGATACCCGTGCGCTTTGAGAATGGTAATAACGGTGTCTGCCCATGCTGAATCATTCCCATGGGATCCGTGAATGTGCGATTCTGTGTCAGGATACCTGTGCTTGTGCGTGACAGGGTGAGTGCCGCGGGAAGCGGGAGGAGGCAGATGAGCAACCTTTTCCTTCCAGAGGGTTGACAGGACTTCATCACCGGTCTTTAATTCATTGCGCCCGATTACCCGCCCACACAATTGATGTTCGGCGTTATAGATCACCATCCGGTAACACTGGAATTCACGGCAGATGTGAGGACGCGACGGATAAATTGCACAGGTAAAACCGTCATCCTGGCCGTCATTCAGAAGAAAAATACATTTTTTCCGGTTTTTATCACCCCCGCTTTCTCCATCCTCATATGCTTCAGCAATTGCATCAGCATGTTCCGGCTGGACATGGACAAAAAAAAGCTCGCGGGTGATACCAAACCTGCAGTAATAATCACGGCTGTTGATCTGCCGTTCAATGGTAATGAATTCCCCAAAGCTCCTGCAGCATTTACCACACCGATCGCATTCGAACCTCACGGCACAACACATCTTGTATGAGAGAGATATTACCATTAAACATAAGGTATTTTTGTCCAGTGATATATCAGATAACTAAAAAAAAATCAACGATTAAGAAAACCTTCGGTTGAAAGGAAAATTTCCCTGGGGGATAGTGCGTCAGTACCTGAACAGGAGATTCTGACTTAAAAACCGGTTTGTTGAAAGGCTTGTGGTACTCCCATGATCAAAAAGAGTGCAATATGAACGATAAAATCCGTGTTTTATTTATTTGTACGGCAAATGCTGCCCGTTCCCAGATGGCAGAAGGACTGCTGCGATCGAAGTATGGCGACCGTTATGAAGTATTCAGTGCCGGAACCCGCCAGTCCCGCGTAAGTCCCCGGGCAATCGAGGTGATGAAAGAGATTGGGATTGATATCTCGCATCACCATTCAAAAACCCTCGGTGAAATCTCCGGCATGACCTTTGATCTTGCTGTCACTCTCTGCGATAATGCTCACCAGGTCTGCCCGGTTGTGTCGTGTGCATACGAGACTGTCCACCATGGCTTTCCCGATCCGCACCTGACACCAGGAAGTGAGGCGGACGTCCTCAATGGTTACCGGGATGTGAGGGATAGGATAGCAGCATGGATTGACACGACATTAACGCATTAAGCATCCCTTACTACATTGCACACTTTAGCCATCAACACATGGTGCCGTTGGACATGATCCAGGTATGCCAGGCTCCGTACTGCTCCGGGCATGGGTATCCATTCGATCCCGCAATCGGTTTCCCAGAGTATCAGCCCTTCTGCGGGGGCGGGCTGGAGAGCCCTTTGTACTTTACCCTCCAGCAGTGATGTGATAAAAGTCTCATCCTTTTCACCTTCACCAACCTGAAACAGAGCCGTGGCTATGCATCTCACCTGGTGCCACAAAAAACTCTCAGCCTTCACTTCGAGATATGTAAAATCCTCTTCTTTCCCTACGGAGATTTCAAGAATATTCCGCCATGGGTTCTTGCCCCGGACACGGGCGAAGTTTGTGAAATTGTGAGAGCCAACCAGGAACCGGGCAGCCAGTTCCATCGCGGCTACGTCACGGGGAGCTGTGGAGAAATAGTACCGGTACGTCCTGGACCTTGCATCATATCGCGGGTGGAACTCCGGGGGCATTTCCGCATACCCGGTACACCAGCAGTCCGGGGGCAGCCTGACGTTCAGTGCCTGAATGGCACGGTCCGGGGCATTGGTTGTAAATGCGACAACCTGCCCGCATGCGTGGACGCCGCGATCGGTCCTTCCCGAAAAAAGAAATCCGGCTTCCCGCCAGTCAGTGAACAAGCCAAGGTGCTGGCAGGAGGCAATAAACTCCCCTTCAACCGTCCGGCACCCTGCCTGCATCTGTGAGCCAAAAAATCTGCTGCCCAGATACGATACCCGGAACGCCAGCCTCATCGGTGCTGCACGCGCCGTGTGAACCGCTTGATCTTTCTCCATGTATTATTCAGCGACTGATGTGTATAGGTTCGCAATGGGGTCTGCCTGCCACCACAGGTAACTTTTCCGGCCCGGATAGCACTCAGGATAGAACTGACGTCCCGCTCCGCGTCAATGAAAGTCCTGCCGAAACCGACAAACCGGGCATGATGTGCATCACTTCCTGCTACACAGGGCTTTCCCAGTCTCTTTGCGATGCGGGCAGCCTTCCTGTTTGCTGAACCGACGATATACCTGCTGTTGAATGTCTCAATGGCATCGACTGCAGCCATGCCAACTTTCTTCCTGCGTGCAACACCATGCCTCCAGACATGGTAAGGGTGCGGGAGGATCAGGAGCGCCCCCATTTTTCGTGCAATCTCGACCGTATCGATTACGTCAAGCCCCGCCGGAATCAGCTCGGTCACTCCAAGAACAAGGAGGTGCCCCTGCTTCGTGGTTACTTCGATACCCGGAATTACCAGGACCGTCGTGTCGCACGAAAGTGCTTTTTTCGCGCCGTCAATCGAGTCATGATCGGTAATAGCGATCACGTCGAGACCGACCACCTCAGCCCGTTTGAGGATATCTTCAACACTGCTCTCACCATCTTTCGAAAAATTGGTATGCACGTGCAAATCGCAGGTCAGCATCTGATCATAGTGTTTTTATCTCTCTGGTATTAAGGGAACTTATGCGCATCCTCCTGCCCACGGGTGCTGCAACCGAAGAAATGGTGAAATGTGCAGCGGCGGACTATGATGCTGATGTCGTAGTTACCGGTGAGATTGCATCATTTCTTACTCCCCACACGCTTCACATGCTGATCAGGAAAGGTCGGTACGATAGGGTAATTGTATCCGGCATGTGCACTGCGTCATTTGAGCAGGTTGAACGCGAAACAGGGATCCCTGTTTTCAGGGGCCCACGGCACGCAGCAGACCTTGCGCTTATCCTTCCTCTCCTTGATAGCATTACCCTTTCGCGAACGATTCCTGCTGATGATTTCCTTACCCGGGAGAAAGCAAAAGATGCATTTAAACAAATCGGGGAACTGGAACGAAAAGCCGGATTCGATTTCTTAATCCGGAATACCAAAATCGGCGGGGGCTCCCGGATCAAGGTACTTGCTGAAGTGATGGATGCCCACAAGTGTGAAAATGTCCGGAATGTCGTTGAATACTTTATAAGTTCAGGGGCAGATGTTATTGACCTTGGATTCGGTTTTGACGCAACACCGGATGATGTTTCAAGAGTTTTTTCTGAACTGGATGATATCGATCACCCGCTCGCAGTTGACTCCCAGAACCCGGACCTGATCCGTCCTGCCCTTGCCAGGGCTGATATTGTGCTCAGCCTGCAGGAGACAAATATTCCAAAGGCAGGTGCGTGGGTAGCTGACGCAGGAGCAGCAGCTGTAGTTGTTCCGGGCAACAGCACCCTCAAAAAGAACCTTGCAATGGCAAAGCGTGCAGGTATTGAATGTCTTATTGCAGATCCCCTGCTCCAGCCGGTCGGCTCTGGTCTTGTGGCTTCATTGAAAGGGTTCAAAGACCTTGGGTATCCACTCTTCTTTGGTGCCGGGAACGTTACGGAGCTGATCGATGCAGACTCGGTTGGCGTCAATGCATTACTTGCCGGTATGGCATACGAAACCGGCTGTTCCCTGATCTTTACCAGTGAGCACTCGGACAAGACCTTTGGATCGATCCAAGAGATGAGACGGGCGACGGAGATGATGTCACTCTGTACCGACCGTCCTTACCCAAAAGATCTCGGCATCGATCTCCTCGTACTCAAGGAAAAACGACGCCGACGGGAACCTCCGCTTGATTATAACACAGTCATTCCTGCAAAAAAAATGCCGGGAAGGGTTGACTATGACCCGAAAGGAAATTTCCGGATAGGTCTTGAAGGGCACCAGATCGTTGCGATAATCCATGGCAGAGCAGTAAGGGGAAAGCACTGGGAGGATGTATTGTATACGATCCTTTCGCATAACGATGTATCGCTTCTGGATCATGCGGCTTATCTGGGAAAGGAATTATACAAAGCTGAGCTGGCAATCCGGTACGGAAGAAGTTTTGAGCAGGACGGGAAGTTCTGAAACAGAACCATTATCTCCGGAAAAATGAACCTGTACTGCATGGCTGTTCAGGCACGTGCATCCCATATTCTGGTCAAGACGGAAGAGGAAGCAAACAGGATACTCAAACGGATTAATGATGGTGAAGACTTTGCTGCAGTCGCAAAGCGTTTCTCCTCCTGCCCGTCGCGGAAGAACGGCGGAGACCTTGGGTGGTTCGGAAAGGGTCAGATGGTTCCCGAGTTTGAGAAAGTTGCGTTCGAGAATGATGCCGGTAAAGTCATAGGCCCGATCAAAACCCAGTTCGGCTTCCATGTCATCAAAGTGACTGGCAGGAAATAATAATAAGGCATACGGTCATGGAC
>DATEXZ010000018.1:0-3785 GCA_035256445.1 Methanoregula sp.
CGAGGGGCGGGGGTATTAACATGCCGTTTGAAGTCCACTCCTGACCGGCATCCTGTGCGGTGCCGACCGAACCAGCCTGAGTGATCGACCCAGCCTCCCCCGGGGGTCATACATCCGCCGGCCGGTTATTGCAGTCCTGAAAGAGGATAAACGAGCTGCAGGATCCTCACTCCAGATCCCTTGCCATCTTCCCCAACGACTCTGCCACCCGGTGCCGGAACACCTTCCGGTCGATTGCGGAAGCCTCGTGCCGATCGAGCACCATGATCCGGTCTGCCTGTGCGACCAGGGTATCCATGGCACATGCGGCAAAGACCAGTGCGGTCTCCCCCATCTTCCCACGGTCCCGGGCAAGGATTTCGGATAAGGGAGTGATCTCCCCGGTCTGGAGACAACTCCTGACCAGCAGGTTGGGTGCCGCACGGTCTTCATCGATGATCAGGAGGGGGGCACCCCTCACCACCGCCGCCTGCACCTGGTGGGCCATGGTCATGGACCCGCTGCCCATGCCATAGGCTGCCCGTGCCGTTCCCTCCATACCCGGCGGGAGAGCAGAGAAGAACATGCTCACGTCAGCCCCGGCAAGCTGGCAGGTGGCCGCTTCCGCCGTGCACAGGCCGCGAACGGTCACGACCAGTTCCCTCCCGTCACCGGCCGCGTGATCGTCCACGCCGGCGATAATGCCGTCAAGAAACGTGGACTTTCCCTGTGCGTTCGAACCGGCAACCGCAAATACCTCCCGCTTCCGGATCCCGAGGCCGGTGACCGTGCGGTTGCTGGCCGCCAGTTCCAGTTCGAGCGGGGCAAGCTCCTTCGGGCAGGCAAACGGGATACTGACACCCTCTTTTGGCCCCGCAGTACGAAAGAAGCAGCGGTACTGCGTGCAGTGACGCGCCAGCCGTGCCCCATCGCCGATAAACGAGACAACCCCAAGCGACGGGAGCGTTTCCCTGAGCGCCTGCTGGTCGAGGGTGGTGATCCATGCTGCTTCCAGCCTCCGGACCGGGAGGGAGAATACATACGCGGTTACCGTGTCGCACAGCCGGGCGGCAGTTTCTGTTACCCGGGAGATGTCGTGGGGGGAAAAAACAGGCGGGCAGGGGACTGCCCCGCTGACAAGGAAATGGATGCCCGCCCCGTCTGCAAAGTTGCGGTCACCAGCATGCCAGAGATCGGAAGCAAGGGCAGCGGGTGACGCGACAAGAGTATAGGGCTCGGTAAAGGATGCATACTGGTGCGGGAACCGTGTGCCCCGGCCCACCAGCGGTCCCAGCCCCTCGTCGTATGTCGCCCTCTGCTTGATATGCTCGATACAGAGCGCCACCGCACCGGCAGCGCCCCGTATATCAAGGGGAATTTCTGACCGGAGCGGGCGGCGCACGATCAGCGGAATGGAGAAAAGGAGTGCATCGCCGTCAAACGACCGTACCGCGTATGCCGTAACTCCTTTTATCGCGTGGGCTGCATCGATACCCCATCTTTCGTCTCCGGGAAGGGCAAGGATACGCTCAAGACAGGTATCCGGCCCGGACTCAGCCATGGTACGAGATGTAATCTGAAACCGTAAAAATACGAGGCATGGGATCGCAGGTTGTGCTGAGATCCTGATATGCAGATTTTCGACAGTCAGGTAGTTTGTGATTTGTTGATAGTATTTTCTCTGCTCTTTACGAAGAACGCCACAGACATCGACGGAGGCTCTTTTCCCTGCAGATTTTGAGGGAAAAGTCTCAGGAAACTTCCTTACCCGCCGTGCCTCGGAGAGGCCCTGAGGCGGGTGACACTCATTCATTCTGTGATTCCCGGAAAAATGTTAAACCGGGAACTCCCCCACGAGCCTTGAAAATTTATTATATGAAATTATCGATCTTCACTGGCCCCAACTATTCTTTGTTCATGGATATCAATTTAAGCGGTCATGTGATCCCTGCGACGTTTCGTAAGCGACATTGTTTAGTGAACTAACCTTCCGGTTGAGATCAGCCTGGCTTTATAATAAAAAATTCAGCACGGTTTTAGACTCTTCCTTATCTCAATAATTGTCCGCAGGGGTTTTTCCGAAACCGACAGCTCCCTTTTTCTTCCGGAAGGCTTCCATGGTCTCGGTGATCCGCCGCTCAAGCCAGCGCTCATCAAATGCCGAGGGGTACACAAATTTCACCTGGTTCGAGACCTCCCAGTCATCCCATGTCGCAGGATTCGCAACCCGGGCAAAAAGGGGTGTTCCGGGGAGGGGGAGCGGTATGGTGAACCACGCTTCATCAAGCGGGAGTGCCAGGACCAGCGCAAAGGTCTTTTCAATCGACCCGATGGTCTCGCCCGGGTACCCGACCATAAAAAATCCGGCGGTGCCGATCCCTGCCTGGGAAAAGAGGTGCACGGCCCGTATTCCCTGTTCAACGGTGACCCGCTTGTTCATGAGCCCGAGGGTTTCGTTGCTTCCCGATTCAAGACCAAGATAGACCCGGATACACCCGGCACGCTTCATGAGGGCGGTTAGTTCCGGTGTGAGCTGGTCGACCCGGGACAGGCAGGTCCAGCTGAGGGGAACGCCACGCCGGATCATTTCGTGGCAGAATGCCGTGAGATACTCGCTGTCGAGAGTAAAGCAGTCATCAGCTATCCAGAGACAGTCGTAGCCAAGTGACCGGATCTCCTCGATCTCCCGGAATACTTTTTCGAGCGGAGGTTTCCTGAACAGGTCACCCCATACCGGTTTTGAACAGAAATCGCACGAAAACGGGCAGCCGCGGGTGACGATCAGGCTGGTCTGCTTAAGCCCCGTGTTTTTTTCCATCGCTGCCTGGTACTGGCGGTGATCAAATCCCGAGCGGTCCGGGAGGGGGAGGCGGTCAAGGATTTCTGACGGGTGGTGAAGGGGAGGCGACGAGCGTACCTTACCCTCACGGGTCATATACAGTCCCGGGTAGGATGCGGGATCCAGATCATTGAGGTCTCGGGAAGAGCCTGATATAAGATAATCCCGACAGAACTCCGGGAAGGTCACATCGCCTTCTCCGCAGAATACCGCATCGAACCTTCCTGCAAACATCGCGGGGTTCACCGTCGGCAGCGGCCCTCCCGCGACAAAGAGGGTTTCCGGCAGCCGTTCACGCAGTTCCCTGAGCAGGTCAAACGCATTCCTGCTCATCGTGACCATGATGGAAATACCAACAATTGCGGGGCGGGACCCTGCAATCCGTTCGGTTACCTCATCAAAGGTCGCAAAGGTGCAGTCTTCTACCGTCACCGGGACATCCAGTTCCTTCAGCTGGCTGGCAAGGTATGCGATCCCCAACGGAGGAAATAGTTTTTCGACGGGGTCCTTGCTCCGGAAGTAGGGATAGACAAGGGTTACCCCCCGTTCCGGGACCGGGTTCACACATCAGCTCCTGTGGCAAAACCGATGGAGTACCTTATTTCGGGAAATTCCTGTGAACCGTCCAGGGGACCCAGTTCGATGCAAAACCCCGCCCAGCAGAGGTCGCCGGTATGTTCACGCCCAAGGAAAACGGCGAGTGGGACAGGAGTGCTGGCGGATGGCTTGTCCATGGTGAACCGGATCCCATGCACTGGATCGACAAGGGAAACCGGCAGCTGTTCCGGGCTTACCTTTTCCCACCCGGGCGGAGGCGCTGCCAGTTGTTTCCCATCCCATCCAGCAGTGAACCAGGCAGCACTGAGCTCGTTTAACAGGCAGAGGGTATCCCGTGATCCGGTTAGCACATCGATCTCTGCATGCACCTCCACGTGAAGTCCGGTAACCCGGTAGGTGAAGGTAACCG
>DATEXZ010000019.1:0-11032 GCA_035256445.1 Methanoregula sp.
AAAAAAGAGCGTTAAGAAAAATATTTTGAGGATTTCTACTTAGCCATTTAAATCGTCATTTATTATTGAAACTTAAAATGTCAATGTCAACCCCTTTTACTCCACACCTCATGCAGGTACTCTCCAATCTCAGCGGCATCACGGGGTCCAACCATCACTTTCCAACCGGTCGCCTCCTCGATCCTCCCTGACAGCGGAGCGGCGTATCCCGGTATAATCAGTGTTTTATGGGATACTTCATTCTCAGCATTAAATTTCTTCACAGAGTCACGAACCAGGGTTTCGTTGAATTTACCGGCAGCTACCGCGGTCAGGACGGAGAGACCTTCAGTATCAATTATCAGCATGAAACAGGGAACACGGGAAGATTCCAGGTAGCCCTGCAGGGTAAAGAAGGTAAGGGAGAAGTTTACGGTAACGAGTACCGGGGCATCTTTCCCGGGAGTTCCGACACGGTACAGTCCGGGATTCATCTGGATGGGTTTCTGGGGATCAGTGTAAATGTTCTGCCGGAGAGTGAGTGCTGCCTTCGAAGACGCTTGTGTGAGCGGAGGCGTTACAATTACCGAGGCGTACTTGACAATCCCCAATGCAATTGCAGCATCCTGGAAGCAGAGGCAACCAGCATCCAGGAAAACCGGATATCCCAGATCCGGAACTGCACGCGTAATGGCGAGCTGTCGTATGGCAGTCGCGGTGGCAATATAATCACCGAGAGATTGCGGGCAGATGTCCATGACAAGTTTTTTCACACCTTCCGATTGGCAGTCCTTTGCCAGAGCTGCAAGATTGTTAATACCATGGGCTTTGATGACCATGGGACAATTATGTTTTTTCGCAACTGCACATAGTTCCCTGAAATTTTCTGTCGTAGCGGCATGAATCAGGGGCTGGTAGCTCCCGACCTGAACAAGTGCTGCATTAAGTGCTTCCGTACTCTCAGTCATAAGCACGAGTGGCAGATCTGCGTTTTCTTCAACAGTAGCAACCGCTCGTGCAAATACTTCCGGAGAACCACTGGCGTTATCAATTGCAATACCGTTAAACCTCAGGTCAGAACCAATGCGGGTGAATATCTCATCCCTGACCCGGAGGGTAGCAGCACAAATCTCCTCTGGTGTCAGGGTATCTGAAACCTTAAAAATGATACCGGGAGGATGATAGAAGGTTTTGTCATGACGGTAGAGAACAAATTCCTCCCCGACGGCAAATGACCGTTCCCCAACGCCGATTTTTACCAGCCGGATAGGCGGTCGCGTGGTTGCACCAAGGATGGATTTTGCCTCGTTTTCCAGGTACGGACAGAGATCAACATCCGCTTTCCCGCCAGCGAGTTTCATGGCAAAGGTGAGGCAGGTAGGATCTCCGCACTCCTTGCAGTTCTTTTTCGGCAGGAGTTTATAGATATCAAGCGCCTTGAGTGCCATCCTGTTTCACCTCCTGAAAACCTGCCCCGTTCCTGATGCTGTCAAATGCATTTTTAAGCATTATGACCGTCTTTGGATGGCGGACGCAGATAATCTCGGCACCTGCAACTGCAGCGGCCATGCCGGTATAAAATTCCCATTGTACTGCCATCCCATCCTGCAGGGATGGTTCAGCCTCTCTGACCTCTTTTATAGCAAGCGAATCAATGGCTGAACTGATCATGGGCATGGAGAGATCGGCATCACCTTTCAGGGCAGAAAAACGGATCCTTTCCATTGCGGAAAAGGAATATTCAAACCCGTAACCAAGTGCGCCGGTATAGGGATCGATCACGATATGATCCCTCGGCAAACCGATCTCCCGCAACAGAATATTCAATTGTTTTGCAAGATTTACATCGATCGGGGACTGGGCTATCACCGAGTGGTTGTATGCAAGAGCAGCTGCAGCGATGCTGCGGTATCTGTCGGCCTCCGCGGTACCAAGAAGGATTCTCTCTCCCTGAGCGGTTTCACCACACATCTGGAAAACTTCGCTGTCAATCCTTGGCTCATTACTACCCTCGACGATCAAGGGGAGGGCAGTTGACCGGAGAACTGATTCTATGGTTTTTCCCAGGGATGCAATATCAGAAAAATTTCTCTGGCGCGTGCTGGTAAGGTAGAGACGGATCAGATCAGCGCCATAGACTCTTTCAGCAGTCTGCGCCCAGGCATCCACGTTCTCAACCAGATTTCCGCAGTAATTTTTAACGATGGGGGACCAGTATTCAGGGTCATCGCAGATCTCGAGAGCGACGAGCGGGGCTGCCGACGAGGGGTCGGATTCAAGAAAAGGAAGAGTTGTTCCCCCGCCGATACTGTAGGACTTCTTTCGTGTCCCGCCCTCTGCCCGTGTAGCACCAAGAGTAATCCTGCCAATCTTTCCTGACCAGCCAAAGGTAAGATTATATCCCATTGTTATCCCTCACACCAGCGGTTTCATGGTCAGGGCGGGATGCTTCACACGGTCAAGATAGTCAATCAGCTCTTCGATGGTCGTTGCCTGGGTCTCGTCGGCAATTTTTGCAAAAAAGTCCGGTTTGTTCCGTGCAGTAAGTTTCTCTACCAGCCGCATCTTCAGTTCTTCTTTCAGCTGGGAGGGCATCCAGACAAGACGTTCGATTCCTCCTTCCCCCTGTAAGAACCGGTCTGACAGAATATAATTTTTAGAGATGCCTGCAAATCCGGGGGTCTGTGCACCTCCGCCAATAGTTCCGGCAAGCGTGGAAAAGGTCATACCCGACGGGGTGATTCCTTTGAATTCCCGGTTTACTACCATGATCCCATTCACTTCAGGGAGCATCAGTGCGATGCATTCAAAACAACCACAGCACGTCATCGGATATTCCATTACACTATACAGCGAGCAGCGGTCTACTTCCCCATGGCTTGCCTTTTTGACAAATTTATTGACACCGTCAAATTCCCCGTTCAGGGTATTGATAACAGCCCCTCTCTCGACTGGCTGGTTGGCACCCGAGGGTGAGATCTCGAAAGCGATTTTTCCGTCCAGCCAGCTGATCGCTCCACAGAGAGCCGGGCGTTCCGGGGTAATTATGCAGACATGATTCGGGGCAAAAGTCTGGCAGAGTGTGCAGGAGTAATACGTGCTTACCTCAGTGTCCCGCATACCTTTGATACGTGCATCACGCTCTTCATACACCTTCTCTGCATCTTTTTTTGCTTCACGTACCTTTGCTTCATCTGTTATGAGTGTAACGGAAACTGCATCGAGCAGCTGGGGAAAGTCCATGCGGAACTTCCCCGCAAGAAGTTTACCGAGATGTTCAATTTTTACCCCCTTTGCTACAACCTCTTTTGAGATTCTTACCCAGATGATGTCCCGCTGGGCAACATGCCAGGATCCTTCCCCATAATTAACAAAGTTATGGATCCGGCGTTCCAGGACCGGCTCATAATCTTTTTTCATCATGTTTCCGGCAACTTTCACCATGATGGCAAGAGGATATGCACGACCTTCTTCCATTGCATCAATTTCCGGCCCGATAACCGTAACCTGGCCATCCTGTACCTCATCTGCAGAACCCATTTGCAGAAGTTCGAAGGCAGGGGATCGCCCTCCCCCGAACTCCACGTACATCTCCTCTTTCCGGATGCTTTTTCCTTCGAACGCTGGTGAACACCCCATAGGAATAGGGATGGCAGTGACATGCACACGTATTCCTTTTTCATCCATTCCACGGCGGACTACTGCGTCAGGCGTTGTTGAAATCCACGTACTTCCCTGATAATCCCCTAGCGACAGGATAGGAAATCCCAGGGCCCGCATCCCATCAACAAATGCAATTTCCTCTTCGGTCAGCCCCGGGTATACAATCACTATTGCCTTTGCCCGTTCCTTTGCATAGGTTAGGAGACGCTGGATGTCACCAGGAGTGACGCCCCCGAACATCATGGCCACCCGGGCGATAATATCGACAAAATGAATCCCGTAGGATGGTGTCGGACCAAGGGGAATGAGGCGGTATTCCAGTCCAAGCTTCACACCGGCACCGGATAGGGATGTCACGACATCTCCGGCAAGGAACGTAAGCATATATTTTTCCTGCAATTCACGGCAGATCGCAGAAGCACTGTCAGGACCGGGAGGTTTTCCGACAACCAGGGCAAGTCCGAGGATACTGCCGTCAACCAGTGAATAACCGAGTTTCCGGATTACGGTATCATCAATAAAACCGGTAAATGGGGCAGAGAGCCTGCCTTCAGCTGCTGTTTTCTCTGCCAGAATGCATTCCAGGGCAACAAGTGGGTTACTGCCTGTTTTTTCAAATACCTCACCTGCTGTTTTCTGGTCATGAACCGCAATGCCGGTAAGCGCGAATGAAATTGGGAGGTGATATGCGGTTTCGTCATACGAAACTGAATGTTTTATGGTGGTGATCATCTTTTTGAGATGAGCTTCTCCGTTTTTTATTGCGGTTTCCACGTCGGTCATCAGTATCCTCACTCTGATAATGGGTTACGTGACAGAACAGATATAGTTTCGGCACCAGGTAAATGCATGCAGTATTCCCTGAAAAACAAGGATTTTTCTCTGTTGAAACCCTAAGATTTCAACAAATTGCGAATCACCTGTTATCGGAGGGGACAGTGCCTGTCACCCCGAACCGCCCCTGCGCTTTGCGATGGTGTTGTATTCCCTGGAATTATCGCTCCAGAAGGGATGCCACAGCGGCGGGGCTGAGGCATTACGTGCCGTAGCCCAAAAAGAGCGTTGAGAAAAATATTGTGAGGATTTCAACAAAGCCGATTTTTCCTCATTCGATAACAAAAATATTTATTCTCACTCACGATATTCTGTTTATGACAAGGCTGAATCTGGATAAATCGCGCTTAAATTCATTGTTTTTCCCCATTGCAATCCTTTTCGGGGTTATCTGTATCATCCAACCGGTGCTCGGTGAGGAAGGGATTGTGTCCATCTCTTACCGTGGTGCGGGTGGGTACACCATCGGCGATGTCATTACCTTCGATGGAAGAAACACTGCCGGTAATACCACCCTGTTGAAAATTGCCGGCCCGGGACTTCCGGAAACCGGTGTCCCTGTCTATAATCTTAATGGTAATCCCGGCTCAGGGAATACCATTCCCGTAAATGCTGACGGCACGTGGAAATTCGTCTGGTATAGTGCAAACATTGCCGGAATCGAAAAAATGATTACTGCACGGTATACCATCATTGCAGCTGATCTTACCAGCCCGGAAAAAAAGGCATCAACCACCATCCTGATGAAAAAACCTGAATTTTATGTCAACCAGCTGAGTTCTGCAAACCCCGGAGATTATGTTGAGCTGTCCGGGCGAGCCGAACAAGGTGTCACCTACGTGAAAATTGATATCACCGATTCCGAAAGAAGGGTTCTGCATACATATATCTCTCCAGTCAGCGGATCCGGTTCCTTTAATTATGGGTTCCGGGTTGATTTCGGGCCGGGACAATATACCGTCACTGTCAGTAACCCGTCGCTGGAAAATGCTCTCACGCGTGTATTTACGGTGACACCCCCCGGAACACCTGTGCCGTCCCTGACTACGACCGGGGTGACACGGGCTCCGTCAGTAACTGTTCCGGCTCTTACCGTTTCGACCGCGGATCAGACTGTTGTACCCAGTACTTCCTTAACACCCCGGGTTCCCCTGTCAGTATTCACTCCTCTTGCCGGAATTGTTATCTCCGGGTTAATTATCATGAGAATGTCAACCGTGAACAGGAAAAAATAATTTTTTACCGTCGCGGGTACGTTGATAATAAAAAGTAATCCTGATACTTTTTCTGCAGGTAACCATAATCTATATCGGTATTCCCATCTTACAATAATCGCACATCCAGAGGATACCTTTTGAAGAAATTTTCCTTTATCGCTCACATGCCGGATGCCCCGGGATCCCTTCACAGGGCGGCGGAGATCATAAAAAAATATGAAGGCAATATCAACAGGATACAGTTTGACCGGCGCATTGATCCTGCAACAGTGTTTTATGAAGTCACTGCCTCAGAAGAAGCATTCAGGAAAATCACGAATGACCTCTCGGTGATCGGGTACCTTCAGACTTCATTAAAACCATTAAATTTTTTGAAATGCTGTGTCTATCTGCCTCACCGGCCAGGAGCACTCTATGAATTTCTGAACTTTACAACCTCGGTTGGTGCGAATATCGCGTTCATAGACTTTGATGACAAGGGCCGGCATCCGGACCGTCTTACCGTGAGCCTGAACCTTGAAGAGACCACCGTGATCGACCATCTCCTGGACCTGCTGAAGTCACGCTACCGTCTCGAGATACTGGAATACGACACCACGGGAAAACATCTCGACGATACCGTATTTTACGTCAGGTATGCCCAGGAAATACGAGAACTCATCGGTGATTCGGAAGAAGATTTTCTCCTCTCGTTTCTTGCTGACACCAACCATATCGTGCAGGAACTGATGGACCGGGGGAATGATCCCCGGAAAGTCTTTGACAGTGTACTCCTGACCGGGCGGACCATGTCGGCAACTGCCCATGAAAAATTCTATGCGGATGTACAGAAATTAGAGATCACCGGCCAGACAACACTTTTCTGCTTCCAGATGCCATGCGGGGGGAATATTTTTCTGATTGATACCCCGGAGGAACGAGTCATGATCGATACGGGTTATGGCATTTATCATCACGATGTAATGTCAATGCTTTCCCGGTATGGCCTGGGTGATGAAAAACCGGTTTCGCGGATAATTGTTACCCACGCTGATGCGGATCACTGTGGGGCTGCGGGATATTTCACTGCTCCCGTTTTTATGCATGAGGAGACACTTGAAATTATTAAAAAGAACAACCGGGCATACGGGTCGCGGAGTGAACATTCTGTCCTTGAAGAATTCTACACCAAAATGATCAATCTTTTTTCAAAATTCAATACTCCCATCGGTGTTCATTGCTTCTCTGGACCTACAGGAGCAATGCGGGGAATTTTTCCGGTAATGGATACCCTGATGATCGGAGATCTCGAACTTGAGGTTCTGGAAGGACTTGGCGGGCACACTCGTGGACAGATCTACCTGTATTCTCAAAAAGCGGGGTTGCTGTTTGCTGCAGACAGTGTAATCAACTTCGCAAGCCTGAGCCGGGAACGTGCGGATTACAGTTCCCTTGCTGCATTCCTTGTCACTTCCGTTAATGTTGACAGCGCCCTTGCAAAAAAAGAGCGAAAGGCGCTGTTGGATCTGTGCTCGGAAACGGATGCAGCACTCCGTATAACAGGAAGGCGATGCCTGGTCTGCGGTGGTCATGGTGCGGTATCCGTTCATGAAGGCTCCGGCCTTGTAGCTCATGGAGTCATTGAGCATTATCACTCTCCTGAAGTCTGAGCAGGAAAAGAATCCCGATTGTTTTGCGATTTTTTTCACGAAACAACAGGAACACAGATACCCGGATCCATGACACTCCGGGCTGTGTGCTTCCAAGTCCCAGCTTCACTTTGTGCGATAGATCTGAAGCCAATACCTCAGTCCGCTATCCTTGTTTTGTCATGTTCCGTAGGTTCGCGAACCTCACTCTTGCAAAAGCCGGTTATTTACTCGGGGAATCACCTTTTTATCAGCCCCTATTTCACTACTTGTAAAGCGATCCGGGTTTTAGATTATTTTTGTTGCTTTAACACAAGGATTCATATGAGTCTGGATACTTCGATATTCTCATCTACTTTGTGATAGCATCTCTTTGTGCGAGAAGCATGGAAAAATACAGAGTTCAGGATATGATGAAGCTGATGGCATCAAAGATCCGGGCGATTGCCAATACAATATCCGACGAGGATGTTGAGAACTTCATTGAAAAACTGCTCAAGGCAAAGCGAATATATGTCATGGGGGCAGGGCGATCCGGACTTGTTGCAAAGGCTTTTGCCATGCGTCTCATGCATCTGGGAATGCAGGCATTTGTAGTCGGAGAGACAATCACCCCGGCGCTGAATGAAGGAGATATCATGGTCGTATTCTCAGGTTCAGGCCGGACCAGAACGGTCGCTGATATTGCGGAGACGGCAAAGGAAATCGGGGCTAAGATTTGTCTGATCACGTCGAACGCGGATTCAAGAATCGGAAGGATATCGGATTGCATAGTGATTATAGAGCACCAGAGAGATGCAGTGGGAAATGATGAGATCGAATTTGAGATCCGGCAGATGATGGGAGACCACAAGTCATTTGCACCCTTGGGAACCCTCTTTGAAACGACCTCCATGATCTTTGCCGATGCAGTCATCTCCATGCTGATGGAGATTACCAAGACCGATGAGAATGCACTGAAGAACCGCCATACAAATATCGAATAAATGAGGAGAACAAAGGTATGAGTCTGAAATTTGCGCAGCGGGTACAGGATATAGAAATCTCAGGAATCAGGAGAATTTTTGAGGCAGCGGGTGCTGATTCAATCAACCTGGGCCTTGGACAACCCGATTTTGATACGCCACAGCATATCAAAGATGCAGCGATACAAGCGATTTCGGAAGGAAAGACCGGTTATACGAACAATACCGGGATCCCTGAACTCAGGAGTGCAATCTGTGAGAAATTTAGAAACGAGAACAGTCTTTCCTATACGCCGGATCAACTTATCGTAACAGCCGGTGCAAGCGAAGCGCTTCACATCGTGATGCAGTCGCTTGTCGATGAAGGGGATCTTGTGCTCTGCCCGGACCCGGGATTTGTCTCCTATGCAGCACTTGCTACTCTTGCCGGAGGTCGCCCTATCAGCGTACCTCTCACGCGGGATCTTCATATCGATGTTGAAAAAGCAAAGACGCTCATGGATGGTGCACGGATCCTGATGCTGAATTCCCCGGCCAACCCGACAGGTTCGGTCGAGAGTAAAGAGTCCATAAAAGCCCTTGTAGAATACGCAGATGATGCAGGTGTCACGGTTATTTCCGATGAGGTCTACGAGCATTTCATTTACGGAAAGAAGCATTGGAGTGCAGCCCGTTTCGGTGAGAATGTTGTCACGATCAATGCAGCAAGCAAGACCTATGCGATGACCGGCTGGCGTCTCGGATACCTCGCCGCCAACGAAGAAATAGTGGCAGAATGCGTGAAGGTGCACCAGTATTGCCAGGCGTGTGCAACATCAATTTCCCAGTATGCAGCCCTTGCAGCATACACCGGCGATCAGCGCCCGGTAAAAATGATGCGGGATGAATACCGTGAGCGAAGGAACATTATCTGCAAAGGTCTTGGTAATCTGGGTTTTAAATTTCCCGTTCCGGAAGGTGCATTTTATGCTTTTGTCCCGATGAAACCGGTGCTTGCCCAAAAAATCATAGAGGAGGGTATTATCATTGTCCCCGGTACAGCATTTGGGGTAAATGCACCAAAGTATGCCCGCCTTAGTTATGCAACCTCCCGTGAAAACATACACCGGGCTCTTGGCAGGATACAAAAAGTAATGAGTGATTGACATGGTCAGAGAACTGTTAAAAAAATTGTCCAATGCGCACGGTGTATCGGGTAGTGAAAGCAGCGTTTTTTCCGTCATAAAAAAGGAGCTCAAAGGGCACGTTGATGAAATCCAGGAAGACCCTATGGGTAACCTGATCGCAATCAAACGCGGCGGTGCATTCAAGGTAATGCTCGCTGCGCATATGGATGAGATCGGACTCATGGTAAAGTACATCGATGACAAAGGATTTATCCGGTTCGTAGCGCTTGGCGGATGGTATGGTCCGACACTGTATAACCAGCGGGTCATCCTTCATGGGACAAAAGGAAAATATGTTGGTGTCATAGGCGGTAAACCCCCTCATATGATGGACGAAGAAGAACGGAAGAAGGGGGTTAAAGTGGATGATATGTTCATCGATATCGGGGCTTCAAGTCGCGAGGAAGTAGATTATCTGGGTATCGAAGTCGGGACACCCGTAACCGTGGATCGTGAATTCACTCCTCTTGCCTACAACCGGGTATCAGGAAAGGCATTTGATAATCGTGCCGGTGTAGCCATGCTCATCAAGGTCTTAAAACAAACAGAGTCTCCTCTGACGATCTTTGGCGTTTTTACCGTTCAGGAAGAGGTCGGGCTGAAAGGCGCACGGACAAGTGCGTATGCCCTGGATCCGGACTGTGCGATAGCCACCGATGTCACTGTCCCGGGTGATCACCCCGGCATTGAGATGAAGGATGCTCCTGTAGAGATGGGTAAAGGTCCGGTTATTACGATTGTTGACGCCAGCGGCCGTGGACTCATTGCAAGTCGTAAAGTGGTCAAGTGGCTCAGGGATGCTGCCGATTCCAAAGGGATTCCGGTACAGATGGAGGTCGGGAGCGGGGGGACCACAGATGCAGCGGCAATCCATCTGACGAAGGGAGGTATTCCCAGCACTACCGTGAGTATCCCGTCACGGTATATCCACTCTCCCGTTGAAGTCCTGGACACCGAAGATATTGAGGCTGGCGTCAGGTTGCTGGTCGCGGCACTGAAGCAAAAACCAGCACTCTGACTTTTTCAGTATAATGTTGAAAGCTATTGAGTAATGGAAGATTAATTCTTCATTCCAGTTACCTTTTGATCGATTGAAACAGGTGAAGGGACAGTGCCTTGCGCTTGCAGTTGAAATTATATTTACTATGATTATCATCCGCCTCAGGGCCTCTCCGAGGCACGGCGGGTCGGTGGAGTATCTTGAGAATGTATAATCATTGATCCGCCGCGGGGGTGTCCCTTCGGGGGCGGCGGCGTTCATCATAAAGGGAATAGAATAGTGTCAGTACTTTTTTTCACATTTGTCCAATTTTCCCTATTGCAAATCCTTAGTTAATTCATTCTGTTATCATGGTTAAACAGTCACTCTTGTCATCCCGTCTGAATTTCCGGGCACATATGGAAATAATTTCAGAGACTGCTGGAAAAACGTAGTAACTATCGATGTGGAGATTCAGCCGGTTTTTTACAGCATAATTTTTACAGCATAATACTCCTACTGAATTATTTCTGTCGCGAGAGGGGAACAGATATGTATGCCGAGAATGCGCTCATCATCGCTGTCAGCGACGATTTTTACC
>DATEXZ010000020.1:0-7048 GCA_035256445.1 Methanoregula sp.
CCACCGGCTTCCTGAACAAGAACAATATTTCCACAGACATTGCAGCGGTAGACCTCACCGGCTTTCTGAACATTTACCATGTGCTCTCTCCCCGAATTTCCCGTTGATTCGGCATTTGTGTTCATGAGCCGGAGGATGATATTATACATTTCGGTAATCTGCAAAAATTAAAACGTTTAGTTGCAGCACAGGGCCGGATCTTCAATCCAATGGTGCGATGATGGGAGATACGATAATCTCTACCAGCTCCCCCCTAAAGAAAAACTGTTTTCCCGGAATGAGCCTTCCGTCTGGCAGTGCAGGCGAATTCTACCTGGCAGGATCAGGAAAGGAGCTTCGTTATTATTCCCTGTTTTTGCTCATAGTTGCTGACGGCGCCTGGAGAAGAGACGAGAAGGCGGCGTATGGTATTATAAACGCTCGGTGTTTTTTCCGGGTCAAGGTCTTCAAGGAGCCCTGCCAGGATTCCGACCAGCGGGACCTGGTCTGCCTTTTCCATCGCATCGAGTGCACCAAATACCGGGAGCAGGGAGACCGTGCTGAATTCGTTGATGGGTGCCAGCAGGTGAATGGTCCTTGCCAGGAAGGCCCGTCCCTCATCAGTCTGGAGGGATTTCTTCCGGTTCAGGGCAAACCTCCGGTAGAGTGCCCGCTGGTCATTTGCCTGCTCGATCCTGAAGGCGGGGGACTTCTCGACCCGGGCGATAAGGTCCAGCACATCGGCGCTGCTGTTTGCGGCAATCACCGAGAGGAAATTTTCCCAGCTGACGGGATTTTTCACCGATTCCTGTTCGAAGGACTCGAGGATGGCAAAGCGATCTTCTGCCGGGCTGTCCATGTACAGGCTGAATGCCACAAGTTTATCGGTGGCGCAGGAAGCCGAGGCGAACTGTTCCCGTATCAGGTGAAGAATATCAGGGGTGCCGAGCCGCGAGAGTACGGCAAGGGCAGTGTTCTTCACCTGTCGTTCTTTTATCGCACGGGCCTTGTGCCTGAACGTATCGTGGGATTTTTCCGGTACATTCAATGTGACGTAGATGTCCAGGAGGTCATCTTTGTACCGGGTTGCGATCGAACGGAACAGTCTCTCACGGACATCCCAGAGTGCCTGGTAACGGTGGACATACCGTGTATCGGGCGCAGACTCAAATATCGTCAGGAACTGCCCGCCGCCCCGCTGCATGAGGTCATGGTCGGAGATGAGCCGGAAATACAGGTCAAGGCATTCCGGGTCCGGGAGGGCATCGGGATTTTCGAGCATCTTTAATTTCTCACCGTCTATGAGGGTCATGAATGCAAGATAGCGGTTAACCAGGTCCCGGTCCTTCTCTGCCTGCAGGTAGAGTTCTTCCCGGGACGCATTGTACCTGACCTTCCCGTAGAACGAATATCCCCGGTTGATGGACAGGAACGCAGGGCGTTCGGGTGATGCTATCTCCAGGGTCCCTACCTCGGTGTTAACCCGGTGGATGACTTCGGTGATATCCTCCCCTGTCCGGGAAACCAGTGCGATCCTGACAGGGAAGATCCAGCGCTTTTCCTTATCGTCACCAAACTGGCGGAGGTCCAGGGTCATAAGGCGGCGGTCCGGATGATAGGAGGCCTCCACAGAGAGCGTGGGAAACCCGGTCTGTTTAAGCCACCCCTCTGCCATGGGAGTGAAGTCCTGCCCGGATACCTCCTCCATGGCCTGGACCCACTGGGCACGGGTTGCGTTCCCGTGCCGGTACCTGCGGTGGTAGAGGTCCAGCCCCTTCACGAACTCCTCCTTTCCCATGAATGTCTCGATCATCCGCACAAACTCCGGGGCTTTCATGTACGTGATATCCGTGATGAGCTCGTTGGGATCATTGAACCCGTCGGGTTCGATGGGGAGGGATGCAGCCCCGCTGTCGAGATCAAAGGTCCCGCTGCCGGGTGCAAGAAGGGAGAGAACAGTCTGCAGCCGTGCATATTCTTCCCCGAAATGGAAGGCATGGTACTGGTTTTCGACATGGACCGTGACTGCCTCGTTGAGCCAAATCTCGAACGGTGACCAGCCGGTCACTTCCGAACCGTTCAGGTTGTGGTAATACTCATGGACCTTGACATTGGCCAGGTATTCATATGCAGGGTCGGTCATGGCAGGGTACGGCATGATACGGTTTGCCGTGATCGTGGTATTCCCGACATTTTCCATGCCCCCGTAATCTGAGTTTTGCATCGCGATCTCCCGATAGGTTGTTCCTGTATAAGCATAGCCGGGGACGATTTGCCGTATGAGGGTGGCAAGTTCTGCGCGAATCACATGTAACTCCGGGGAAACAAGGCCGGCCTTTTTGATCCGGTTCAGCCTCGTCATGAGCTCGTAGAGCCTGCTGCGGATCTCCGGTTTACCGTACCGGTCAGGCCCGGTAAAGAGATATGTCCATATAACGGCATCGTAAAGCAAGTCCAGTGCATGCCCGACCATTTCGGGATCTGACGCCGGCGGCACCAGCATCTCCAGCGTGCACCGCTTCCCGCCTGCATACTCGCATTCCCTGCTGAAGGCCGCATATGTCCCGCACCCGAGGAAAAAGAGGTACGGGGCCATCGGAGTGACCCTGTTTTCATAGGTGATCGATGCCCTGCCGTCCCCGGCAGGCTGGCGGGGGACAGATTCGTCCCCGTTCGTGATCAGGTGGGTATACCGTGCGTCGGCTATAATCGTTGTAGTATAGGTGCACTTCGCTGTCATGTCATCAATGCACGGGACAAGACGCTGGAATCCCCATTGCTGGCACTGGGTGATCTGCTGGGGGGGTGCTCCTTGAGGAGTCTCATCATAGTAGAGGCCTTCGAGAAGATTTTTCGTGGGGCGGCAGATCGTCTCTGTGTGCACGGTGAACTGTGTTGACGGAGGGACGGGTTCAGAAAACCGGATCACCAGCAGGCTCTTTCTGGTATCATAATCAAAGGAGCAGTCCCGACCGGGACACCGTACTGCAAGAATCTCAAGGTTCTTTGCATTCAGGGAGAGCTCCGAAAGCGGCAGGTCGCTGGATTCGGCGTGCAGGTCGGAAGTAACCCTGGTATGGTCATCAAAGACATCGAAGACGAGGTCCATGTGGATGACACGAGCCGGGATCTTCCCGAAGTCATCCTGATAATACCTGAAAAGGCGTTCGGTCATAGTCTGGACATCCTGAGATACTGTCGGAATGCTGCTCTCTTTCGGTATTTATGCGTATGCCCCGGTTTTCAGGACTTGTGCTCTGTGAAATCCTCGAAATATATCTCTTAACGCTCACAAGGGCTATGGCAATTCCATGCCTCTGCCCCCGCCGCTGTGGCATCTCCCTGGAGTTGAATGGCGGGAGAAAAGAGGCTCTCTTTTTTTTTGTACGGTTCTCGCAGAAAGTTACCTGTTGAGGGTTGTGTTTTCTCCAAAATGATGAACGCCGCTGCCCCCGGCGGGGCGCCCCCGCAGCGGGTCAGAGTAACTGAAAATTCCCTGAACACCGTTTTGCCCCGCCGTGCCCCGGAGGGGCCCTGAGGCGGGTTTCCTCCCACTACAGAATATAATGATTTTCAAAAAAGTGACGTGCGCTTGAGAGAGGATCGTGTCCCAATGTGAAAATCAGTATTTAGTTATTAAAAGAAATCGGATCTTGTAATTCGAAAGGATGGACGCCGCCGCCCCCGAAGGGACGTTCCCGCAGCGCTTCAATTACCTGATAACTCTGCCCCTGGTCTCTCTAGGGCTTGTTGCGGATGGCAGTCGTACCTTCACCATTTTCATGGTTTGGTGAGAACTATCCCGTTCATGTACTTCTCACAAGAGCCGGATTTTGAGCAGTTTTGGCACATCAGTGGGACCATCCCGGAACTTTCCCTGGTGATACCCCTGGCGGAGCGGTCATTCTCTCATGCAGATGAGAGGGAAATTCTCATGTAGAATCCCTCACAATACGAACACATGGACTCAGGTGCCGGGACCCGTGACCGGAAAGGACTGACCGAACAGGAAGCCCGTGAACATCTTGAAAAGTCAGGTCCGAACCGGATCACCCAGCGGCATGAAATCACCTTTCTCAGCATCGCCAAAGAAGAGATCACCGAGCCCATGATACTTCTTCTCCTTGCAGTCGGTGTATTTTATACCATCCTGGGAGACCTGAACGACGCTCTTACTCTTTATGCCATCATTGCGACACTCGTCATTGTGGAGATCGCCAACGAATACCGGGCAAAGAAAGCCATCTCATCGCTCGCCCAGATCGCCGAACCGAAGACTCGTGTGGTCCGAGATGGTGCGATCAGGGAAGTGGCCACCGAGCTGGTAGTCCCCGGAGATCTCCTGGTTTTTGTCCCGGGGACCCGGGTGGCAGCCGACGGGAAAATCGTAACTGCCGTCAGCCTTCAGGTTGACGAATCCTCCCTGACCGGGGAATCGTTCCCGCAGGACAAGGTTGACGGTGACGAGGCATCTGCAGGCACTCTCGTGATCGCAGGAGAGGGAATGATGGAAGCCGTGCACACCGGACCATCAACCCGGGTCGGGAAACTCGCTGCGCAGGCCGAGGAGATCCGCCAGCCGAAGACCCCTCTCCAGCTTGCCATGAAAGCGCTGGTAAAGACGCTTGTCCTTGTCGCATTGTTCTTCTCGATCGTCATCCCCCTCGTCGGGTTTTTACAGGGACAGCCACTCCGCGAGATGTTCCTCATCGGCCTCGCGCTCGCGTTTGCCACCATACCCGAAGAGCTCCCGATCATCATTACAATGAACCTGGGTCTTGGCGCGTACATGCTCTCAAAAGAGAACTTCCTTGTCAAGAAACTGAAAGCCGCGGAGACACTGGGCAATGCGACTGTGATCGTCACGGATAAGACCGGGACGCTGACCGGAAGCACCATGCACGTGGCCTCAATCTTTCCTGAGCGGAATGCAGATGAGGTTCTCCGATCTGCCCGTTCAGCGATGACAGGTCTCTCCGACTCCATCACCGACCGCGCCATCACCGCTGAGGCAGAAGCCCGTCACATCCCTCCGGATCCCGTGCGGGTGATACGGGAACGCTCCTTTGACACGGGAAAGAAGACCCGGGCGCTGATCCGGGAACAGGACGGGAACCTCGTCCTCTTTATCATTGGCGCACCCGAAGAGGTGCTTGAGGAAGCAGGCGGGGACACCAGTGAGGTAACTGCCGCACTTGCCGGGGAAACTGCACGGGGACGAAGGGTGATCGCCGTTGCCCACCGCACTCTCCTTGCCGAAGAGAGGGAAGAATCCTTCCCGGCGCTTGAAAAGAACCTCGTCCTCGACGGGCTGATAGCAATAGAAGACCCCCCGCGACCGGGAGTAAGGGAAACCATAGCGCGGGCAGGACGTGCAGGTACCCGTGTTATCATGGTGACCGGTGACCACCCCAGTACAGCAGCCTCTGTTGCTGCCGATGTCGGGATACCAGGTACCCGCGTGGTTGAAGGCAAGGACCTTGATGCACTCACGGACGCCGACCTCCGCACCACTCTTGACAGCGTCTCGGTTTTTGCCCGTACGACACCCCAGCACAAGTACCGGATCGTCAAATCCCTCCAGGAGAAGGGGGAAGTCGTTGCGGTCACCGGGGACGGCGTGAACGACACACTGGCACTGAAAGGTGCAGATATCGGGATCGCCATGGGGATCAAGGGTACCGACGCCGCAAAGGAAGCGGCAGATATCGTGATCGCAGACGACAATTTCATCACCATTGGTAAGGGCATTTTTGAAGGGCGCCGCATTTTTGACAACCTCTCGAAGGGAGTGAAGTATTATCTCTCGGTAAAAGTTGCCCTTATTGCAATCTTTGCGGCCTCTCTCGTGGCTGGTATTCCGTTCCCGTTCTCGCCAGTCCAGATCATCCTGCTGGAACTCTTCATGGATCTTGGAGCCTCCGCATCATTTGTTGCAGAACCCCCCGAGCCGTCCATTGATCGCCGCCCACCCCATGACCCGAAAGTCCCGTTCCTCAACACGTCCATGGTGAGGGGGATTGCGCTGGGTGGGATTGCTCTCTGGGTTGTGGTATTCGTACCCTACTCGTACGCCCTGGTGCTGGGCATATCCCAGGGTATCGCACAGACCGCTGCGTTCTCGGCCTGGATGATCGGGCACATCCTGCTTGCATTCTTCTCGCGTTCAGCCCACGATCCGCTCTCCAGGATCGGGGTCTTCACAAACCGAGTTATGGTCCTGTGGGCTGCCGGGGCTCTTGCCTTTCTCGCAATCCTTCTGGGTGTACCGGCAGCCGGAGAACGGTTCGGTCTCACGCAGGTCTCCGCGATAACGGTTCTTGCGATCGCCGGTTTTGCGTTCGTGTGCATGGCGGGGTTCGAGCTGGCAAAGATTGTTAACCGGCATGAACGGGATGACAGGGAGAAAACCGGTCCATCCTGACTTTTACGATCACAGAATCCGTCAGTTAATCAGCAGGGAGTATCTGCTGAAAAGCCGGATAAGCCTTTTTTCAGGGGTTGGGAAGACCCGATGGTCAAACCGGTGAATCATATTCTGATTTTCAGGAAAAAATATTTGTATCCGGGGGTTGTATGTGCGTGCCGGTGAGAAACGATGCCTTCATTTGCATGCAAGGATATTGGCATGGACTGTAAATTCCAGACTACTGCCCCGACAGAAGCAGAACTGATGAAAAAGATCGCGGAACACGCAAAAAGCGTTCATAAAATTGATCCTGTTCCTCCCGACCTGATGGCAAAGATCAAAAAAGCCATTAAAAAATAACACTTTTCTTTTCTTCCCCGTATCGCTTTATGAGTGGCTACCCTTTTTTCTGTCCGTATGTGCAGTTCTCCACGTTGTTTTGCAGCCGCTATCCACCCGACCGGTTATCTTATAACGGAGTAACCTGAACCTGTTCTTCGTTTAGTTTAAGCAAATATGGATCCTGAAATTGTGAAAGAATGCCTGTGATTACTCAGTAAAGTCTCTGTAACCCGTAAATATCCTGCATACGTAGAATGCTGGTGCCCTGTGTAATAAATCACAAAATCTTTTATATCGCCCCAAATTCCTGTTTGAAGT
>DATEXZ010000021.1:0-6762 GCA_035256445.1 Methanoregula sp.
GCCATGTAGAGCATTGTCCGCTTCCCGGTCTTCACCCGTGGCTCGCGCATGATCTGCATGCCGTTGGCGACTGCTTCAATCCCGGTATAAGTGCCACCACCCAGCGAATACGCCCGCAGGAAAATTGCCAGCACACCGATAAAACCGATCGCTGCAATATCGCGGGAAAGTCCTGCCTGTATCCCATAGGCAACCGGAGCGATCTGAGGAGCATGGGCAAAAATACCATAGCCCAGCAACAGGGCATGTGCCCCGATGAAAACAAGAAAGATTGGTGCGAGTACCGTGACCGACTCTTTTACTCCCCGTAGGTTCATCTCAATCAGAATAAGGATGAGCAGGCAGGCAACCATGAGTTTGTACGGCTGGAACGAATACGGCAGGAAAGAAAAAATTGCTTCAGCACATGCTGCGATTGAGACCGTAATCGTCAGCATATAATCGATCAGAAGGGCACTGCCCGAGACAACCCCCGCACGCTCCCCAATGGTATGGTTGGCGACAATGTACCCGCCACCGCCGCTAGGAAAATGTTCGATAATACGGCTGTACGCATACGAGATGATGAAAACGGTAAGGGCTGTTCCCAAACCAAGAAATACCGCAAGATAGGTGTAATCACCAAGGGCGACGAAGGCCTCCGAAGGTCCGTATGACGAGGATGAAACTCCGTCAGCCCCTAAACCGATCCAGGCCAGGAGAGGGAAGAGTGCAATCTTGTGAAATATGCCGGGATCTTCAACGTTTTTTTTCGCCCCGATAATTGCGTGCCGGGCATTGGCACGGATGTCCTCCCAGTTCCACGAGTCCTTTGCCACCACGGTACCGCCTTCCGGCAACCGCTACAATCTCTTTACAAACGTGGGGATTCTGCAGGTGCCTATAGGGATAGTTCAGACCACGGCAAGGTCTTTGCACTAACACTTTCCTTTAGCCGCACGGTGGTTAATATGCTTCCGGGACACGACGACATTTACCACTAACCCGTGGAGAAAACACGTCACGGGGAATTCCCTTTCCTGATTCAGGAGTCCATCAAATATTTTTTTTTACTTAGCGCAACTCAACTTTACTTGTTTCCATAACAAGCCAGATTTAGTTCAGAATTAAAAAACCGAGCCTTTATCTTGTCTTTATGGCAACGGGTATGGTATGAGTATTGTTACAGATGCCAGGAATGGTATCGTCACAGAAGAGATGAAGATCGTTGCGGCGCAGGAAGGAGTGACAGAAGACTTTGTCCGGCGCGGAGTGGCAGAAGGACATATCGTCATCCCCGTTTCTCCTTATCGGAAGGTCAAAATATGCGGGATTGGCGAAGGACTACGCACGAAGGTCAATGCATCCATCGGCACATCTTCGGATATTGTGGATATTCCCGAGGAACTGGAAAAGGCACGATTGGCAGAACTTGCCGGGGCAGATACCTTAATGGAACTTTCAACCGGCGGAGATTTCATCGATATCCGAAAACAGGTTATTGCCAGCACAAAACTCTCTGTCGGCTGCGTTCCCCTGTACCAGGCATTTATTGAAGCGGCACGGAAAGACGGCGCTGTCGTCAACATGAAGGAAGATGACCTGTTCCGGATAACAGCAGAACAGGCAAAACTGGGCACCAACTTCATGGCAATCCATACCGGTATCAACTTTGAAACCATCAAGCGTCTCAGAAACCAGGGCCGGCATGCGGGACTGGTCTCCCGGGGGGGGGCATTCATGACCGCGTGGATGCTCCACAACGAAAAAGAGAACCCCCTGTATTCCGAATTCGATTACCTGCTCGAGATCATGAAGGAACACGAGGTAACACTCTCGATGGGAAATGGCATGCGGGCAGGAGCGGTTCATGATGCCACCGACCGTGCAGCCGTCCAGGAGCTTCTCATCAATGCCGAGCTGGCCGATAAGGCACATAACGAGGGCGTGCAGGTTATTGTTGAAGGACCCGGGCACGTGCCTATCGATGAAATTGCAGCAAATGTCACCCTCATGAAACGCGTGACCAATAACAAGCCATTCTACATGCTCGGACCTCTTGTCACGGATATCGCTCCGGGGTATGATGACCGTGTTGCTGCTATCGGTGCCGCAATCTCATCCTCACTGGGGGCAGATTTTATCTGTTATGTGACACCGGCGGAACATCTTGCACTCCCGACTCCGGCTGAAGTCTATGAAGGTGTGATCAGTTCACGAATCGCTGCTCATGTCGGGGATATGATCAAGCTCAAAAAGACCCGTCAGGCAGACCTTGAAATGGGACATGCCCGCCGCGACCTTGACTGGGAACGCCAGTTTGCCGTTGCCATCAACCCTCCCCGTGCACGGGCGATCCGGAAGGAACGGATGCCGGCAGATTCGGATGCCTGCACCATGTGCGGGGATTACTGTGCGATCAAGATCGTCAACAAGCATTTCCAGTTTTGATCAATACTTTTTTTTCTGGTTCTGTTCCATAAGCTGTATCGCCAGCATTATGGGATTGTAGTCATAATTGTAGAGAGCGATACAATACCCGGCATTCCTCCATATAATCTCTCGATAAAAACGGCACGGTGATGGACCATTCACATGAATTTCGGGGGCTTTATCCCTCTCTCAACGATAGACTGGAGAGGGCGGGCGGTCTGTACAGTTTTTTTCCGGGGTTGCCCGATACGGTGTTCCTATTGCCAGAACGAAGGCATTCTTACCGGGGAAGATTTTCGGGATCTGGAAGAGATCAAAGAGATGATTACATCTTCGGCACCCTATATCAGCGGCGTTATGTTTTCCGGAGGGGAACCAACAAGGCAACGGGAAGCCCTGATGGAATTAGCCCGGTATTCAAAAGGGATTAACCTTGATGTCGGTATTCAGACAAATGGCCTGTTTCCTGACACGCTGGGTCAGCTACTTGAAGAACGACTGGTTGATAAGGTTGCACTGGACTTTAAGTCGCGCTTTGAAGGATATTCAGGTCAACAGGAAAGCGGTTTTAATTTTGAAAATTACGAGAAAAATGTCCGTAAATCTTTTACTCTTTGTAAAAATGCTTACGCCAGAAATATTCTTACGGAATTCGAGGTTGTAATTACCATTTTTTACGAAAACGAAGAATATATTGAAGAAATTTCGGGACTTACTGGTAAGGTGCCTCTTGTCCTCCAGCAGGGCGAGCACAAAATGTTACGGCTGACAACTCCCCCCCTGAATATGACGGAAGGGGAATACAGGGAAAGAAAGCGGCAACTCCAGGAAAAGTATCATCCGCTGACCTTAGATGAGATTAAACGAATTGCGGACAAACTAGGAAGAAAGGTCAGGATACGCACACGCGAGGTGGGGGAAATTATCTATAAAGGCAGGGAGGGTCCATGAAAGTGATCGGAGTTGTCGGCATGCCCGCAAGCGGAAAAGGCGAGTTTGCGAGGATCGCGTCCGAAATGGGTATCCCCGTCGTCGTCATGGGAGATATGATCCGGAACGCGGTGAAAGCGTCAGGGCTGGAACCTACCGATACCAATTTCGGAGCCACGGCAAACCGCCTCAGATCCGAACGGGGCATGGACGCGATCGGGCAGCTCTGCGTCCCGGAAGTCGAACGGCAGACGGCTCCGCTCGTCCTCATCGATGGCATCAGGGGAGACGCTGAGGTGAAGCTGTTCCAAAAGGTATTCCCCATGTTCACGCTTGTAAGGATTGATTCGTCATTCGGGAACCGGTTGTCGCGGGTTGTGGCACGGGGCCGTTCGGATGATTTCCAGACCGCAGGGGAACTCCGCACCCGGGACGAACGGGAGCTTGGATGGGGTCTTGGCAGGGCTTTGAAACTGGCTGACCTCCGGATAGAGAACAACGGTACTCTCGATGAATTTTCGGTAGCCGTGCACAAACTCCTTGACGGGATCCGGAGTGATCCATGACACTCAGACCCTATTTTTCCTCCTCCGCAAAAGTCTGGGAAGATATCTCCTGGGTGTATGGTATCGGGGATGCAGGATACGAGGGGTGGGAAATTGTCTGCGATGGCAACTACCGGCTCGATAACCCGGCCTGTTTTTCTAAAATTGAGGAGGTGATCACAGCTACAGGGCTTAACGTGACCGTTCATGCACCCTACGGCGACCTGAACCTTGCAACGCTCAACGATCCGATCTGGCATGAATCGATACGACAGATCTGCACCTGTATCGAGCACGCATCAGCGCTCACCGACCGGGTTACCATCCATCCCGGGTACCTGTCTCCTGTCGGCAAGCTGATGCCCCAGAAGGTCTGGGATCTCCAGAAGGAAGCGCTCAGGCAGATTGGGAAATATGCACAGGAACACTCCGTACTTGCCTGTCTTGAAAATATGATCGGGATTAAGGAATTCCTCTGCCGTGTTCCCGATGAACTGATAGGAATGACAGAAGGAATTGAGGGTATCGGAATGACCTTTGATTTCGGGCATGCCAACACTATCGGGAATGTTGATAATTTCCTCCGGCATGTGGACAAAGCCCATCACATTCATATCCATGACAACAACGGCATGTCTGATCAGCACCTCGCACTTGGTGACGGGACTATTCCCTGGCCGGCAGTCGGAAAGACGATTGCCGAAAAATACAATGGCATTGTGGTCATCGAAGGACGTTCAATTGAGGAGGCAAAGAAGAGTCTCGCGGTATTCAGGAGATATTTTCAATGAGCGGCGAGACACTCCATGTCTACTTTCTCGGCACTGCAGGGGCGCTCCCGACTCCCCTGCGCAACCCGCCCTGTATTATGATCCGCCATGGGTCTGATACGCTCCTTTTTGACTGCGGTGAAGGTGCCCAGCAGCAGATGATGCGTTCGCGATGCGGCTTTATCGTCAATGCAGTTTTTATTTCCCACTGGCATGCAGATCACTTTCTTGGTCTTTTCGGGCTTGTCCAGACGATGTCATTCAACGGGCGGACTGAACCCCTTACCATCTACGGTCCGGAATGGGTGCATGAATGTGTCACGATCCTCCGGCAGGTCGCACGGTTCAACCTGAAGTTCACCCTGGAGTCCGTCGAACTGGTTCATGGTTCCTGGGTGCGGTTTGATGGCTACACGGTTACTGCGTTTGCTGCGAAACACGGGCTTCCTGCGCTTGGGTATGTGCTTGAGGAAGATCCCCGTCCGGGACGGTTCAATCGCGAGCGGGCAATTGAACTGGGTGTCTCTCCCGGCCCGCTCTTTGGCAGACTGCAGCGGGGAGAGGTTATCCGCCTGGGATCTGGGGACGAAACCCGTGAGATCCGGCCTGAACAGGTCATGGGCACTTCACGACCGGGCCGTAAAATTGTCTATACCGGTGATACCCGGGCTAATTATATGAGCATCCGGGAGATTGCCAGCAATGCAGACATCCTGATCCACGATGCGACCTACGATGAGTCTGAAGCAGAGCGGGGAGCAGAGTTTTACCATGCGACCGCTGCACAGGCAGGTGAGGCCGCAACGGTGCTCAACGCACGGATCCTCGCCCTTGTGCATACCAGTTCACGATACCCGGATGCTCAGGCACACATCGGCGATGCAAAGAAAAAATTTTCCGGCTCCATTATCGCTCCCGATGATCTTGATATGATTGAAATCGGTTTCCGGGATGAGATTTAGCCGGATTCTCAAAACTCCTTCATTATTTTTTTAAATGAAAGTTGCAATGGCTTCGTAGAAACCCTAAGTTTTCAACAAATTGTAACGCACCAATTTACGGAGGGGACAGTGCCTGTCCCCCCGAACCGCCCCTGCGCTTTGCGATTGTGTCCTATTACCTTCTCTGGAGTTATCGCTCCAGGGGGGTGCCACAGCGGCGGGGGCGGAGGCATTCATGCCGTAGCCCAAAAAAGAGCGTTAAGAAAAATATTTTGCGGATTTCTACTGAGCCGTTGCAATACCCTGTTAGTCACTACAATTGCACGGTAATAATGAGCGATCATTACCAGGGTAAGTGTTCCCGAATTCAGTTTGAAAAAGTTCAATTCCCACTGAACCTGAAAAACGGATTAACATCAAAGGAGAGACGATCCCGTCCTCCTCTCTTGACCTGCCCTGAGTCTGGGATAACTCTGTAGTTCCTGTCAGGGGATTCCTTCGATTGCTCTCTATTGTTCCTTCTTGAAGACTATCGCAAATTGGGGACGCCGCAGCGGCGGGGACGAGCCAATGGCGAGTCCCCGGGAGCGTCTGAAGTGAGCAATTAATCTTCAATAAGAATGAGTTTTTGTCGCTTCAATGTGACTTTGCCCTGAATAACATGAAGGGACCGGAACTCGGAACTCATAATGGTACCACAGCAGATATCGTGGCAGGTGATGCCTGATACCATGGACTTAAACGTCACTACACCCAATGATACCCATCAGCTTTGGTTCGTTATGCAACGTTGCCGCATGGGGAGATCACCCATGCAGGCACCAGATACGCTTCGCTGTGTGTGGTGAGAAAAAATTATGGAAAATAAAGATGTCATAGTCTATCGGCTCGGAGCAGGATGCGACCTCTCCGATGTGGAAGAAGGAAAGATATACCAGGCAAAAGTACAGGGTTTTGCAACGTTCGGGATGTTTGCCCAGATCAACGACCGTATCAAGGGTCTTGTTCACAAGAGCAATATCAAGGCAGAACATAAGGAACGGGATCCTATCCTCGTCAGGGTTCGCCAGATCCGCCCGAACGGCAATATTGATCTGGAAGAAGTCCTCGTCCAGGTGTATCAGGTGCAGACCGTCGACCGCAAGTCAACGACCGTGAATATCG
>DATEXZ010000022.1:0-8796 GCA_035256445.1 Methanoregula sp.
CGGGGGAGCATCTCACCGGGCACGTATACTTCTTCTTCGCGTTTTGCAATCGCAATTACGGGTATCGCAAGGTCAAGACCCTGTAACACCTCCCGGGCTGCGGAGAGCTGGCCTTTCCCACCGTCGATGATGATCAGGTCGGGAAGATCGGTATTCTCTTCAAGGAGGCGGTGATACCGGCGTTTCACAATCTCCGCGATCGAAGCAAAGTCATCGATACCCTCTATCGTCCTGATCTTAAACCTGCGGTAATTCTTCTTGTCCGGAGCACCGTTGCGGAACTGCACCATCGACCCGACCATGGATGTCCCGGAGAGATGCGAGATATCGAAACACTCGATCACTTCCGGTGGATCGGGAAGATCAAGAGCTGCCTGGAGGTCTTTCACTTTCAGCTCGTTTTTCAGGAATGCCTGCCCGATGTTCTTCTCCACCAGTTCGAGCAGTTTCTTCTTCTCACCAATTTTTGGCACGGTCACCTGTACGTTCCTCCCCTTCTTTTCCGCAAGGTATCCCGAAAGTGCCTCGTCAACTTCATGGGGGAGGATCAGTTCAGCAGGTGGCGTGCGATCGGCGTAGTATTGTACCAAAAACTCCTCGAAGAAATCCTCGCGGTTGTCAAAGGAGTATTCCTGTTTGCCGGAGAGCAACCCCTTCTCCACAGAAAATACCATGAGGAAGACCGTGTCATCGGCTATCGTGTAGGCGATCACGTCCTGATCCGTCTCCTTCGGGCGCTCGACGTGCTGGCGTTCGGTCAGGTGCTCGATCGCACCAATCTGGTTGCGGAGGAGAATGGCCCTTTCGTAGTCCTGGGAAGCCGAATATTCTGCCATCTCCGATCGCAGGGAGGTGAGCAGTTCACCGCCCTTTCCCTTCAGCAGGGTTGCCGCACGTTCCACCTGCGTGTGGTAGTCCTCCTCGCTGATAACCCCGATACAGGGAGCACTGCACGACTTCATGTGGTACCTGAGACAGGCACGTTTGGGGAGTTTCCTGCACGAACGAAGGCGGAAGACCCGCTTTATCACCCTGAGGAGGGCATCGCGTTCGGCTGCGGAGACAAATGGTCCGAAATAGGTCGCATCAGCGGTGCTTGTCCGCCGTGCGAAACCGATCCGGGGAAAGGGTTCTTTGGTCAGCTCGATGTAGGCAAACCGTTTTGCGTCCTTCAGGTCGATATTGTATCTCGGCTGGTGTTTTTTAATCAGGTTGTTCTCAAGAAGCAGTGCCTCGGTTTCGGTATTTGTCACCATCATACTGACTGAGGCGATCCGTGCGATCAGGGTCCTTGTCTTGGGATCATGGTCGGTCTTCTGGAAATAACTCGTCACCCGCTTCCTGAGATTTTTTGCCTTCCCGATATAGATGATCGCACCTGCTTCGTCTGAGAAAAGGTAACAGCCGGGATCATCCGGGAGGGTAGCAGGGTCGATCATTCCTGATAGCGTATCAGATTCATGCACCATAAGAGGTGGGGATGAGGTAACACAATTCCTGAACCCGGGGAGCGTGAGTGGTTCTTTGCAACCGGGCACGAATCCGGGATATGAGAAACGAATGCACCGTTTCAGGTTGTGCATGCAATCGCAGTAGCCGTTCATTTCTGCTCAATTTCTCAGGTATAAACGGGTAGTGCAAATGTATTAATATTTATAAAAATATTCATATATTTTAGCCGCTTGTTATGGCCGGAATCTCCCGGGGGTGCGGTATGGGATGGAAGTATACCTATGTAAAAGGAATTCCGATAGAGGCACAGTACCTCTACAAGAAGGCGATGGAGATGTACAACCAGGGAAAACCCGACAGTGCACTGAAATATCTCCGACAGACCCTGGTGATCGCTCCCTGTTATTCGAAGGCACTCCTGACCATGGGTACCTGCCTGGAACAGCTGGGCCTGCATGTTGAGGCGACCGCACGATATGAGCAGGCAGTCCGGATCGATCCCTCGTTAAAGGAGATCCTGGAAAAAAGAAAATAAATGTGTTTTTGTCCGATACAGACCTCTTTCAGTCCTGAAGACTCAGGTCTTTTCAAGTATCGGTTTTAAGAACTGCCCGGTATAGCTTTTCTCTTCCCCTGCCACATTCTCCGGTGTCCCGGTTGCGACAATTTCACCACCGGCATCACCGCCATCCGGACCGATGTCGATGAGGTAGTCTGCCGATTTGATCACGTCAAGGTTATGCTCGATCACGATGACCGTGTTGCCTTTTGCCACAAGATCATCGAGCACCTTGATCAGTTTCTTCGTGTCATCGAAATGGAGCCCGGTGGTCGGCTCGTCCAGCAGGTAGAGGGTCTTCCCGGTAGCACGCTTGGCAAGCTCCCGCGTCAGCTTGATCCGCTGGGCTTCCCCACCTGAAAGCGTGGTCGAACTCTGCCCCAGCTTGATGTAATCAAGACCGACCCGGGACAGGGTCTCGAGCTTGTTCCTGATGGACGGAATATTCTCGAAGAGCTTCATCGCCTCCTCGACACTCATGTCCAGTACGTCGGCTATCGATTTCCCCTTGTATCTTACCTCGAGTGTCTCGCGGTTGTAGCGTTTGCCCTTGCATTCCTCGCACTCGATATAGACATCCGGCAGGAAGTTCATCTCGATCCGGATCAGCCCGTCACCCTCGCAGGCCTCGCACCTGCCGCCCCGGATGTTGAAGGAGAACCGTCCCGGCTTGTAGCCCCGCATCTTTGCCTCTTTTGTCTGGGCAAAGACCGCCCGTATCTCGTCAAAGACCTTGGTATAGGTTGCCGGGTTGCTCCGCGGGGTCTTGCCGATCGGGGACTGGTCGATCACGATGACCTTGTCGATCTCTGCATCGAAGACGATGCCGTCATGCCTCCCCGCCTGTTCCCGCGACTGGTGGAGGACCTGCATCATACCTTTGTAGAGGGTTTCGTAGACGAGGGTGGATTTACCGCTTCCGGAGACCCCGGTAATGACCGTGAGCACCCCGATCGGGAACTTTGCATTGATATTCTTGAGATTGTTCTCCCGGCAGCCTTTCACCGTGATGTACTTTCCCGATGTGCGTCGCTTCGCCGGGATTTCGATCTGTTTTGCCCCGATGAGGTACTGCCCGGTGAGGGATTTTTTGTTTTTCTCGATCTGGGCGGGTGTCCCTTCTGCCACCACTGCCCCGCCGTGAAGCCCGGCGCCGGGCCCCATATCGATCACGTGGTCAGCCGATCGGATCATATCCTCGTCATGCTCTACGACAATCAGGGTGTTGCCGAGATCGCGGAGCGTCCGCAGCGTACCGATGAGCTTGCGGTTGTCCCGCTGATGGAGCCCGATGGAGGGTTCATCCAGGACATAGAGCACTCCCATCAGGTTCGACCCGATCTGGGTAGCGAGCCGGATCCTCTGGGCCTCCCCGCCGGAGAGTGTGCCGGCATTCCGGGAGAGCGTCAGGTAACCAAGGCCGACTTTTTCCAGGAACTCAAGGCGGGAGCGGATCTCCTTGATGATCTGGTGTGCGATCTCCGCCTCCTTATCGGTAAGACTGAGCCGGGCAAAGAACGCGACAGAATCGCTGACCGAGAGATCCGTCACGTCGATGATGGATTTTCCGCTGATCCGCACGGCCAGTACCTTGTCCTTGAGCCGCCGCCCCCTGCAGGCCGGGCAGTCAAAGACCCGCATGTACCCTTCCAGTTCCCGTTTGCGGTAGTCGGACTGGGTCTGGGCATACAGGCGGGCAGTCTGGGGGAGCAGCCCTTCCCATTCCCCGGTATGGGACCAGTGGGCATCCCCGTTCTTCATGCTCATCGAGAACTTCATCCGCTGGGATGACCCGAACATGAGGGCGTTATACTGGTCCTCGGACAGGTCTTTGATCGGGGTGAGCACATCGAACCCGAAATGTTTTGCGACCGTCGCCAGATACTGCCCCCGGAAACCGTCCATCGGGTTGCGGTACGGGGCGACCGCACCGTCTGCAATACAGCGGTTCCTGTCCGGAATGATCAGGTCCGGGTCAAACTCCATCTTCACGCCAAGTCCGTGACACTCTTCACAGGCGCCAAACGGGCTGTTGAAAGAAAACATCCTCGGCTGGAGCTCTTCAAACGCGATCCCGCAGACCGGGCAGGCCATGAGCGACGAGTAGGTCGATTCTTTTCCTGCTTCGTCAACGACAAGGATAAGCCCCTCGGATTTCTTCAGGGCATTTTCCACCGCCTCAGTAAGGCGCGAGCGGTCCGAGGAGTCCAGGCGGTCGATGACAATCTCGATATCCTGTTTTTTATACCGGTCGAGGTTGATCTCTTCATCGGTCCGTATGATTTTTTTATTCACCCTGACCCGTGCATAGCCCTCTTTGTCCAGGTCACGGAGGAGCTGCTGGTATGTGCCTTTCTTCTGGCGGACAACCGGGGAGAGGATGGTGACCATGCCAGGGTGTTCAGCCCTGATCTGGTCGGCTATCCGGTCCGGGGTCTGGGAAGCGATCGGGATATTGTGCTCCGGGCAATACGGTATCCCGATACGTGCGAAGAGCAGACGGAGATAATCGTAGATTTCCGTTGTGGTCCCGACCGTGCTGCGGGGATTTTTTGAAGTGGTCTTCTGTTCGATGGAGATGGCCGGGGAGAGCCCTTCGATACTGTCCACTTCCGGCTTGTGCATGAGGCCGAGGAACTGGCGGGCGTAGGTAGAGAGTGATTCAACATAACGCCTCTGGCCTTCCGCGTAGAGGGTATCGAATGCCAGTGTCGATTTTCCGGAGCCGGAGACTCCGGTGATCACCACGAGCTTGTCACGGGGGATCTCGACACTGATATTTTTTAAATTATGCTGGCGTGCGCCTTTGATGATGATATTTTTCATGCTGGTGTGTGCTATAATTCGGCGCCGGCATTTAAAGAGATATATTTCGCGGCATGAAAGTGCCGGGCTGGAGAACAGGGGAAGGCTGAAAAAACAACGGAAAAAGCCGACAGGAGGTATCCTGAGATTATTCCCCTGGCGTATAACCCCAAGTCACCGTGCGTGAAGGAGGGCTTCCAAGCGGGTCTCTATGTCATGGCTTTCCCTGCGCCAGACGATGAATTGTTTGACCCGGGGATACACACCATCAATATCGTCTTTGTCGCAGGAATCCCACGGTTTTATGGTCGTAATTTTAACTTTTGCCGTTCATCGATTTAAATTAACCACATGACAGGAGTTCCCCCATGGTTTATAGTAACTCAGACAGCATCTGCCCTGCATCCCCAAAATAGCGTCACCCGTCTATCGTGAACTTTCACAGAGTCCAATCCACGTATCGGGTAACGCTTCACTATCACATCTCGTTATGCTAAATACTCGTTCAGCAGATAATTCCGGAATAACGGTGGAATGAACCATGCCCGTAGTAGTCATCAAAATGCGAAAAGGATTTTCCCTTGAACAGAAACGCACCGTGGTCAGAGAGTTTACCAGCACGCTGGTGAAAACACTCGGTGTTGACCCTGATATAGTCACGATCATGATCGACGAGCATGAACTCGAGAACATAGGGAAAGCAGGAAAACTCCGCTGCGACTGAATTTACTATCGCTTTTTTAGCTTTGGAGAAATCCCGGATCTGATATGAGTAACGGATAGTCAGATTACCACGGATTTCCGAGGATATCCCAGGGATTGATGCCACATGGCAGGGGCAAAGCCTCCGGGAACGTTATAAAATGATGATTTCCCACAAAAATTGCACAATTCCAGTAATATCGGGAAGAGCCGATCCCGCTATTGCGATTACCTGCGCCGCCCCCGTAGGGACGCCCCCGCGGTGTGCTTCAATTACCTGAAATCTCCCCCTGGCTTATCAAGAGCCTGTTAAGGATGCCAGTCGTTCACAATTTTTCATGGGTTGGGTGCGAGCTCCCGTTCATGCCCGTTTCTACAGAACTGCTTTCTCTCTCTTTTTTTTCCTGCAGGGAAAATTAAGAGCTATCCGTAAGACAGCGAAATCTTTAACAGGGTTTCCTGCTCATTGTGCACCGGAGTAAGAGAACATGCACGGGAGAACGAGCACTCATCGCCGTAACGCATCGCTGAACCATATCCTGGCTTTTCTGGTGATTGCTGTATGTGCAGGGATTGTTATCCTTCCTGCAGCAGCACATGCACCATCCGATATGTCCATTTCCTATAACGAACTTTCAAAAGCCCTGAATGTAACCATAACCCACCAGGTCCCCAATCCCCAGGCTCACTATGTTAAGGAAGTCCATGTTACCCTCAACGGCAACACAGTCCATGATGTGCATTACACAAGCCAGCCGTCTCCTGATACATTCACGTACACCTATCCCCTGCTGCCCGCACCCGGGGATACCATCGAAGTCACCGCTTCCTGCAGCATTGCAGGCTCAATCAGCCGCACGATGTATATGCCGGGACCAACGGCAACAGCCCCGGGGCAAACGGGCACACCACCACCTACCCAGAAGGCAGTCCTGGGAATAATTCCTGTGCTGGGGGCTCTTTTCATTTTCCTGGGACTGTGCCGGAGATAACCACTTTTTTTTGGAGAAGTGAATCAGGTACGTGACGTGAAGTCTAATCACGCTGACCTGGTTTGCATGGCTGTGCTTACCAATTAAAGAAGGATTCCTGTCCTGCCGGACAGAATATTTTTAAGCGTCACCTGAAGGTTGAGTGTTATTTAAGGCTCCAGGTCTCCGGACAAATCCCAGGTTGGAGGATAGAGGGTATGAGATCAATCCCGCTGAGCGGAGCCCGGATCAGACGATTGTGATGCACGATGAGGGTGGTATTTCCTGTGGATGTACCTCAGAAGCATGGTCTGTGGAACGACCGGAATACCTGGTAGTACAGGAGCTGTAAGCCAGAGAGGCATCGTCCGATATCAAAGGGGAAAAACAGGGGAGGTAAAGGTAAGCGAGAAACGGGGAGTGCAGTGAACGCAATGTACTGATTGAGAATGATGGTCCCAGGAGCATGCATCTGCAATTATCCGGATGTTAATCCGACACGAAAACAAAATTCTGTCACCATCTCTTTATCCTGCATTGGAATATTTGAATTAATATATCCCCACAACCAAATAGAAGTCTCAAGAATGGTTCTGAAAAGAGAGATTGCTGATCAGATAAAAGACCTGCTGCAGAAAAATCCACAAGGTCTGAGTATTGCGGAAATTGTGGAGTCGGTAAAAATCAACCGCAATACTGCCGGGCGATATCTCGAGAATCTGCTTATATCGGGACACGTAGAGTTGCGCCGTTTTGGGATGGCAAAAATCTACAGGATATCACAAAGAGTCCCGCTTTCTGCCGTGCTTTCCATATCTGCAGAATCAGTTGTACAGCTCGACAGCTTTCTGCGAATCATCTTTGTCAATGAATCATTTTGTACGTTTGTAGGGACTGATTGTAAAAACCTGGTGGGAAAAAATATTGAATACACACCTGTTGCCCTGGTCTTTGATGAATTGTTCGTGGGATTCATCGAAAGGATCAAAGAGGGCGTTGCCGGTATTGAATGGTCCGGAGAGATTGAACTCAGACCGAAAGGCATTATCGTCTTTTGCCGGATTGCACCCACCGTTTTTGATGATGGACGCAGGGGCGTATCCATCATTCTTGAGGATATCACCCAACGAAAACAGGGAGAGCGGGCGCTGCTGGAGAGTGAAGCAACGGCTCGTGCACTCATGAATTCCCCGACAGATACGGTCTTTTTAATGGATACCCGCGGTATAATCCTGGATTTGAACGAAACCGCCGCTGTCAAGTTTAAAAAATATGGAGATCATCTGATCGGTACACTGGCAGACACCCTCCTCCCCAAAGAAGTTGCACAATCCCGACGAGAACTGACAACGCGGGTAATTGAAAAGAAACAGATAGTGAGGTATGAAGATGAACGTGATGGCAGATGGTATGACACGGTTGCCTATCCCGTCATTGTCAATGGGGCGGTAACACGCATCGCGATGATCGCCCGTGACATCACCGATCGAAAGAGGGCGGAAAATGCATTACGGGAAAGCGAAGAACGGTACCGCCAGCTTGTCGAAATATCCCCGGATGCTGTCATCATTCACCAGGAGGGAAAAATCACGTACCTGAATCCTGCCGCCATGAAAATGCTTGGTGCACAGGATGCCAGTGAACTCCTCGGCAAAAAAATCCTTGATTTGATCCATCCGGATTACCGCGATGCAGTCCGGAAAAATATCGAAAAAGATCTTGACGAGGAAACAACTCTCCCGCTTGAATTGCACATGATCCGTGTTGACGGGGCAACGGTTGTTGTAGAAGGTCGGGGAGTAAAAACAACCATCATGGGTAAACCCGCGATTCAGGTTGCAATCCGGGATATCACCGAGTCCAAACGTGTTGAAATGGAGTTGCGGGAGAGTGAAGAGAAATACCGGACCCTCATAGACCGGGCAAATGATGTCATCTGTGTCGTACAGGATGACCTTATAAAAATGTGCAATCCCCGACTTGAAGACTTCTGGGGCGGCTCTCTTGATGAAATCGTCGGGAGGCCGTTCACAGATTTCGTTCATCCTGATGCTCTTTCTGACATTATCGGCAAGTATAATCGACGGATGTTGGGAGAATCCCTCCCTCCTGTCTATGAAACAACACTCATGCACAAAGATGGCAGCAGGTCCTATGTGGAAGTGAATGCCGGGGCCATATTGTATGAAGGAAAGCCTGCAGATCTCATTATTATTCGCGATATCAATGAAAGAAAAAAGGTGGAGGATACATTGCGCGAGAGTGAAGAGACTGCACGTGCCCTCATCAATACACCGACAGATTCTG
>DATEXZ010000023.1:0-8633 GCA_035256445.1 Methanoregula sp.
CTCGACCCGCTCGTCACCATCAACCCGGACGGCACTATCAGCGACGTGAACGCCGCACCGTCAAGGTGACCGGGTTTTCCCGGGATGCATTGATCGGTACTGACTTTTCGAAATATTTCACCGAACCAGGCCGGGCAAAAGCCGGGTACGAACAGGTATTCCGTGACGGTTCAGTGACCGATTACGGACTCGAAATCCGCCGTACAGATGGGCGGATAACACCGGTCCTGTACAACGCGACGGTGTACCAGGACGAGGCCGGGAAGATCACCGGTGTCTTTGCAGCCGCACGGGACATAACTGAACGGAAACGTGCTGAAGATGCCCTGCTGCGGGCATACCGGGAGCTCGATGACCGGGTCAAGGAGCGGACGATCGAGCTCCAGGAGGCGAATGCACTTCTCGAGAAAGAGATCGCTGAACGCAAGGCCACAGCCGACGAACTCAGGGAGAAGAGCGAGGAACTGGCCCGTTCGAACCTCGAACTCCAGCAGTTTGCCTACATCGCCTCTCATGATCTCCAGGAACCACTGAGGGCGATCTCAGGATTTACGGAGCTGCTGGAAAAACGGTACAAGGGTCAGATGGACGAACGGGCCGACAAATACATCAATTTCATTATCGATGGGACAAAGCAGATGAACCAGGTCATCTTCGACCTGCTCGAATACTCCCGGGTGCAGACCAAGGCACACGAATTCGGACTCATCGATATGAACTCATCGCTGAAGCAGGCGCTCCGGAACCTCCAGGCCTCGATAAAGGAAAAGGATGCCGTCATCACCGCCGATTCCCTCCCGAAGCTCTCCGCCGACGGCGTCCAGATCACCCAGCTCTTCCAGAATCTTATCGGCAATGCCCTTAAGTTCCAGAAACCGGAAACCACCCCGAAGATCCATGTATCTGCCCGTGAACAGGGCGATACCTGGATCTTCTCGGTAACTGATAACGGGATCGGGATAGACCCTAAATATACCGAGCGGATCTTCAAGATCTTCCAGCGGCTTCATGCAAAAGGTGAGTACGAAGGGACCGGCATCGGTCTTGCCATCTGCAGGAGGATCGTCGAACGTCACCGGGGAGAGATCGCCGTCCGGTCCGAGCCGGGTGTGGGATCGACCTTCTCTTTCACCCTTCCGTCACGATACGAGGAAAAACAATGAATGCAACAACACAACAGTCAGAATTACCCCGACCGGTAGAGATTCTCCTGGTCGAAGACAGTCCTGCCGATGTTGCGCTCACAAAGGAAGCGCTCCAGGACAGCAAACTCAGGAACAACCTGAACGTGGTCACCGATGGTGAAGCGGCAATGGTCTACCTCCGCCGGACCGGCGCATATGCATCGAAGCCGATGCCTGACCTGATCCTTCTCGACCTGAACCTCCCGAAAAAGAACGGTCGTGAGGTCCTTGCCGAGATCAAGGCAGATCCGGACCTCCGGCTTATCCCTGTGGTGATTATGACAGTATCCCAGGATGAGCGTGACATACTTGAGTCGTACCGGCTCCATGCCAATTGTTACATCCGGAAGCCGGTCAAGTTCGGGGAGTTCATCGAGATCGTCAAATCCATCGAGAGTTTCTGGTTCTCCATTGTTACCCTGCCGCCGAAGTCTGGGAGCTGAAAAACGAACATGAAGATCCTTGCTGTCGAAGACAACCCCGCAGATGTGGAAATCCTCCGCGAACTCCTTGACCCGCAGGGATCAGCGTTCGAGCTGCAGAATGCGAAAACCCTTGCCGCGGCCTGGGCTGTCCTTTCAAAGGGGGAGACTGAGTTTATCCTTATCGATCTCGGGCTTCCGGACAGCCAGGGAATTGCAACGCTGCGGGAGGTCCGGGCAAGGTTCCCGTCCCACCCGATTGTGGTCCTTACCGGGTTTGACGACGAGGAGACCGGGATGCTCGCACTCCACGAGGGGGCTCAGGACTATCTCGTCAAGGGACAGATCACCGGGCCTTCTCTCGTGCGTTCGATACGCTACGCCCACGAGCGGAACCGGATCGAGCAGGAACTGGTCCGGAAGAATAGTGCCCTTGACGCAGTAAACGAGGAACTCACTGCAACGGACAGGGAACTCCGCCAGAAAAACGAAAAACTCATTGCCGCCTATGAAGACCTCACTGCGATTCATGAGGAACTTCGCCAGGTAAACGACGAAGTTATCAGCAACAATTTCCAACTCACTGCCCTCAACGAAAAACTAACGGTGGCGCAGGGAAAGTTGCGTCAGTATCTCGAAGAACTCACCAAAAGCGAACAGGACCTGAAACGAAGCGAGGCAAGTCTGAAGGAAGCCCTCGCAGAAAAAGAAATTCTTCTTTCTGAGATCCACCACCGGGTCAAGAACAACCTGGCCGCGTTCATCTCCCTGCTCAGCCTTGAAGGTTCGAGTGAAGACACCCCTGCAGGGAGAATGCTCAGGCAGGACCTGCAGAACCGGGCACGGAGCATGGCCCTCATCCACGAGACCCTGTACCGGACAAAAACGTTCGACCAGGTCAACATGGAAACATACATGAGAACACTTCTCGACCAGATAGCCCAGACATTCAGGACGAAAAAACCCGTGATGACTTCTGTTGATGCAAAGGGCATGATGCTCGATATACCGCGGGCAACTCCTGCAGGGCTCATTATCAATGAACTCGTCACAAATTCCTTCAAATATGCTTTTCCCGAATCCTTTGATTCCCTTGCAGTCCGGCATGCCCCACCTGCAATTTCCCTGGTCCTTACCAGGAACGAGGGAGCCTATATGCTCATTGTCAGGGACAATGGTATTGGTCTCTCCCCGGAAATTGATCTGTCGAAAACGAAGACCCTTGGCCTGAAACTGGTGAACTTCCTTGCAAAACACCAGATGCATGCGAAGGTCGAGGTCAATACTACGAATGGAACGGAGTTCGTGTTCCGGTTACAGGAATAGATAACGGCAGATGTAACCGGAGAGAACAAATCTGCTCTTAACGTCGTGGATACCGCGGGCGGAAAAAGGTTGTGAAAATGGTTAAATTAAGAGTCTGACTTTTTCCTGCATACCCTCCGACCAGATTCCCGACGAATAGTTAGAATCCTTATCGAAATCCGGGCCCATCGCGCGGTTTTTTCACTATTCCGGCCCGATCCGACTCTCCCCCTGTCGCATCCGAAGGGAATTGCCGAGTATTCTGGTAAAATAAACTAAAAGGTACGGCCACGTATCCAATCACAAACTGCACCTGAACCCATTTTCCTGAAAAGTTCCCCCGAATAAAAAAATTCAAAAATTATTTTTCATCAAGCGGCTTGAAAACACCTTTTTTTGCTTTGAGAATTTTGCATTCCGGACAACGCCAGGAGCCAGGGACATCTTCCCACGCTGTACCCGGCGTAATTCCATTTTTCGGATCTCCCTTTACCGGATCATAGATATAATGGCATTCGAGACATACATACCGAATCATTTTTACTAACTCTGCCATGGTTTCTGCAACTCCGTCTGATCTGCACAATAGTTAAATTAATGTCAACGTTTATTCTTATGAAATCTTTTCGCCAGTCAAGTCTTCATTATCCACGTATGATCTCCTCTGGTTGTGCGAAAATCACCGATCCCGGCTACTGGGCTGGAACCATTCTGGCCACATCAGCTTCGACAGTAGTGTTGGGTTTGAGGTCGAAATTTTTCACGAGAACGTCGAGAACTGTTGGCGATACAAACGCCGGGAGTTTTGGGCCGAGCGTGATGTCTTTTACGCCAAGGGACAGCAGGGAAAGCAGGACGAGCACTGCCTTCTGCTCATACCACGCGATGTTGTACGAGATCGGTAATTCGTTAATGCCAACGCCAAATGCTTTGGCAAGCGCCTGGGCAATCACAACCAGCGAGTAGCAGTCATTGCACTGCCCGGCATCAATCACCCGTGGGATCTCCCCGATGGTGCCGAGATTGAGTGAGTTGTAACGATACTTGGCACAGCCCGCGGTGAGGATGACGGTATCTTTGGGTAATGCCTCGGCAAATTTCGTGTAATATTCCCGCTCCTTTTGCCTGCCATCGCATCCGGCCATGACGATGAACCGTTTGATATCCCCGCTCTTTACGGCTGCAACTACCTTGTCTGCAATCGCAAGGACCGCACCATGGGCACAACCGGTGATCAGATCCGATCCACCCTGCCTGAGGTCCTGCGGTGGCGGGCAGGTTTTCGCATGTGCAATGACGGCTGAGAAATCCTTCTTTCCGTCAGCGGATGATGCAGTGATGTGTTTCATGCCCGGGTATCCGGCAAGTCCCGTGGTACAGACGCGGTTGATATAGGTATCCTTCGGCGGTATGATACAGTTCGTTGTGACCAGGATCGGGCCGTTGAATTTTTCGAACTCCTCGCGCTGGTGGTGCCATGAGCTACCATAGTTACCATACAGGTAGCCATATTTTTTGAAGGCAGGGTAGGCATGTGCCGGGAGCATCTCACCGTGGGTATATACGTCAACCCCGGCATTTTTCGCCTGTTCCAGTAACATCTCGAGGTCTTTTAAGTCATGACCGGTGATCAGGATTCCCGGTCGTGATCCCACCGTAGTTTTAACACTGGTGATCTGCGGATTACCGTATGCAGACGTGTTGGCGGCATCGAGCAGGGCAAGGACCTTTACACCAGTTTCCCCGCATTCCATTACGAGCGCAATCATCTGCGGGACTGCCAGATCCTGGAGCGTGGAAGCGAGCCCCACCTGGATAAATGTGGTAATGGAATCATCGGTTTTTCCCAGTACCGCAGCATGTGTGTAGTAGGCTGCAATGCCTTTGAGCCCGAAGAGAAGCGTTGAGCGTAAGGAGCGGACATCCTCGTTTGCCGTTGCCAGGATCCCGACCGTCTTTGCTTTTTCGAGGATGTCGCTTTCACTTCTGGGTTTCCATGTACATGCATCCGGCACTACACCGCTGGTTGGAGGCAATGCATCCCGGATCGCAATTGCCTGGTTGATCAGGTCAGTAAATCGCGCTTTATCGAAATTCACATTGGTCAACGTCGAAAAAAGTGATTCTGCTAAGAACAATCCAGCTTCCGGATTCTCTTTACCTTTCTTTGCTGCAGCAAGGTTCCGGACCGAGATCCCCTTGCAGAGATAGATAAGCACATCCTGGTATGCCGCTATCTCGTCCTCTTTGCCGCAGACACCTTTGACCGTACATCCCGTCCCCTTGACGGTCTCTTCACACTGGTTACAGAACATCATCCGACTCCTTTTGATTTCTTTTTGATACAAGATATCAATAGCATACCACATTATAAATAGTCAGGAGTTTCCAAATACATACCATGCAGGATGCGTGCACGGTCAACCAGACCGTGAAATATCTGACAAAGAAATGGACATTGCTGATTATCCTCGAACTCTACAAGGGTGAAAGATATACCCGCAGGTTCTCCGAGCTGCGTGACGCCCTCGATGGTATCACGCCAAAGGTTCTCTCGGAGCGGCTTAAGGAGCTTGAAGATGAAGGAATTCTTTCACGAAACGTGGATGCTACCGCATTCCCGGTCAGAACAGAGTATACGCTGACCGAAAGCGGGCTTGAGATTGTGAATGTGATCCGTGGCATCAAGCACTGGGCGCTGAAATGGAAGATCGACAACATCCCCTGCGGTGAACAGGACTGTAAGGTATGTGTCCTGTAATGAACAGTTCTGCGGTACAAGGTGCGAATCAATGAAACGAAAATAATCAGTATTGACGAAAATAAATGCACGGGATGCGGTCAGTGCATCCCGGACTACCTGGAGGGAGCTCTTCAGCTTATCAAGGGGAAGGCACGGCTTGTCAGCGATCTCTTTTATGATGGTCTTGGTGTATACATCAATAATTTTAAAAAAAGTCAATTTAATCTTATTTTTAAAAACGGAACGGAAATTATCGGAATTCTCTCCTGGATACCCCCGACCAGATTCGAACTGGTGTCGCCGGATCCAAAGTCCTGCATGATTGACCGCTACACTACGGGGGTTCGAATTTTTTTTGAATACCTTCACAAAATTTCCTTTTAGAAAATTTGTTCCATTACTTTTGGATATACGAGATATTAAAGTCAACTTCAAACCTGCATTTTACTCCGATAAAAAGCAAGCAGACGGCAGGGAGAACCATGGCCGGATCGTGGTAAAAATGCTGACGGCCGTTTATGGACGGTTGTCTATATTCGTTCATCCTTGATGAGGATTCGGATCGCTTCACATCACCCCGCCAGGCAGATGGTGAAACCCCCTCATCTTCCAGGTCCCGAATGGGAATCCGTATATTCGAATTTCGAGGTATTTCAGCGGCTCAAAATGAGTGGGTTTGTGTATAGCATCATACGGTTTATAATGAATGCATTCACGTGAATCTGCTCCAATAATCATCTCGATAAAAATACAAATTGACGACTTAATTGGGCCGGAAACAAGAAAAGAGATGCAAATAATGACAAGATGGCATGGGAGTTCAGTATGGCGGAAAATATTGACCGAAAGATAATTTCCTGGGATCTCTCCAGTCCCGGTACACTAATGAATCACTTTTCATCATTATCAGAAAGGGGGAAATATTGCTGGTATACCTGCCTGCGTTCATCAATGTCCGTATGCAGGTAAATTTCGGTGGTCTTTATGGAGGTATGCCCAAGATTTTCCTGCACAACCCTGAGATTTTTTGAACGTTTGTAGAGTTCACTTGCATAACTGTGGCGGATTTTATGGGGTGTGATTCCCGGTGGTGCATAATTTTTAAAGATGTGCTGGATAGCCCGTGATGAGATATTTTTTCCCTGCTGGCCCAAAAAAACCGGTCCGACAATCCTGTTGCCGATAAATTTCAGGAGATCTGCAAGGGTGTCGTCATCGACAAAAACAGTCCGCATCTTGTCACCTTTCCCCCGAATTCGTATGGTATGCTCGTCAAAATCGATGTCTTCGATATTCATATTACAGAGTTCTGACACCCTGACGCCCGATGCGTAGATTGTCCTGACGATGAGTTTGTCCCGAAGATCTTCAATAGAATCCAGCAGTCGAAGCACCTGGTTGTGCTTGAGGTATTTCACCTCCTGTTGTTTGATCCTCGGGCGATCAACCCCGGTCAGCGGGTTCGCAGAGACAGCTCCCTGGGTGTACAGGAAACGGTAGAACGAGCTGAGCGTTGAAATAATTCGATGAAAGGTCTTGGGTTTGTAGGTCTGCGTTGTCGAAACAAACGAGAGGAAATCATTGATAATGACCGGTGTTACTTCCACATCGGTATCAAGCCGGGCATTTTCAAAGTCCTTCCAGTAGATGACCAGTTTCGAGACTTCGGTGTGACGGCGCAACCAGACATAATATGCAAAGTGTCTCAGGACCTGCTCATAGCTGTTGAGGGTGCGGGGGGAGTAGTTGCGCATCCGGAGGTAATTGCGGTAGCTCTTGAGCCACTCCGAAAAATACCCGCTTTCCATGCTCTATTCTATTTTATCTCAAATAAATAAAGGTTTGCGCAGAATACCTATTCTGCGCAAGTCCGGAATTCCCATATCTCGGCGCTGCTTTGATTTCCAAATCTTCACAACTTTCAAATTCTATTCCGTTATTCCGGAAGATGTGATCTTCATCTTTCAGTGTCTGCCATTGTTTTTCTCTGCTCAGGAGAACCCGACTAAAGACTGACAGAACATTCAAACACGGGTTTTTTTCGATGGGAGGGTATAATCCCTACCCCATCAGGTAAAAACCCTGCCGGAAGCCCGCTATGAGCATCTTTCGTCGTAGGTAAATAAATTCCTTTTTTTTATCCCCGAGTAGTCAGTGTGGAATGCAGGTGATCCAACCAGATCCTGGTGTAAAACCCTATCGATACTGGGTACGGGTGCTCTGCAGAATAAAAAGAATTTACTCGATTGAAATACTGATCTTGGGAGATATGCCTAGCCCCGCACTCTTTCTCTGAAAATCTGGAGGATTCCTTCGCACATTTCACCCTTTATGGATGGGACGAATACTAACAATTCCCCTCATTACGGAGCTTGTTTGTCAGTATCGATTAAATCGTCAATGAGAATGATATCCTTATATTAGTCTGGTTTTCCGGGTCAGAAAAATTACCGGTATCTTTTTTTTCGGTCATATTCTCGCTGTTAATGCGTCGAACCAGATACTATTTTACAACTCATTCCAGAAGTTTTGCACGGTTGCTATTTGTCTTATCAGATGTCTGGACAGCTTTGACCGGAATCGCCGTATATTATACGGTCTGTCGTCCCGTTCATCATAGTGACCGAAAATATACCGAAGGTCAAGAAACTATTCGAATAGACCAGTACGATCCGTGATTCTCGTATATTCAGAGGCATGATTCGAAGCAGGAATTACTTCAATGCTTGAGAGATGTGCCTTAAAACACAATTATCGGCCTAGTTCTGACAAAAACGGCAAGAGGGAGTGAATTTTTCTTCGCTGATTTATAAAAACGGACGGGATTACAGTATGTGACCGGGTTTTATAACGGTCATCGGGAACAGGGATTACAACCAATTTTTCGTTTTTGTCTTAAAAACTCAAACCTGTTTACCTTATACCTGTATTGACATACTGGTCCATTGTCACTGAATAAAAACGGGGCATTTCCGGGCC
>DATEXZ010000024.1:0-2896 GCA_035256445.1 Methanoregula sp.
AGCGCCGGACCAACAGGTTCCCGGAACAGGTCCTGGAAAAAGAATTCAGCAGTGCTGTCACGGACTTGTTCGGGGTAGCGGTTGCCGAAGACGGCTTTTGGGGCACAATTTATCCCGGCCTGCGGTTCGTGCCGTAATCTCTATCATGGGGGATTAAAGACCTGCTTTCCATGCGAACATAACGCAATCCCTGCGGGACCCCCACGACCCGGATCCCTGCCAACCTCATCCGGAATTTACATGACTCAGTGGTCAGGCATATGATGACGGGTGTTGATCAGTGGTGCAGCAAAGACTGGCAGCATGGAACGGGCAGGGACCGGTGATTTTTTATCTGTGGCGGTATAGTATCATCTGACTTCGCCGGTTTTCTGGTTGGAAGAGCTGGCAGGAGGATCAATGGCAGAAGATCTACAAATAAGACGGGACATTACCAGAGACCTTCTCGATCGAATAGGAAGCTCCTCGCCGGACGTACGTGAGGGTGCAGTGGAAGCTCTCGCGGTCAGCACCGAAGATGAGGACTGGCGGCCGAACGAACTGATCCGGCAGGGTGGCATCGACATTATCACCCCTCTCCTTCACGAGAAGAATGCACATATTGTCGTGTCGGCCCTCGATATTATCATCGCCACCGCTGCGGCCGGCGAGGAAGAGGCGCTCCTTGAAGGCGGAGTGATTGACGTACTTGACCAGATACAGGACCACAAGAACCCGGTGATACAGAAAAAGGTTCAGGAAGCACTGTGGCTCCTGGTCCCCAAGGTTGAAGAGGTGGTGACATCCAAACCCCAGGATGACTACTGAATGACAAAGGGTCGAAATACCGTGAATCCGGGATATTTCGATGCCAGCCTTAGAGTAGTTTTTTCTCGATCGCCATTTTTTTAATCGTCCTGATAAGATTGGGACTGTGCTCCATACGGTGCCACTCCTCGTTGCTCATGCCCATAAAAAAACCGCATGACGAACATTTGATCCAGGCTTCGTAATGATCGGGGAATTCTGCACGAAGGGTTGGTTTTCCGCAGCGGGGGCAGGTAAGTATCTCCTGGCTGACCGAAGTGGTAACCTCGCTCTCCCGGTCGTGGGGTTCAATCTTTCCTTCACCGGGAACGGGCTTCGGGTCAGCGGTTTTTGCACCCTCTGACGGGTGATGCGGCGCTACGCTGCCGTCACCGCGGGCTATCCTGGCCCTGACTTTTAATTTGTCGGTCATTCTTGTGTTCAACTCCTTTTTCCGGTATGATTCTTTTTTTGAAAATATCATGGCAGATACTTTAAGGTATAGTGCTATCCGGGACACCCTCCATTGAGCGTGGAAGTATATCCCTCTAACCGGTTGATGCAAAATCTGAAACAACCGGAGAGGTTCCGATGGGTGAGTGGGAAAACGATAAAAATACCTGGTTGAGGAGATTACTGGCTTTCAGGGATCTGCTCCTGGAACGACACCCAATAAATATTGAAGCATGCGGAGGGTTGATTCATTAGTAAAGACTATTATCGCGAAGGAGGGTGACCATTTGACAGCAACGATACAAAAAATCCTCGAACCGCTCCAGGTGACTCCGGGTAAGAAAATCGATCTCTGGCGCGATTACGACCCCGGCTACACCGGCAATTTCATGTCAAAGGATGATGCGGAAGAGACCTTAGCGGCCGGTGTCCGGCTGCTCGCACAACAGCAGGATAAGCTCTATGCCCAGAATACCTATGCCGTACTGATCATCTTCCAGGCCCTGGATGCGGCCGGGAAGGATAGTACTATCAAACATGTCATGTCGGGAGTGAACCCGACGGGTGTTCAGGTGACCAGCTTCAAGGTGCCAAGTGCAGAAGAACTCGACCACGATTATCTCTGGAGATGCTGCGTGGCCCTTCCCCGCCGGGGAAACATCGCGATCTTCAACCGCTCTTACTACGAGGAAGTTCTCGCCGTACGCGTTCATAAGGAATACCTGGACCGGCAGCAGCTGCCACCCCTGCTGAATGATCGGGACATCTGGAGCCGCAGGTTCCGGGAAATCAATAACTATGAACGATACCTGACAGACAACGGTATTATTATCCTGAAGTTTTTCCTGAATGTCTCAAAAGAGGAACAAAAGAGACGGTTTCTCGAGCGGGTGGAAGAGCCGGACAAGAACTGGAAATTTTCAGCTGCAGACATTGACGAACGGGCCTTCTGGGGCGATTACATGGACGCGTACGAGGAGATGTTCAATACCACGAGCACCTCCTATGCTCCCTGGTACATCATCCCTGCCGATCACAAGTGGTTTACGAGGTTTGCAGTCGTCTCCGCTATCCTCGACACTCTCGACTTCCTCAAACTCGCATATCCCGAGGTCACACCGCAGCAGAAAGAGGGGCTGCTCGCGGCCAAAGCGAAGATGGAGCAGGAGAACGGTGATGACGGTGGGCGAACGAAGAAGGAAAAGAAGAAGAGCGGGAAGAAATCCTGATCCTGTGAGAAGAGAGGCAGGTAGTTTTCTGTGTCGAACGCACCGCACCATAAACCGGAAGACAGTCGGTGATCTCGTTGTCAATGTTCATGTCACGTACCCGAAGGTTACGGTCATGTTCCTGTAATCCCTTGGCCGGGAGAGGCGGAGCACGGGGATGGTCATTCCTTTATTCCCCTGCTTTTTTTAAAGGTGGTTTCAAGTTCGTCAAAAGCAGAAGTCCGGATAGTCTCCACAGCATCTGCAGGGGTATCTTTGTTCTCTCTCCGGAGTTCACATTCAAATGCAAACAGTTCCGACCGGTTTTTCTCAATAATCGGGGCGGCCCCGGCCTCCAGGTAAAAACTCACCATTGATTCAGAATCCTTCCGGGTCTGGATTCTCCTGATGTCGTCTTTCAGGGATTCAATGACACGATGATCGTCGTT
>DATEXZ010000025.1:0-17665 GCA_035256445.1 Methanoregula sp.
AGCCACCAGTGCGTCTCTCCAGGAAAGTATCGGGATAACCCCGGCCGATGCAGCGACCACCCTGGTCAGGGACATCAATGTCAATATTGAGAACGTGCACCTTGAAGGGAGTGGCGTTGAGGTCCTCACCCAGGATTTTGACCGGGTCGGAGAAATCGGGCCGGGACAGTCGATCCCCATCACCTTTTCAATCCGTGCCCCATCAAAGAGCGGTATGTACTTCCCTGAAGTCTGGATTGATACCACGAACGGGAAGAGCACCAGGTACCCGATCCCGGTGAACGTCAACACCGCCGTTGGAATCCAGAGACAGGCAATCCTGATCATGGATACCTCCCTCACTGGCAGCGTAAACCCGGGTGAGGAGATCCCGGTAACGCTCACCGTCAGGAATGCCGGGCAGACACTTGCCGAGGATGTTACCCTCAGGATTGAAAATGTCAGCGCTACCGTCGCCCCAAAGAATTCTGATTCATATCACCTTGGAGCAATCCTGGCAGGTGGGCAGCAGACGGTTAATCTTGCATTGCTCTCTGATAAAAAAACTGAGGCCGGTCTCGTCAGGGTTCCGGTAAGCATCAGCTACAATGAAATCGACGGATCAGGGCGTACCCAGCAGTCCGGCATCGATCTCATGATGAAGGGCAAAGCAGAACTGGGTTTTGTCTCTGTGGACACCAGTCCTCCCCGACTTGCCGAGAATTCACCCTTCGATCTTACCATCCGGATAGAGAATACCGGCACGGGTGAGGCAAAGCAGGTCTCGGCTAATGTTGACCTTCCCGCTGAAGGGACAAAGGAGGCTTTCATCGGTAAGATCAAGTCAGGTAACGACGCCCCGGCCATATTCCTCCTTGAAGGACTGAAAGGCGGTAATTACCCGTACACCCTGAACATTACCTACACGGATGATATGGGTGTCCACACTCTCACCCGTCAGATGAATGTGCGTGTGCCACCCGCTGACAATTCCGGGACCATCATTATCCTGCTGATCGTCCTCGTGATAGTCGGTGTTGTCGGCTACCGGTACTGGTACCTGCCCAGGGTCAAAGGCGATGGTAAATTCCCATGGGACAAAAAGAACTGAAGGTTGCCTTCCTGCTGGCGCTGCGTTCGCTCCAGCGGGGAAGCCGCTCAAGCACGCTCCTGACCATCCTGATTATCGGGATGTGCTTTACCAACATGATCTTCCTCCCTTCCATGTTCAGCGGGATTGGCCAGAGCATTACCCAACAGCTCATCGATTATGAGGTCTCAAATGTCCTGGTAAGCCCCAAATCAGGCGAGCAGTACATCACCGACCTTGATGCAACCCTCGACCTGATCAATGGTATGCCGGGCGTCCAGCGGGCATCCCCCCAGTACTCGAAAGGGGCGACCTTCAAGTACCGGCAGAGAGTCCTCGGTATTTCCGTGCGTGCCATTTCTCCCGCGGATGAGAAGGAAGTATCCCCGGTCTATACAAAAATGGTTGCCGGAAGTTATCTCGGGGAAGGAGATACCGGGGAGATCATTATCGGGAAACCGATAGCCGGTGATGCTACCGTCCGCCAGGAAGATGAATTCCAGGCGTCGCTGGGCGGGGTACGGGTCGGGGACTCGGTCACGGTCGAGTATGGCAACGGGTACACCAAAGATTACCGGGTCAAGGGGATCTATCTGACCGGCTGGAGTCCGGTTGACAACGCAGCGTTTGTAACCTGGACCGATATGGAGCAGGTGGAAGGCAAGACACTTGACCAGGCTAATTACATCACGGTGAGAGCGAAACCCGGGTATTCCGAGCAGTTCATCAAGAACGAGCTCCTCGCGTATGGTGTGGGAGTGACCGGAACTGTCCAGACCATGACGGACCTTCTGAGTAAAAGTGTAGGGAAGGTGCTCCAGAGCTTTGCCATCATCAACGCGGTATCCCTGGTTGTCAGTGTCATCATCACGACGGTTGTCCTGTTCATTGTCATAACGATCAAGACACTCAACAGCCGCAAGCAGATTGGGATCCTCAAGGCGATTGGCGTGGATAAGGAAGTCATCATGCACAATTACGGGTTCCAGGTCATCATCCTCGGCATTCTTGGCATTATTCTTGGGATCATCATCACCCTGGCGCTCGCGGCGTACATGTCCGTTCACCCCATTGTGACACCGGAATGGTCTGCATACTTGTACCTGACACCCATGGACCTTGTCATCAATTCGGTCATCCTGTTCTGTGCAGCAGCAGTGGCCGGGTATGTCCCTGCCTACCAGGTGTCGCGTGAGGAAATCCAGACTGCCATGAGGGCGTAGTGCCATGATCGAGATTACCGATTTACGGAAAATCTACCGTATGGGAAATGTCGAGGTCAGGGCCCTGGACGGCGTAACTCTCAATATTGAAAAAGGTGAATTTCTCGGTATCATGGGACCGAGCGGGAGCGGCAAGTCAACGCTCCTGCACATGCTGGGACTCCTGGACCTTCCCACCTCCGGCAGGATCGTGATTGATGACATGGACATCTCCCGCTTCACGGATTATGAGAAGACCATGTTCCGCCTCTATAAGCTCGGGTACGTCTTCCAGGACTATGCCCTGGTCCCGGATCTCACCGTGATGGAGAATGTATCCCTGCCGGCAATGCTCCGGAAAGATCGCACCGAGGAGCAGACAAAAAAGGACAGTTTTTCCATATTGCAGAAGATCGGCCTGTGCGACCGGCGGGACCATCTGCCCCGGGAACTTTCCGGAGGACAGCAGCAGCGGGTCTCGCTTGCCCGGGCGATGGTGAACAAGCCGGACATCCTCTTTGCCGATGAGCCATGTGCCAACCTTGATACAGAAAATTCCCGGGTAGTTCTTGAACTTTTCAAGGAAATCAACGAGTCGATGCACCAGACGATTGTCATGGTTTCCCATGAGGACTGGCACAAAGAATATTTCCACCGCATTGTCAGGATGAGGGATGGCAGGATTGTCAGTGACGGGATCAATGACGCACCGAAGACGGCTGCCTGATTAAGCATCCTTTACCTTTTTTTAGTCAGGCCGGAGAGTACTTACCGGCAGCAATTTTCCCATGCATGAGATCCCTGTAGAGAAAATAATCAGATCACGTCGCAGGACTATCGCTCTTGAGGTATCTCCTGCGGCTACCCTGATCGTGAGGGCACCCCTCCGGGCATCCATTTCTTACATAGAAGACGTGATACGGCAGAAGAGCAGGTGGATCCTGCGGAAACAGGATGAGATGAAGCGGCGCCTCCCCGCTCCCTGTCACGAGTATACCGAAGGAGAGCTCTTCCTCTATCTCGGGCGATCATACCCTTTGCAAATCGTTGAAGGGGAGACCATGGCGATAGAACGCAGCGATAAGCTGTACGTTTCCCGCAGGCTTATGCCCAACATCAGGAACCAGATGAAACGCTGGTATAGGGAGGAAGCGCGCAGGGAGCTCCAGGCCCGGTGCATGTGGTTCTCCCTGCAGACGGGTTACATTCCGGCGGCCATCCGCATTACCGATGCACGGAAGCGATGGGGGTCGTGCACCCATAAGGGAAGCATCAACTTCAGCTGGCGCCTGGTCCAGGCCCCCCCGGAGATTGTCGATTACGTCGTGGTGCACGAGCTGGTCCATATCGGCCAGCCTGACCATTCGAAAAAGTTCTGGGCCAAGGTCAGAAAAATCATGCCGGATTACGAGCGCCGGCGGAAGTGGCTCCATGAGAATGAGTGGCTGCTGGGAATTTGAGGTTGAGAACATTAAAAGGAAAGGATTGAGCTGTTCTCTGCTTTATGAGCCATGTTCAGCCCCCTCTTGTGCCACCTGTCCAAAAACGGGGAACGGGGCACGATGCGATGCTGTTTCCACTACGGGTTATCAATTTTGAAGAAAAAATCAAAGCCTGAACAATGTTCAGAGCAACCCAAAAACCCTTGCCAGGGTTTGAGTGCGATACCATCGCTGTTTTGGGAATGCTCCATTTTTTTGCTCAACAGAAACGGGAATGGTTCTCACCCAACAAATGAAAATTGTGAAGGTGCGACTGGCATCCGTAACAGGCTCTTGAGAGGCCAAAGGCGAAGTTTTCAGGTAACTGAAACCCCGCGGGGGCGTCCCTTCGGGGGCGGCGCAGATCATCGCAATAGCGGGATTGGCACTTCCCGAAATTAATGTAATTGTGGAATTTTCATGGGAAACCCACAAAATATTTTTCTTAACGCTCTTTTTAGGTCTACGGCATATAATGCCTCCACCCCCGCCGCTGTGGCACCGCCTCTGGAGCGATAACTCCAGAGAAGGTAATACGACACTATCGCAAAGCGAAGGAGCGGTCCGGGGGGACAGGTGCTTTACCATTTGTTGAAAACTCAGGGTTTCTACAAAGCCATTAAGCCATTTTTTTTACTATTGAATACCGTCAAAAAAGCCGGCTCATTTTTTCGATCAGAACCGGTCTGCAACGAACGCAGTAGATGAAAGTACGTCGCCAAGCCCGGTTGTCTTCTGAATATTGTGTGAAATGTACGTGGGAATGAGCACCACCACCCGTTCACCATCCCTGAAAATCCCCGGCGTCTCATCCGGACCAAACACCTCGCGGACAGCAGCGTACGCCAGAAGACCTTCCCGTGACAGGACCTGTTCATCCCCTCCCGCGGTATCGGCTGTCACCCGTGCAGCAAGGAGGAGGGCATTTCGGGATACTTCCGGCTTTGTGGTTCCGGATTTCAGGATAAGGAGATAATACCCAAAGGTATGGAGATGAATCCGTCTCACGCCAGTGGCATCTGCAAGGGCAATAGCATCACGCACGCAGGCTACAGGAGTAGGTGGCAGTATAACCGCTGACGACGGAACAGGTGCCCGCAACGCATGCATGAACATCCCCAGTTCCCGCTCGTTGAGTCCGATGCTGTCAGTATCCGGGAGGATATGGCGAAGCATCATCGTCGTCACATGCCGGTCCGCTCCGGAGACGCATTCCACATGTGTCCGCATCAGGGGGTGAACACTGCGGATCCGTCGGATCTGCCGTGCTGCGGTCACAAATTCCTGTTCCGTCCGCAGGTACTGGTAGCCTGAGAGGAATGCACGCCGGCAGGAGGCAATCTGTTCCAGAAATGCATTCATTGAAGCATCAGGGATAATAACCGTGGAGGGGTCATGGACAGGAGACACGATAAACCGGTTGCTCCGGCTCACAACACCATCAGCCAGAGGCACCAGGTCCGGAGGGTATTCGAAAATCAGGTGGACCATGTCAGAACGATCGCCCGCTCCCGATTCAAACCTCAGGGGAATGACACCGGCATTCTCCAGGAGAGCACAGGTCTCCGGGCCGGCACCGGGTGCAGCACAGGTAACTGAAGGGACGCCAAGTCTGCACAGGTGAACTGCAGCAATTCCTGCCTGGCCTCCCATACTGAGCGTTCCGGATCGGGAAAACGATGCTGAAAGTTCACGGTAGCGTGATGGTTCGCTGATGAATACTTCATCGGCAGAACAGGACCGCATTGATTGTTTCAGCCGGTCGAAAACGGCATCGAACGCCGGCACCCCGTGCTGCTCAAAGGACCTCAGCATGCCGGGGGTCACCGGAATAACCCGGTCGATATTGGCATTAAACCCGGTAAGTACCGGATCCAGCTGCGGTTTTTGGAAGGATTGATACAATTTCTCCCAAACGCCGGCGTTCACAAAAACGTCACATCCCACCACGCCAGATGGGAAGTCAGAAGATTATAATGTTATGATACGATAATCCCCTGTTTTCTTTGCTCCCGGGTTCTCCCAAGAGTATTAATCATGACGGTACCCACATTAAAATCAGGAAGGTAACCGCACATGGCTGATCATTATGACCGACTGGCGGACAAATTTCCCCACGTTCCGGAACGGCTGGCCGGTCTTGTCGATCTGGCATATAATCTCTGGTGGAGCTGGCACCCGGAGGCAAGGGTACTTTTTAAGCAGATCAACCAGCAGGCATGGAAAAAAAGTGTCCATAACCCCGTGAAAATGCTTCGGGATATTCCTGCCGAATTTCTTGACCTTCTTCTTTCAAATCCGGAATACCTCCGTCGTTATGACATCATTATGAACCGTTTTTCCCGGTACATGACCAACCGGAACGGCTGGTTTTCGGAACATTACCCAAAACGCAGATCTCTTACCATTGCCTATTTTTCTGCGGAGTACGGCCTCCACCACTCGCTTCCCTTTTATGCCGGGGGCCTTGGGTTCCTGGCCGGGGACCACTTAAAGGAATGCAGCGATCTGGGTGTTCCCCTGGTAGCAGTGGGATTCATGTATTCAGAAGGATACCTCCACCAGCATATTCGTCCCGATGGCTGGCAGGAAAACATCACTGAAGTGCTGGATCGCGATGCAGCCCCTATTCTGAGGGTCCTGAATGATTCCGGAGACCAGATGGTGATACGGGTCCCCTTCATCCAACCCCCTATTTCTGTCGCGGTGTGGAGAGTTAATGTGGGCAAGGTACCTCTCTACCTGCTTGATACTGATATTCCTGCAAACCTTCCTGAAAACAGGACCATCTCGCATCGCCTCTACACAGAGCAGACTGAACAACGTCTGCTGCAGGAAATAGTACTCGGGATCGGGGGACGGAAAGTACTCAATGATCTGGGAATAGAATTCTCAGCCCTCCATCTCAATGAAGGGCATCCTGCGTTTGCCCAGCTGGAGCGGATCAGGGAACGGGTGGAAAAAGGGATGGCATTCAGGGATGCCCTGGTGCAGGTGAAAGGGACTTCGGTCTTCACGACCCATACTCCTGTTCCCGCCGGGAATGATATTTTTCCTTTCGATCTCATGGATAAATTTTTTTCCCGGTATTATCCTCAGCTTGGCATCGACCGGGACACCTTTTTCCAGCTCGGACACCATCCCTGTGACGCGAGAGCCGGGTTCAACATGACCGCGTTTGCCCTCCGGACAACGGAATACCATAATGGTGTGTCAAAGAGACATGGCATGATTGCCCGCGGGATGTGGCGTTGTATGTGGCCGGACCTGCCGGAACAGGAAATCCCCGTCGACCATATTACCAATGGGGTTCACATACCGACATGGCTGAATCCCCGGATGGAAGATCTCTATTCAAAATATTTTAACTCCACCGATCCCCACTGGCAGATCAACCACGACAGCCCGGAGATCTGGCAGATGATTGATGAGATACCGGATAAAGAAATGTGGGAAATACATACATGGCTGAAACAAAAACTTTTCAACAGGATCCGGGAAAGAAAGCGAATCAAATGGGAGACCCATTTAAATGAACCCAGTAACCTTGTCGCAGACGGCCTGATGCTCAACCCCTCTGTTCTTACCATCGGGTTTGCCCGCCGTTTTTCTGCCTATAAACGGGCAGATCTCATTTTTCATGATCCGGCCCGGTTACAACGGATCCTGAATAATCCCTGGCATCCGGTGCAGATTATCTTTGCAGGAAAAGCACATCCTGCCGATAATGAGGGGAAATTAATTCTTAAACGGATTTATGAATTTGCGCAGCAACCGGAATTCGGTGGCAGGATCGGGTTTGTCGAAGATTATGGGGAACAGATGGCCCAGTACCTGGTCCATGGCGTAGACGTCTGGATGAATAATCCTGTCCCTCCTATGGAGGCCTGCGGGACAAGTGGCATGAAGGCTTCGTTAAACGGGGTACTCAATCTGAGCATTCTTGACGGGTGGTGGATTGAGGGGTATAATGGCAGTAATGGCTGGGCCTTTGGCGGTGAAACTCCTCCCGGGTCACGGGATGCATCCGACGCCGCTGCACTCTATACCCTGCTTGAAAAAGAGGTGGTGCCCCTCTACTATTCTGCCTCCATTGACGGAATACCTCACGGCTGGGTAAAGATGATGAAAGAAACCATAAAAAGTACCAGCGCAGCATTTTCAGCCCGCCGTATGGTCAAAGAGTATGTCAATAAATACTACCCTTCACTTCTTACCTGTGCAGAAAATGACTGCCGCTTCTGTTCCCTCGAATAATGGAAATACCGGTTATTGAGGGAAACGACAACAGTCCGTTGCCCCGGAACACCATATCGGCTCTTACCGGTACATCCTGACGAATACCCGGGTATCTGACTGACAAAAAAATAGGGTATACCAGGTTTGATCAGTCTTCAGCTTGCAGTATTCGCATTAATACTCGCTTTTGAGACGGGTGTACGATCATCGGTTGCAGGACAGGTTTGGATCATTTCACCCTGACGGCCCCAAAGAGAATATCGGGCAGCAGCCACCAGGCAGGTACTGATCATGATGACAAGTATTTTGTAAACGCCATAGAATATATGGAGAATAGAGCACCGTTGTGCAAAAAAATGTGGATCCTCTGGAAGTATTTAAAGCCGCAGAAGTGGTGGATAGGTGTCGCTCTCGTCCTGGCAACGGTCAGTCAGTTGCTGAACCTTGTCGATCCGCTTATTTTTGGAAGGATCATCGATGATTTTGCCCTGAATCCGGGCACCTTAACCGAAGAGGCACTGGTCAGGGGGGTACTTTTCTGGCTGGGTGTCGCTCTCTTTGTCGCATTGCTTGCCCGGGTTGCAAAAGCTTTCCAGGATTATTTCATACGACTGGTAGTATACAGGTTCGGGATGCAGGTATTCGATGCCGGATTGAAGCAGACCCTTCGTCTGTCCTATAATGAGTTTGAGGATCAACGGAGCGGTGAGACAGTATCGGTACTGCAGAAAGTGAGGATGGATACCCAGGTATTCATTAATTCATTTATCAATGTCCTCTTCTCTACTATCGTTGGAATGGGTTTTCTCATAGCCTATTCGATTACAAAGAACCTGCTGTTGATTCCTGTTTTTCTGATTGGAATTGTAGTACTGGGATCGCTTACCGGATTATTAAGCGAAAAGATCAAGACCACGCAACGGGCGATCAATCGCGAAACGAATAGAATGTCAGGTGCGATCACGGAATCCCTCCGGAACATTGAACTTGTCAAAAGTCTTGGTCTGACATTCCCCGAAATCCGGAGATTACGGGACCAGAACCTGAAAATTTTCAATCTGGAGATGACGAAAGTAAAACGGGTCCGTACATTAACGTTCCTGCAGGGAACAACCCTGAGCATCCTGAAGCAGTCCATATTGTTCATACTTCTCTGGTTAATATTCCGGAACGTCCTTACCACCGGAGAATTGATCGCGATGCAGTTCATATCCACTGCCATTTTCGGGCCTTTGCAGGATCTTGGAACGATAATTCTGAGTTATCGGGAGGTTGAAGCATCCGTGAACACGTTCGATCAACTGATGCAGAAACCCATTGAACGAAGTCCGGAAAATCCGATTGAGATCGATGAGCTGAGTGACATTCGTTTTGAGGATGTAGTTTTTCGTCACAGGACTGCACATTACAATGCCATCGACGGAATTTCTTTCCAGGTGAAGACAGGTAAGACGATAGCTTTTGTGGGCCCTTCCGGTTCCGGCAAGTCAACCCTGGTGAAGCTCCTGGTGGGATTATACCGGCCTGTCAGCGGAGAGGTCTATTTCAATGATCATCCGTCTTCACAGATCAGGTATAATCCCTTACGCAGGCAGATAGGTCTCGTTACGCAGGATCCCCAGTTGTTCGCGGGTACAATAAAGGAGAATCTTTTGTTCGTCAAGCCGGATGCTACCGATGAGCAGATGATGGATGCATTGCATAAGGCTGCCTGTGACGATTTACTGAGTCGTTCTGCTCATGGTATTGATTCTCTTATCGGTGAGGGGGGTATGAAGTTGTCCGGAGGGGAGAAGCAACGTATTTCGATTACCCGGGCTTTATTGCGTCATCCCCGTTTGTTGATCTTTGATGAGGCGACTTCAGCACTCGATTCGTTAACTGAGGAGGATATAACAAATACGGTCAGGGATATTTCAGTAAGCAAGGACCAGATCTCTATTCTGATCGCCCATCGTTTATCCACGATCATGCACGCGGATGTCATCTATGTGCTGGAAAAGGGTAAGATCGTTGAGACAGGTTCTCACGAAAGTCTTCTTGACCGGAAGGGCTTGTATTACGCAATGTGGCGTCAGCAGATTGGTGAACGCAGAAATCCTGTGAATAAAGCTTGACAGGAATTTTTGTGTCGGTGCAGGATTCATAAAGGAAACATAGTAATCCAGACGTTCACGTAACGATGCAGACAGGGCAAGGCCTGAAAAAGGGTCCTGGACGTTTTTTCGTCGCAATTGCCGGGCGGGTAATGGCCTGGATTGGTGACCCGGTACAGCCCGGCAGGCTGCAGGGATTATTATGGGATTGCGGGTTCCAGGAGGGATCCCCTTCATTTACCTCCGTGAGAGAGACCCGGAATTCGTGGATACAGATTATAGGGGAAATAAGTCTGTTTCAGGCTCCTTTTTCTCTTTCGAAATTCGGACACCACCGGAATATCCCTAAAACACTCCATTTCGGTTCCTCTGGAGAATAAGCACGATGATCACCCGGTTTTGCTAAATGTCCGGTTCGGCAGTTAATCTATAATACAAGAGACTCCGCACAAGACCACAACGGTGGTTGGCAGGATGAAGGATCCATGATGGAGCTGAGAAATTCACGTTTTGCTCCCGTCTCTGTGGAGCGTGCAGACCCGCAAAGCCCGGGTCGTCAACCAAGCCACGCCGGGTTATAGTACGTCCCGTCATGCTTGTGTGTCGTCTTGTACGGCTCGTAGGTTCCCTGTGCAGCAAACGGGGCGGTTCGTGCGAGCAGCGATGCGGTCTGGCCGGCGGTCATCGGACGAAACGTCCGGGCTGCCGTGATGGCCTGCTCCAGCACCTGCATCGAGTCGCAGCCGGTGATCACCACGCTGGTCGGGAGGTTCATCGCGTAGTGCAGGCATTCGATCGCTGTCACCGACCCGGTGCCCAGGATGACCTGGTCTCCCATGGGCTTCATCCCGAGCACACCTGTCCCATCCCGTGCGAGGACCGGCAGGACGTGCCGTTCAAAGCTTTCGAAATGGGCATCCATGACGTTCAGGGGCATCTGGACCGTGTCGAACCGGAAGTGATGGCGGGCTGCTGTCCCGAGCATCTTCAGGTGAACAGAGGGGCTCTTATGCCCGGTGAAACCGATGTAACGGATCTTCCCTTCGTCTCGTGCTTCGAGCAGCGCCTCCAGTGCACCACCCTCAGCAAAGATCCGTTCCGGATCATCCTTGTGAATAATTTCGTGGAACTGGAGGAGGTCGATCCGGTCGGTCCGGAGTCTCCTCAACGATTCCCCGATCTGGCCGGCAGCAGACTGCCGGTCGCGGCCATCGACCTTGGTCATCAGGAAGGCGCGGTCGCGGTAGCCGCCGCGGAGTGCCCTGCCCATGCGGGACTCGCTCAACCCGTCGTTATAATCCCAGCAGTTGTCAAGGAAGGTGATCCCGCTGTCGATCGCGGTGCGGATAATGCGGATACTCTCCGCTTCGGTAAGATCGGGCATGCCAAGATGATATCCTCCCAGGCCTATCACCGATACTCTCTCGCCGGTTCGCCCGAGCATGCGGGTGGGGACGGGATCTCCTGCAGGGCGGTGCATCCGGTTCGTTCCTCCTGTTGATGAGAGTGAATAAGGGCAGGAGGATATGAAAAATCTTTGCCCGGTATTGCCAGAACCGGATCGGCACTATTACCTGAATAGCTTATAGGATACTATAAATATCCAGAAACATATTTCCATGTATCCTTATATTAAGTACATGTTCATGTGAGTGTCAACACTTACCTGCTGATGAGTAAACCATGGTGACGCAAGGAAATTGTCCGGTCTGTGCAAGCGACGACGTATATAGTCTCATGGATACCCTTCATTGCAAGAGGTGCGGAAATATCTGGACAGAGGAAACCAGGGGCACTCGTGGCACATGCGGACTAGAACCGTCAACCAGTGACCGGAGGCTTTCACGAGCGATAACGGATAGTCCGGAGCAGAGAATGGAAAAGCAACTGGAGGGCTATCTGAAAAAATCCGGGGGAAAATTCAGCCTGTATTCCATTCCTTCAAATATCGGGGATATTCAGATGGCAATGTTCAGGAGATACCTGAAAAAATGCGTACGGAACAGGACCCTGGTTGAAAAAAAAGACCAGTATGGTATCGCCTGGTATTCAAGACCTGAGTAATATCATAATTATCGTTTCAAAACCCTGCCCAGGTACGGACTGTCTGGTAAAATATGAGGTAAACAGGCTTATTTTGCTGTAATAACGGCCCTGTTGAAACCCTAAGATTTCAACAAATTGCGAATCACCCCTTATCGGAGGGGACAATGCCTGTCCCCCCGAACCGCCCTGCGCTTTGCGATGGGGTTGTATTACCTTCTCTGGAATTATCGCCCCAGAAGGGATGCCACAGCGGCGGGGGTGGATGCATTACGTGCCGTAGCAGAAAAAGAGCGTGAGAAAAATATTGTGGGGATTTCAACAAACTCGTAATAACAGAAAATCGGGCGTATTCAGAGTGGAGAGAGAAAAGGAATATCCATCCCGGTCGTGACGGCATGCTGCTCAAGCAAAAACAAATATAATAGTAATCCATACGTTCACGCATTGACAGGAGCGGTGAGGGTTCATCATGAAATGGAGAGAGGGACGCAGGAGCGAAAATGTTGAGGACCAGCGGGGATCCGGAGTCAGGAAAGGGGCAATCGGTGGCGGTATCGGAATACTTGTTATTCTTGCCATCGGCCTGCTGACGGGCGCCGATCCAGGTGCACTGATAAATTCGATCACCACTGAAAGTGGTTCCCTTGATGGCACTCCTGTCGTGTTAACAGCGGCTGAGAACGAGTCAGCCGATTTTGTTTCCGTTGTCCTTGCAGATACGGAAGATACCTGGCAGTCCATATTCCAGCAGAATGGCCGGGTCTACCGGCAGCCCAGGTTAGTCCTGTTCAAAGGGAGCGTGGATTCAGCCTGTGGATTTGCCGAATCCGCAATGGGTCCTTTTTATTGCCCGGGTGATGAGAAAGTATACATTGACCTCGATTTTTATACCGAGCTGAAAGACCAGCTCGGCGCCCCCGGTGATTTTGCCCAGGCATACGTCATCGCCCATGAGGTGGGCCACCATGTCCAGAACCTCGTCGGCACTTCAGACGAGGTCCAGAAAATCCAGAGCCGGAGCGATGAGGCCACGGCGAATAAATATTCTGTGATGCTGGAACTCCAGGCCGATTGTTACGCGGGTGTCTGGGCATACCATGCCGATAAGGAACGCCAGGTCATCGAGGCCGGCGATATTGAGGAGGCCATGAATGCTGCTGCGAAGATTGGTGACGATGCCCTGCAGAAACGGTCACAGGGCTACGTCGTGCCGGATTCTTTCACGCACGGCACCTCAGCACAGCGGGTGAGATGGTTTGATGCCGGTTTTGCAACCGGAGACATCGACTCCTGCGACACCTTCAGTGCAGCGGTATTGTGATCGGCAGGGCCTCCACTTTTCCGGTGCCACCGGGTTGCGAAGAGGGAGGATACACCGGGGGAGATAACCCTAGTGGCAGCAAAGGTACCGGATACGTTGCAGTATCTCTCATTTATTGGAATTCGGGGAAATATATATCTGACATAAGATAATCCAGGAAACCTCGTGATCAACATGATCGGGGATATGATCGGTGAATTAACCGGAAAAGTTGTCGGGCAGCGTATCATACGCCGCCACCACACGGGCGAGCTGAAGATTGAGAGGACTATTGAATCGAAAGGAAAGATCCTCGGTACTGATGTAACCTTTATTGCCACCATCAAATCATGGGAACGGCCCCAGGGCGGGATGTATGCCGGGGGTAACGGAGTTATGATGACCATGAAGGGAGAAAAGGTGATTTTGCATGGATCCGGTATCAGCGTCGCAGGAAAGGGTCCGGGTATGAACATGCGGGGAGCACGCTATGCCCAGACAGCATCTGCATCTCTCAGCAGGCTCAACAATACTGCCCTGGTCTTCGAGCTGGAGATCCTGCCGGATGGAACCGTCCATGACAAATGGTGGGAGTGGAAGTAACGTCGGTTTTGATGTGAATCAACTCCTTTTTTCCGTGCCGACGGTAAATAATCCAGGACGCGTAATTGGGTCGTTATTTCTAAATTATTGTCAATCGGTCTGATGGAGGGTGTATCCCCGATGACCGCTTGCAATGGTGAATCGCCGTATGGAGGTTCGGATTACTATTTCCTGGACCCGGTAAGGGAACCAAGCAGGCCCCGCATTATCTCCCGCCCGATCCGGCTTCCCATGGCATGCGCTGCACTCTTCGCAGCGGATCCTATGACATCCCCGGCACCGGTTCCTGCAGTTTTCTTAGGTTTTTTCACCGGAACATCCGGTGCTTTTGCTGCCGCTGTCATTTCGGCTTTCTTCTTCAGCTGTTCATAGGCGGAATCACGGTCTATCACCTTCATGTAGGTCGCCAGAAACGGGGAGTTCCTGATAACCTGACCCCGCTCATCAGGAGTCAAAGGGGTCATCCGGCTGTGAGGGGGATAGATAAGTGCCCGCTCAACGGGCATCGGGCTGCCGTTCGAATCCAGCATTGAAACCAGCGCTTCCCCGATACGGAGTTCAGTCATGGCTGCAGCGGTGTCAAAGGCAGGATTCGGTCGTAATGTGCCTGCAGCCCCCTTCACATTTTTCTGGTCTTTCGGGGTGAAAGCCCGGAGGGCATGGTGCACCCGGTTTCCCAGTTGTCCCAGGACCGGTTCAGGCAGATCAAGCGGGTTTTGCGTGACAAAATATACCCCGATCCCTTTTGACCTGATCAAACGGACGACCTGGACAATCCGTTCCTCGAGCACCTTGGGGGCATCCTGGAAAAGCAGGTGAGCCTCGTCAAAGAAAAACACGAGTTTTGGTTTCGGGAGATCCCCGGCTTCGGGAAATGTTTCAAACAGTTCTGACAGGAGCCAGAGGAGGAGGGTTGCATAGATCTTCGGGGACTGCATCAGACGATCAGCGGTGAGGATATTGATCATCCCGCGGCCGGATGCATCGGTTTTCAGAAAGTCAGCCACATTCAGGGCAGGTTCCCCGAAAAAGCGATTGCCGCCCTGTTGTTCGAGATTGAGGAGGCTCCTCTGGATTGAACCGATGCTCGACGGGGATATATTCCCGTACTGGCTTCTTAAGTCTTTTGCATGATCACTGCAATGCTGGGCCAGTGACCTGATATCCTTGAGATCGAGCAGGAGAAGGCCGGAGTCATCTGCTATTTTGAACAGTATTGTCAGTACATCGGACTGGATATCATTCAAATCCAGTATACGGGCAAGGAGGAGCGGCCCCATCTCCGAAATAGTCGTCCTGACCGGAAGGCCGGATTCGCCATAGACATCCCAGAACGTTACCGGGAAACCAGCGGGAAGCACACCCTTAAGTCCCAGCTCTGCAGCCCTTTCGACAACCTTCGCATTGTCCCCGCCTGGCATTACGAGCCCCGAGAGATCTCCCTTGATGTCTGCCATAAAGACCGGGACACCGATTGAACTGAAATTTTCAGCAAGAACGCGTAATGTGGTGGTTTTCCCGGTCCCGGTTGCTCCGGCGATAAGACCATGGCGGTTAGCCATTCCGGGCAGCATAGAGACAGTCTGTACCCCTTTTGCAAAAGGCACAGGTTCAGCAGTATCCGGCATATAACTCCTATTCTATCTGGACAGATATGGCTTAATCGGTTCATGGATGCCGGGACCCCGGGCATTTCCAAAAAAAAAAGAACGGGCCCCGGGAGGAAATTTTTGGGAAAACAGCACGCTTTAAGTCACAAATGAAGTGATTTGCCTGTACCAACCAATGCCGCATCCGATAGTTTTAATATCAGATGATGAGAGGGATGGAGCATGGCATCACTTGTTTTTACCCTGTTGTCATTTATTGTCGCGTTGATTGTTTCAACGGTGATAATTTATGTCATTGTAAAGCTGCTCGGTGAAACGGAAGGCATAACCACGGCATTTCTCGCTGCACTTATCGGGACGATAGTATACACTGTCGTATACTATCTGCTGCCGGACAACATGTTGATCGCAGCAATCATCGCAGGAATCGTGTGGCTGCTGGCATTGCAGAGACTGTACACTGTCGGCTGGCTCAAATCCCTGTTAATTGCTGTTGTCGTATGGATAGCGACCACCGTTGTCGGGTGGTTCCTGCCTACGCTCACCGGCCCGCTGTAAAAAGATTACCCTATTTTTCAGGATTTTTGACAGATGAAATTCAGGGAACCATTTCCTGAATGAACCTCAGAAAAAATAAATTCCGGGTTATTTACCCAGCACTTTTTTCAGGATGCCCCCGATACCGCCACTTGTCTCCTGGGCTCCCATCAGCTGTTTTGACATGGCAGCTGCATCAGGTGATGCCTGTAATGCCATCTTTGACTGGTCCCCCAAGAGGCCGGTGAGGCTTTTTGTGTCCATCTTCTGCTGGACAAACATCTTACCGACATAGCCCATCACCATGGGAGCTGCAATTTCCAGTACCTTGCCGACTGCCGCAGGGGGAAGTCCCGTTTTTTGTGCTATGGCATTCTGGATCGTGCCCATCTGGCTCCCGAACAGGGTGCTCACCATGCCTGAGCCACCGGCAGCTGCCGGGTTTCCCAGGAGACCACTCACATTCTCCATGGGGTTGCTGCCCCCTGCCTGTGTCAGCATCTTTGTGAGCATGTCGGCTCCCCCCGGTTTTGAAGCAGTGTTTGCCATGGACCCCATAATCATGGGCAGGCCCATACTCAGGGCAGACTGGACTGCCTTCCCGTCACCGCCAACAGATTTGCTGATCGTCGAGAGGTTGTCTCCTGTCGTTACCTGCTTCATGAGATCTGCAACTATGTCCATAATGCCTAACAATATGCTATACTGTTCTTAAAGCTTTGGCCCGGAGCTCCTTTTCCTGAGGCAAAAACGGGCACTGCAAAACATCTCATTCCCTTCAATAAGACCCCGGGGGTCGTATTGTTGGAAATATATATATAGTGCTTTTTCTAAAGGGGGCACCTGATCATTATGGCAACACTAGGAGAATCAACAACCGCAGCCACACAGTCGGTAAGCTCAATAAGCGATGCCCTGATGCAGATGGTCTATTCGGTTATCGCGTACATTCCCAATCTTATCGCCGCGATCATCATCCTTATCATCGGGTGGATAGTCGGGCGGATCCTGGGAAAAGTCATCTCGGGAATCCTGGATAAAATCGGGGTTGACGATGCACTGCTCAAGACGTCGGTAGGAAAGGCGATCGAACAGTCCGGCACCAGTGTCGTGACCTTCTTTGACCTCATTGTCAGGTGGTTCATCTACCTGATTGCAATTGTTGCAGCCGCCAATGTGCTCGGACTGGAGTTCCTCACCACCCTGTTCCAGAACATCGTGGTCTACCTGCCCCACATTGCGATGTTCCTCATCATCCTGATCGCAGGATTTATCCTGGTCGATTACTTCGCAGATCTCCTTGCGGGATGGGGAAAGACCCAGAATATCGAATTTCTGGGTGTAATCATCATGCTTCTTCGGGTATTCTTCTACTTCATCATTCTCATCCTCGCACTATCCCAGTTGCTCATCGACCTCACCATTATCTACACCTTCGTAACTCCAATCGCCTGGGGAGTAGGAATCGGACTCGGGGCCGGG
>DATEXZ010000026.1:0-26080 GCA_035256445.1 Methanoregula sp.
TTTTCCAACCATTTTGAGCAGCTTGCTACCATCTCCGTGATTACCACGTTAATTCCTTACATTTTCTTCTGCCTTGCCTCATGGATGCTTGTGACTGATGTAAAATCCCGCCTGGTGTCTGCCGCAGGTGCTGTTTCAACAACCGCTATCCTTATAATTTACTTCATAGTGTAGAATATCGTTCAGATACGGTGAACCGTACTATCACCATCCGATTTTATCCACAATAAGAGCGTACATTTAAAATCAGACTATGGAAGAGATAATTTCCGGAATTATCTATTCATTTGCTGCACTGTTTATCATCCTTGATCCGATTCTATCCGTACCCATATTTGCGGCAATGACAAAAGGTCTGAATCCCAAGGAGATCCACAAACAGGCATTCATCGCTGTTGCAGTAGCGGGGGCACTGATGTACCTGTTTCTTATCTTCAACAGGATGATCTTCGATGTCCTTGGGCTCAACATGCCGAGCTTCCAGATAGCAGGAGGAATTTTGCTTTTCCTTCTGGGTATTCAGGAAGCGCTTGGAATTGAGATCGGGCATTGCAAAGAACATTCTAAAACAGCTGCAGGAGTGGTTATCGGAACCCCGCTCTTATGCGGTCCGGGAACAATTACCACCGTAATGCTCCTTTCAAGAGATTATGGGATCCTTGTACCGTTTATCGCAATTACCCTGGCACTGTTCGCCACCTGGCTGGTATTATACTATGCAGAAAAGATCCAGCGTATACTCGGGGAGGTCGTGACAGATATTATGGGAAAAGTCCTTGGTATGCTGGTTGCCGCTATTGCCGTGAAGATTATTGCATCAGGCGTCCTTGCCTATATCGCGCTGATATAACCGTTTTTCCCCCCCCCATGAACAGGCAAGTGTTCAGGATATCATGAGTCTGGTTCTCAGGACTCAAGATAAAAGAGTATAATACATTTTCAGGAATCGCGTTTGAGAGAGAAAACCTCCACCATGTGATCGGGATGATAGCGCATCTTTGCCTCGCGGAGACCGGCAATACCCAAATCACTTTCCCGATTTATGTACGGGTACTTCCGTGCCAGAAATGCCGCAGTTTCTGCGTTGATAACTTTATAGATCCCTTCGCAGTCAGGTAATCCCTTTTCAAAATGGACCAATGCGGTATCAGCGTTGAGAGGTTCGAACAGAGACATGGCACCAATTTTTGAAAAGACACGTATAATCAATCCTTTTATCAGAAGTTCGTCAAAATGATCGATGGCAAAAAAGACCGCTTCCTTTTCATGCGCAAGAACCTGATCATTTTCGCACCCTTTCCATTCACACCATTCTATAAGAAATCTTTTGACTTCTTCCCAGTTTTCCCGTGTTATTGGCTCGGTGGAACTATCGCAGTTACGTCTGAACTTATTTATCTGGTGACGGATTGTCAGATAATTTTTCCCGGGAAGCGTTGCAAGGTCGTCAGAGCGGTAAACATATTCAAAATGATTGCGGTCAGGTACGAGATTTATTCCCGGACATACTTCCCGCATCCAGCTGGCTGTTTCGGGATCTATCAAAACAATCGGTTCATTGTCGCTGATATCTGATGCGAGTCGTATCAATGATTTTAGCAGGGCAGGATCCCTTGGGCCGATTGGTGGACGGAACCGCGTTGTGCCATCAATCGTGCTTGCGATGATAATATTTTTTCGTTCATAGGCGTACTGATAGTGTGCGTAATGATTCCAGCAGACCATATTTGTGAAGGTATTGTCACTGTGTGTCTGGGGATAATGCTCGTAATGATTCTCGAAAAAGGCACGGTCTGCAAGGGTAACGGGTTTAAATTTTTCCTGGGTAAGCATCATTCATCACTTCGGAATATCAGCGGGGTATGTCCTTCCAGGGGATGAAAACCAAAGGGCAGATAAAAATTTTCAGTTCCTGGTTCTGCAATAAGACCAATCCAGGAAATTCCCCGTTCAACGCATTTTTTTACCAATATTGAAACAATCCGGGCGCCGATCCCGGTTTTCCGGTATTCCGGCAGTACAACAAGATCCTGAATATATCCATCTGAAACTCCGTCGGCGATGACTCTCCCCATCCCTACTGCCCGACCGGTTTTCAGATCCGCCGCTACGACAAACAGAAAACTGCCCAGGATCAATCGGGACAACTCTTTGGGATCGTACTCCTCCTTCCACCATCCACCGGCACGGTACAGGTTCGCAATCTCATTCCCATCCCATGCCTGAACGAGCTGGACTCCAATGGTATCTTCCAGGATTATCACCTTCCCTGTTTCCCGTTTCAAGGATTTTTCATGCTACTATTATCGTCAATCAAAAAAAATCTTGGGATTGTCCGGTAATCATATAATAGATACTAAAATAAAAATCATCGGGTTTCCGGAGGATTCAGTTGCATGATTGCTGTATCAATAATCGCTCCAAGTCCTTCAACATTCCAGTGCTCAGAGTTCAGGATAATCTGGTAAATAGAGAGATCGTTGATGTCAATGTTATAATAACTGCGATACCGTGCTGCTTCGCATTCTTCTCTCTCGATTGTAATTCGCTCAGCAGATTTTTCATCTGCAATCTGGTCCCTGAAAACAATCCGCTTTATTCGGCAGGCGATAGGGGCAAAAAGCCAGATCCTTATATCCGCATCTGTGACCATCCAGCCGGAAAGACGGCCTTCAACAATAATATTGTCCCGCCCTGCGGCAATCTCTTTCTGCCGGGCGTCAATCATTTTATCAAATTCCGGATTTTCACGCGCCAGAGAGCCGAACTCTGCCAGCCCCATACCATGTTCCCTTGCAAGCTGTCGAAAGACTTCTCCGGCAGAGATCATCGAAAATCCGTGGCGTTCTGAAAGATACCGTGAGAGAGAGGTTGTCCCGCTGCCGGGGAGCCCGCTCACGGTGATCCTCATCAAAGCCCCCCGATGTTTAAGGATTTCCTGATCACCTGGCTCAGGGAAATGGAACAAATCATATACCAGAGAATCCAGGCGGGAATTATCCAGACTGCTGCTGCCTGAAGTCCGATGGTTCCAGCATAGGGAAAGGTGATGGTCGTTTGTATCTGGTTAAGCCGAAAGAGCAACCAGAAAAAGATCGGTACTGACACGACCAGGATATACGCCATCGGTTTAAACTGCTGTTGGGACATCTCAAGCTGTTCCTTCATCACACGGTCTTTTTTTGCTTCCAGTTTCTTGATCTTTTTATCGTCCTGAGAAAGTTGTGCTTCGCGAAATTCAGCCTGGAATTCTTTCATCCTCTCCTGGACATCAGCCATCCTTTCGTAATCTATAGTGTATTTCTGGATAATTGACGTGTATAATCCTGTAAGCGCAGAGAGGATAATGATAAGGACATAAAAGGGAATGTTGAACCCGTCTACAAGGGGCGAGAAAACGACATTAATCGCCTGTCCGACACCGACTTTCAGCCACTCAATACTATACGCAAAAAGCATCAGGAACATAAAAAGAATCGCAATATACATCCCGTACTTATCCCAGATTTTTCCAAAATCCATATATTCACCTGAGTACTGTTGCCAAATCCCCGGCAGCGCGTTCGAGAAGGAAATCAGCATTTATCACAATTTTAATGGTGCAGCCGGTAAGCATCGCATATGCGGCAGCAATTGATCGGTTAAACTGCTGGTGTTCTGCTATAGAGCGCGAACCCTCTTTATCCCGTGACCGTGTTTCATCGGTCATTCGTCTCATGAGAATCTGGTCATCATCCGTTTCAACAAGTACGATAATATCCGGCATTATTTCGCGGAGCACCCATTCGGGAAGCCCCGCAAGGTATCCTTTTGGTGTCTTCACCGATGCATGCGTATCGATTAAGACATTCCCGGGGATTTGTGAAATTGCCTGCGCAGCACGCTGCTGGAGTCGTTTCTGGACTGCACGATCCAGAGTGCGCATCTGATCACGATCCTGAACGACGTCATCGTTCTTTGCAACTTCAAACATAAAGGTGCCAAAATTTATTGATTTATATTCGACACCATCTGCCTTGATGATCTTTAACGCCTCATTTACGACTGTCGTTTTACCGACACCCGGAACTCCGGTTATGATGACCTTTTTTCCTTCCATCCTGGTCCCTTCCACGTTTCACTCTTTACCAAAGAATGTCCGCATGAACGGGTACATCTCCATGATTTGCTGGCTCGCAATCTCCTCATAGAGCCTGTAAGTAATACTTACTGTAAGGAGCAGGCCTGTTCCGCTGACAGCCCCAATAACCCCAAAGAGGTTTGCAATGACGCTGAGCACACCAATAAAGACACCCCCTATCACCGTTACCCGGGGGATGTACCTGTCGAGATACTTTTCAAGTACCTGCGGATTTCTGCGGTAGCCGGGAATGGACATACCCGATAACTGGATCTGCCGGGCAACATCTTTTGAATCAAGTCCTGCTGTCTTGATCCAGAAGAGTGCAAAGATCGCACCACCGACCACCATGAATGTGATATCTACTCCAAGACGTAATAGAACCTGCCATGGAGCATGGCCGAGATCTGTCAGCCACCACATCCAGTCAGTCGGTCCATTGATCGGTGCAAGGTAATACATGATACCATTGAGAGGAGTGGATCCGTCGAATGCCCCGAACACGGTGATATTGATATTGGAAAGAAACATGCCGACCATCTGAATATTTGCCTGTAAAACCCTGACGAGGATCATTGGCAGAACACTGGCGTAGATCAGCTTAACCGGGAATCGGGCCCGTGCACCCCGGACCTGCGCATGAGCGAGTGGAATTTCTATGCGCGTCGATTCGACATACACAATTATCAGGAAAATTGCAATAGTTGTAACAAATGCAAGAAGGTCCTTACCAAAGAAGGCGATATAACTTCCTCCATCCAGACCTATGGCAATGAGACGCGGGAAAAACCCGACCGGGTACTGATCAGCAACCGGTGCCCAGTTAATAAATCCATTTACAATTGCCTGTGATATACCGGCGATGATGAAAAGACCTACTCCGGATCCAATGCCCCATTTGGTCACGACTTCATCCATAAGGAAGACGAGGACACCACCGATACAGATCTGGAGGAAAATAAGTAGAGAGACCGCAAAGAGATTGCCACCAAAGAACTGGTTGGCAATAACCGGATCGGGTACCATGAAGCTGCCGACGAGATTTGGTGCAGCCTCGATTACGATCATGACGAGGATGAGAATCTTCTGCAGACCCATGTACATGACTTGTCCGCGTGTCTCGCTCGTGTCGATGTGGAGAATATCTGCCCCTTTAAGCAGCTGGAGCACGATGGATGCCGTTACGATCGGCCCAATTCCCAGGTGAACGATCGAACCGCTTGCGCCGGCGAGAAGGGCTCGCCATGCAGCAAATAAATCCTGGTTGGTAGGAGAGAGACCAAACACAGGAATATTCGTGAGGGCAAAATACAGAATTAATATTCCCAGCGTCCAGATGAGTTTGTTCTTGAAATGAACGTGTCCTTCGGGACTCTTGACTGCAGGCATCGCAGCGAGCAGGGGTTCCATTCGATCCAGCAGGTTTCCCATTGTTTCACCAAATCACAGGGAGGGTCAGACTATCTGAGCCTTTCCACCTATTTTCTCGATCTTTACCTTCGCTGATTCAGAAAATGCCTGCGCGGAGATATTCAGTTTTTTTGTGACTTTCCCGCTCCCAAGCACCTTATCAATACCAATATCAGCGATGTTGATCGCAATGGCATCCCCTTCATTTTTTGCAATACCCTGTGCCAGAAGCGATGGAACGATCTGGTCGATAATCCCGATATCCATCGCCGCGACAGTAATTGCAGGCGTATGGGAGAATCCATCTTTTCCAAAGACAGGACCTCCCATTTCTTTATACCACTTGACAAAGTGATGGGCGTTGATGCCGGCGCGTCCCCGCCCCCCGCGGTTACCAGCACCACGCCTGTTTTTGTGGGTTCCGCCACCGCATGTCCGCGATCCACGGTATTTTGAACGTTTGTTGGTTGGCATCCTGCTTCACCTCATTTTATAGAGGAGAGTATTAATCTCCTGACCATAATAGCCAAGCGCTCCACCCTGTGGGAAGGTACGCTTGGTAGTCTTGTACCCCTTGCGCGGTGGATGCAGACGTAAGACAGGCTTTAATCCCGGTATCTCACGCAGTTTCGTTTCGCCACCCGCGAGTGCTCGTGCAAATTCAGAAATGCTGCTGAACGTCGAATTCGATTTAATGTACTCATCGGTCAGCGGTGCATCGCCGATCACCCTGCCACGGGTCAGAAGCAGAGTTTCAATTGTTGCTGCATCTGCTTCGCCGTAAGCAACGTAATCCTTCACTTTGCGGATCATACCAAGATTTTCCGGAGTATCCGGTACGAGCACGCAATGATTGATGTGGTGAAGACGAAGCATCTTAAGGGTGTCCTTGATATCCCGGCGGGTTTTAACAACCCCGCGTACCTGTACTACTGCGTACATTTACAGGGACCTCCCTGTCCTTATCATGTTGGTCTCATTGAGTGCGTTGAAGGTAGCTTTCGCGAAATTAATCGTTGTGCGCGTCTGTCCGCGTGCAAATGTCCATACGTCCTTGATACCCGCGAGCTCAAGCACTTTTTTACTGATATCTCCCGTGACAAGACCGATCCCCTGAGGTGCAGGTTTGAGCGTGACACGGACACTGCCTGCAGTTCCCTGAACCTGCATTGGGATCGAGTGGGTAACATCACACCCGCATTCCCAGCTGCCGCAACCACGCCTGACCTTAATGATATTCATCTTGGCCTTCACGATCGCTTTCTTGATCGCATTACCGACTTGAACATCCTTGCCCTGACCAAATCCGATATAACCATTCCGGTTGCCTACGATGACAACAGCACGGAACTGAACACGGCGACCTGAGTCGGTCATCCGCTGCATCATGGCAATATCAAGAACCTCGTCTTCCAGATCAGGAAGAAACATATCGACAATCTGGGGTTCCTTGATCGGCCTGCCGCTCTCCAGGACCTGGTCGATACTTTTAATCTCCCCAGAAGCGACAAGTTTGCCAAGACCGGTGACCGGGCGCCACTCTTCTCTTTCATAAGCCATTTACACCAGCTCCTTTTTTATTGCGTCTGCCGCCTGTTCGACAATCGAAATAATGTCCGAGGCATTTTTGTTATACGCAGCGATATGTGCACCCCTGACCCGTTCGTCAGAGGGGAGAATCTTCTCCCCGTGTGGTACATCAAGTCCCGCTTCGACAGCACCTTTAAGTGCCGCGAAGACCCGTGCACCGGGAGTTGCCCGATTCAGCCCGATATCCAGAACAGCCCTGCCATAATCTGCTTTTTTTGCTTTAACAGCAAAGAGCATCCCTGTCAGATAAGCTGCCGGTGTGCTGGATGTCGATCCTTTGTAGCCGTAGGTTTCCAGTTCAGCAGAGTTTGCTGCGATAAGTGTGCGATCGCCATCCATCTCTGCTGTAACCAGCTGGATGATGATATGACGGTTTGTCTTGCGGACAACCATTCGTGGCGCATCTGCAACGACAAGCCTGGTCCGCTTGTAGTAATCGGTTTTACCCTCTCTTCGTCTTCTGAAGGGGACAAAATACCGTGATCCTGTCGCCATGTTACTTCATCCTCCCTGCGAGGATCTCCATCTGCGCCTTCATGTGTGCAACGCTCCTGAACTGTCCGCCAGCCGCTTTCCGGTAGATTATCCGGTACATATGCCGGTCAATCGACCCGGCTTCACGGAGTTCAACAAGCACTTTTCTGATAGCACGGATCTTCTGAACCCATGCCGTTTTGCTCGGGTTGCGGGCTCCTGCCGCACCTTTCCTTTTTCCTGCACCCTTGCGGTGCCCGTATGACCTTTGTGCAATCCTTGCACGAGCCCTGCCACGGCTTACGCCTTTCTTCTGATGTGCCTTGATTGCACCATCAGTGATAAGCCCTCTCAAATCTTCACGTGAGATTGCGTTTTCGATATCCGAGATACGGGCCGGGTCAAACCAGACACGGTTGACACCGCACTTTAATAGTGAGGCAGCGATGCGTTTCTGGCTGGCGACATCACTCATTCTTCTTCACTCCTGACTTGGTCTTTTTTGTGGTTTTTGGCTTAGGAGTTGCTTTCGGTTTAGCCTCGGCTGATTTTGTTGGGTTTTCAGCCTTCGGTTTCACTGATTTTTTATCAGTCTTTGCAGGAGTCTTTGTCCCGGCCTTTTCCGAAGTTTTTTCTGCCTTTTCTGATTTTGATTTCGCAGGCGTTTTTACAGTTTTTGCCGGAGCCTTCTTCTCTTCTGCCTTTGGCGTGTCCTTTACCTTCTTTGTTTCTTTCTTCACCTTAGCTGCAGGTATCTTGGATTTTGAGGACGCCTTCTCATCTTTCTTCTTCTGGTCCGCAGAAAACCGTTTCGCATCGATCTTTTTTGGTTTTGTCTCTTTTATACTCGCAGATCGGGCATTCAGCACTTTGAATCCTGCACCAAGTGCCTTTTCCTGGAGACCACTACGGGTCCTGTCTCCGACAGTTGCCCCTATCCTGACTGCATGAGTTTTTGGATCAATTCCCTCAAGTTCCTTTACCGAGGAAATCAACACTTCGAAAAAACCGCTGGGGTGCATTCCGCGCACCGCAATCGGGCTTCCGAAACCGGGTTTTGGAAGGGCTCCCTTTGCTTTCTTCTGCTCTCTTTGCTTGTTATGCTGTCCACGGGGTTTTCTCCAGGAATCTGAGAGCTGTCGTTTCTTGCCATATCCATCACGCTTGAAAGCTGCTCCTTTATCAACACGTACCTGGATTAACCGTTTTATTTCAGTGGTCATCGATCTCAGCTCCTCTGAACAATATAGATGCCATCCTGGAAAACCCTCGGGTCACGGTTGCGGATGTGGGTTGCATGCTCAATATTTGCGGCTGAGGTTCCGACCAGTTCGCGGTCGATCCCTGTGAGCACAACTTCATCATTGGCGATCTTTGCTGTCACACCCGTTTCGATCCTTGCGTATCGTGCTTTTTTCTCACCAAGGAAATTGGCGATCTCAAGGCGGTTTCCCTGAAGTTTCAGCTGGATCGGGAAGTGGCTGTAGACCATTTTCATGTGGTACTCAAACCCTTCGCTGACACCCCGGCACATGTTTTTGGTATGAGCCTCGAGTGTCCCGACCATCGCTACCATTTCTTTTCTTCGGGATTCGGTGGATATGGTTACTTCGTTTCCTTCACAGGTTACGACGACCTGGGGGAACCGTATGTTTCGCGAGAGCTGCCCTTTGGGCCCTTTCACGCGAAGTTGCGAGCCTTCCAGAGACGCTTTTACACCCTCGGGAACTTTAACTATTCTGACTGACGACATGTTCTCGCACCTTCAATAAACATACCCGAGAAGTTCGCCACCGACACCTTCTTTTCTCGCCTCTTCATGGGATATTACACCGCGCGAAGTCGAAAGGATCAGGAGCCCGAAATTCTTTCCCGGGAGGTACTGCTTCTCCCAGTATTCCATCTCATCCATCTGTACTGAAAACCGCGGGTTTATAGCACCACAGCGGTTAATTTTGCCCGTGAGATGAACCTTGAGTTGTCCACCCCTGCCGTCATCGATGAACTCGAAACTGTGGATGTAACCAGCGTCCTGCATAATACGGAGCATGGCACCGAGGAGTTTACTCGCTGGTTCGATGATGCACACGGACTTACCGGTGTCACCGGCATTTTTTAAGGAACACATTCCATCTGCTATTGGATTACTTCGTGTCATTGTGCATTCACCTTCAGCTCATCTTTTTAAAGCCAATTTTCCGGGCCCACTCGCGGAAGCATTGCCGGCAGAACATGATATGATATCTGCGCACAAGTCCCTGTTTACGCCCGCACATCTTGCATTCGTTCGCACCGCGACCATAGATCTTCTTCTGTTCTCCAGCCATTAGCGCACCTCAACCTGATACTGTTCTTTAAGAAATGCAATTGCATCCTCTTTCTTCACGCGCTGTTTTGCCGGGAGTTTTTTCTGCTCCATGCGTCTGCGGGTGATCCGAATACCTTTACGTTCGAGCACAACGTTGACGTCCATACCAAAGATACCGACCTGCGGGTCGTAGGACATACCGGGAAAATCCGTATGTTCTTCAATACCAAACGAGATATTCCCGCTCTTGTCAAACTGGCTCTCAAAGACCGTTTTGTTGATGATCCCGATCGATGTTGCAAAAAAATCGCGGGCTGTTTTGCCACGGAGTGTTACTTTGCATCCGATCGGGGCACCTTTCCGTATAGAGAATGCCGGCTGGGTCATCCTGGCAATGCTCCTGACAGGAGTTTGTTTGGTGATCGTCTTCATGATGTTTTCGGCTTTTACGAGCTTTTCGCCGCTCTCGCCGACTCCCATGTGAACAACTACCTTGTCGATATAGATATCGCGCATCGAAGTCACTGTTCAATCCCCCAGGTTGTTATAGCGGGTGTCTGTTTCCCAACCATGTAGATATACGGAGAGATCGTTTCAAAGCGTGTGCCTGTCGCTTCATCCATAAGGATGATCTTATTGGGAACACTGCCATGTGTCTTGATGATCTCGATGATCCGGGCAACTTTTCCTGAATGCCGGCCACCGGTTACCATCGCCATGTTTCCTACGACAAACGGGAAATGATCGATGATTTTGAAACGATCTTCTGGTTTTAGTGATACGACGATCGAGTCGTGTGAGTTAAACGTGTTATCTGCAATGATGTTGGCACCATAGCGCAGGTTTAACTGAACTTTGCCGCCGGCAATGACAGTTTTATTCTGGATTTTGCACAATCTGCTCTGGGCAGCGTCAGCGTCAATTTCCACGGCCAGATGGCGGCCATTTTTTCCACGCTGCATCCGATAATATTTACCTGTTTTCGGGATTGCAATAATATCAAATATGCCAATCCCCATTTTTGGATTCCTGCAGGGTCTTCCGTTGACGATAACATCGTTCTGATTGAGGATCTGCTTGACTTCTTTCAGATTCCTGGCAAAACCCATATGATCGCGGAGCCAGACTGCAATCGGCATTGCATTTGCGTTATGGGGACCAGGTGCTGTTTTTGTAATAAATTTTGTGGTTTTCTTTGCAATGTGCCACGAGTCCGGGGCATTCAGCCGCTTCAGATGATCAGACATTATTCAGCCTCCTCTAATTTTGCTTCCCGCCGCTTGTCAGCGAGATTCAGTTTGGTGACCAGAACGTTTGATGCATCGATGAGGCGGGGAACTTCAGTCCCATCAGCTTTCGTTGACGAAACCCCGTGAACAACAACTTTTGACTTTTTGGTATCGACTGCATCCACAAGTCCCTCATCACCGGCAAAATCTCCCCGGGTTACTTTTACTGTATCGCCCTTAATCACACGCAGCGTCTTTTTCTTGTATTGTTCCTGGAGCGCTGCGGAAAGGGGGGCGTTGAGGTATTTTGTTTTCACGTGTAAAGGTGCCTGATAGCGCGCCTTTCTCTGCTTCCTTGGCTGTTCGCTTTCTATTCGTACCATTACCGCACCTCACACAATAATCGTAGCCATTGAACCGAGCTTGGGAAACCTTTCTGCAACTTCACGTGCGACCGGCCCCTTGATCTCCGTTCCTTTCGGCTCATTTTTCTCATCAACGACGACTACTGCGTTGTCATCGAAGGATACCCGCATTCCATTCGGTCTCCGCATCTCCTTTCTCTGACGGATGACAACAGCACGCACAAGCTTTCTGCGCATGTCCGGGGTACCTTTCTGGACGCTAGCCGTGCAGAGATCCCCGAGACCCAGCTTGGGCTGACGGCGCCTGACACCGTGGTAGCCAAAGACAGAAATGATCTGTACTGTCCTGGCACCGGTATTGTCGGCGCATGCAAGCCTTGTCCCGGTGGAAAGTGCACGCGGTATCGTAGACTGCTTTGCTTTCATTGCTGAAGCACCTCTACGACTACAAAGGTAGTGCTCTTCGACAGGGGTCTGCACTCAGCGATCTTCACCATATCTCCGGTCTTTACCTGAATACAGGTGGGGTTATGGGCGTGAAGTTTCGAGCTGCGTTTCTCATACCGCTTGTATTTACGGATATAATGCAGGTAATTGCGTTCTACTACTACCGTTCCCATCATTCGGTCGCTCACGACTTTGCCGGTGATCACCTGGCCGCGCACCGGTAAAGTGCCGTGAAACGGACAATTAACGTCCTGACATTCCTGTTTTGGTGCCTGAACGTCCAATCCAATGTTTAGTGCCATTATTTTATCCTCTTCTTCTCGTGCAGGTTGATTCTCTTTTCAGGAGCCAGAACCATCACGGATCCATTTATCTCAACAAGTTCGCTGCCTGGAAGGTGCAGTTGAAATCTGCTGTGCATCTTGGGGATGCGTTTGACCCCCAGGGGGGTCTCGATTATCAGCAGATTTTTTGTTTCATCGATAATGCAACCTGATAGTCCCCGATGCAGGGGATTTGTGGCTCCGGATACCAGAACGTCCAGTCCGATCAGTTCATGCCGGAGGACATTCTGGGGAGTGATCATACGGTTCTCCTGTGGTTCTGTTCGGTTATCAGACGGGCTATTGTTCGCCTGAGTTCACCGATATGACCCGGGTTCTCTGTTGCGCCACCCGCACTGACTTTCCCGTAATGCTGGACAAGCTCCATTCGTAACTTTTCCATTTGTTCCTGGAGTTCTACATCCGAAAGCTGCTGGACATCACGAGCTCGTAATATTGCCATGTTACTGGTCCTCCATAAACGGTACTTCATCGGGAAGTGCCGGTTCATCCGAATCAATATCGCTGATGTCCGTTACGGTAACCTTAGGTGCCACGCGCTTTTTTTCCTGTTCAATTACGGTGAAGTGATCCGGCAGTTTCGCACCTGCAGGAACCAGCTTGACCTGAACGCCTATGACACCCAGTTTCTTGATAGCAACCGCATAGCCTTTCTCAACTATCGTGTTGCTCGGTTCACCGCAGTGTTTGATGTATCCTTCGGTAAACTTCTGGGTACGGGCTCGTGCGCCGGTCAGTTTTCCAGCAATAACGACCTCACATCCCAAGGCTCCGGAATCCATAACCCGACGAAGAATGCTTGATCCCGCTTTGCGGAAGTACCACCCGCGTTCAAGAGCGTTTGCCAGCCTTTCTGCCATGATCTGAGCGTTAAAGCTGGGGTTAGTAACCTGCTGGACTTCAATCTGGGGTGATTCAACTCCATAGTTCTGAGCGAGGTCAAGGGTCAACTGATGGACCAGTTTTCCTCCTTTGCCAATAACAATCCCGGGTTTTTCTGCAAAGATAGTAACCTGTGTGCCCAGCGGGGTTCTTGCGATATCCATGCCGCCGTATCCTGCCCGTTTGAGTTCTTTCGACAGATATTTTTCGACACGGGCTTTCCGCACCCCTTCTGAAATAAACTTCTTCTCAACGGCCATTACGCCACCTCACGGACAACGATTTCGATATTTACGGTTTCACGGACCTTCGGGGTCGCACGTCCCATTGCGCGTGGGAAGAAAGACTTCTGGGCCCGTCCGCGGTTTGCCGACACGTGGATGATCTCAAGATTATCTGCGTCAAGACCGATGTATTCGGCATTTTTCTTCACTGATTCCAGAACACGGATATAAGCTCTGGATGCTTTTACCGGATATCTTCCGGCATCCCAGTTGCCCGGGAGACCTCGTTTGTGTGCCACATTCCGGTTGAATCGTCTGAACGGGATGGCTTTCTTTAAACCTATAACATCATTCAGATACGTAATTGCGTCGTTTACACGCTGGTGCCTGATAAACGTGGCAATCTCGATCGAATGCTTGGGCGACATATTAAGTTCGTTGGCCTTCGCTTTTGCTATGGTATCGCCACTTATCTTCTGTGAATAATCAATTCGTGCCATGTTCATCACTTCAGCGGAACGTACTTGCTGCCTCTTGTCGCACCGATACCGGCACTGCCGTGAGAAACCCTTTTTCGTGTCAATGCGAACTCTCCGAGATAGTGAAAGACTGACTCCGGCTGAAATTCGACTTTCATGAATTCCTTGCCATTGTAGATCTCAATTGATCGGCCTACCATCTCCGGCATGACGATCATCTCACGCAGGTGAGTTCTTATTTTCTCATCACCTTCACGGACCTTTGCGAGTAAGGTCTCTTCACCCCGGGAGAACCCCCTTACTATTTTGCGGCGTGTACGTGCTGGCATGAGAGGGAGAAGTTCACTCATCCCCATCGCCTTCAGCTCGTCGATCTTAAACCCACGATAGGTGAACTCTTCACGCCTTCGTGGCATTCTTTTCTGAGTCTTTTTTGGTGCTGCCATACCGTTCACTTCCTGCTCTTACCTGTCCTGCGTGCAGCTACATGACCAACTGTTCTTCCTGGTGAAGTGCCTCGGGCGATAGTCTTCGGCCGACCAGTATGCTGGTGACCTCCGCCACCAAACGGATGGTCGATAACGTTCATCGCGACACCTCGGACGCGTGGCCAGTTTGACGCTGTATTCTGCATCTTGTGGTATTTGTTGCCTGCTTTCACGAATGGTTTATCTACACGACCACCACCGGCTACAATTCCGATGGTTGCCCGACATCGTGCGTTAAACCATTTGGTTTTTCCACTAGGCATCCGGATACCGACCCGGTCTTCGATCTTGTCAATAACAACTGCCTGTACTCCGGAAGAACGGACAAACTTACCTCCATCGTTCGGGCGTGACTCGATGTTGCAGATGTATGTACCTGTAGGAATATGCTGAAGAGTGAGTGTGTTACCGTTCTTTACCTCAACATCAGATCCCCAGGTGATTGTTTCTCCGATGCCCAGGCCTTCAGTGACCAGCATGTAGACTTTTGCACCATCTTCAAGTTTTACAACGGCGATTGGTGCATTTCGTGCTGGATCATGTTCGATATCAATGACACTTCCGGTGATTGTCTGTGCATCATCACCGATGTGCTTCAGTTCGGCCTTGTACCGGTGGGATGGTGCTCGATATGTCGGGCCTCCCTTGCCCCGGCTTTGTGTTGTAATACGATGTCCCATGTTCCCCACCTACATAATGCCAAGCCGGCTGAGTATTTCCTCTGCGGCTTTTTCATTCTCGAAACTCACGATTGCCTTCTTTTCTCCGTGCATGGTCATGAGCGTCCGGATGCTTTTGACGTTTTGTCCAAACGATTTTTCTATTTCACGTTTGATCTGCCTCTTGCTGGCTTCACGGCTGACAAGGAACTGGAGCTTGCTCTGATTCTCTAAAAGTACCATTGCCTTTTCCGTAACAAACGGGTATTTCAAAGCCATTTATCTCCCCTCCAGCCGTACAAGTGCGCTCTCTGTCCAGACCGTCAAACGTCCCGCCAGCATACCTGGTGCAAGATGCTCAACGTTCAGCTGGTCAACGGTCACGGCATCAACGCCGGAAAGATTGCGTGCTGCACGCAGCGGCTGTTCGGCCGTGACAATGAGGATGCTTTTTCTCTGTTTGAACCGGCGACCACGCATTTTGCCTCTTCCAGCACGGACCTTCTTGCTCTCCTTTGCCCGTTCGATATCATGATAGACACCAGCGGCTGTCAGTGCAGTTATGACGTCCTGCGTCCGAATAAGTGCCTCAAACGAATCTTCAAAGATTATTGGAACTGCTCCATCGAACGTATGACCACGACCGCGGATAAGATCCGCAGAAATGCTAGCAGCTACAGCTGAACGAAAGGCCTTCTGTTTTTCTTTCTGATTGATTTCCTTAATCAGAATTTTCGCGACTTTCGGAGGATGTGCTTCACGACCTCCTTTGGCCTGTGGGACCTTTGCAGCTCGTGAACCATTTTTGATACGCGGCACATGCGACGAGCCGCGACCACTTCCCCATCCGACAGCTGATGAACAGATACCGGCAAACGGGTTCGTTCCGTGGGGTTGCCGCCGTGTGCTCTGAAGGGCTAATACTGCCTTTTTGATCAGATCGGGGCGGTATTCCTCCGAAAAGAGTTCCGGAAGGTCGATGTCTTTTACGATTCCGCCGTCAAGTGTTTTAACCTGTGCTTTCATCTCTGATCAACCCTGTTTACTCTGGATGCTCACAAACTGGATTGTCGGCATCCTTACGACATGTTCACCCAGGCGCATTGCCGGACGAATGCGTATAAGCCGCTTTACCGGGCCCGGAATCGAACCCTTGACAAGGACATAAGGGCTTTTAAGCACACCGTAGTGCAGGAAACCCCCGGCTGGTGTGATCTCGCTGGAGTTTTCGCTGACCCTCAGGATACGCTTGTTAAACTCAGTACGCTGCTGGTATCCCAGCTGGCCCATCTGAGGCACCTGCCACCGGACATGATGGGGATTCCAGGGTCCGAGAGTACCAAGGTGCCGCTCTTTTCCACCAACGGAGTGTTTTCGCTTTCGCAGTGCTATGCCCCAACGCTTTACCGCACCATTCGTTCCCTTCCCGGTGGTGATTGCGGTTATATCGGCATACGCACCAGTCTGGATGACATTGTTAAGGGAGACTTCGGTTCCAAGGAGCCCCTGTGCGTACTCCCACTGCTTTTTGATGTCCCCGCCACCAATTTTGATCTCCATGAGATCGGGCACTTTCTTCGGGACGCCCGTGAGTATTGCAGGTTGTGTATAGGAAACCGCGTAGAGCTCCGCAACAGTGCCGGCAGCAACAGCTTCAGAAAATTTTTTCAAGGCGGCTTCCTGGTCATAGTCCTTTGGTAAGGTGATTCGGCGCCCAAGAATTAAATCGAGCTGATCTGCCCAGACTTCTGTCAAAGCATGTTTACCATAGGTATCTCTTGAATAAGCACGAATTGCAGCGACTTTCATTGAGGGGATTTCAATAACGGTGACAGGCACCATGATTTCTTTTCCCTCCGTGGGGCTGCTCTTGTGATCATCCACCATGATAACATGCGTCATACCCACTTTATATCCAGCGAACCCCTGGAGTATCGGTGCCCCGGTATAGAGAGGCCACGATTGATATTTCGGGATCGGGCTCTTTGCACGCGTTCTTGGGCTGAATGCAAGAGAACCACGGCGTGGTCTGTTTATTTTTGGCATGTGTTAATCAATCCTTTTTCTGCGTGTAGGTTATTCCCAATTCGACACGAATTACGATTAATCCGAGACAGTGTGATACCTGTTAGTTTTGATGAGCCAACACGCGACGCCATCGAAAAAACGGGATAACTCGAGTACAACGAGGATCCGCGGCAAGCGGATTTCATGTAGTACTGAATATCCCTGTTTTCAGTAGCTTACGGACATGTGGATGATGTTACATCCATGAGCTGATGTGCACCAGCATTCCTGTCTCGCGGAAGAAGATCCTGACAATAACGCATCCTTCTGCCCAATTATTGAAGCAGCGGGAACGGGCTCGTTGCACGAACGTCGACCCATGCGTACCTGTCAGATCCTACTCTGTCAGCCTGTTGTGACGAATCACAACTCCTTCTCGGGTTGCCCCCCGCATTCCTGCGAGGTTCACCAATCGAGGATCTCCCACGGCACAACATTCTTTCCTGTGTCCGGAAGTCTGGTTCCGCCGTAATGTTGTAACAAAATTGTGCTATTCATCATGCAAGCACACAGGTACAGCAGGGGATATCCTCATATCGGCTTCCTTAATCATTGAATAAAAAAGAATATAAATATATGCCAATGTTTTCGGATAATAATCGGAAAATTTCAGTTTTATGATATTTCCTTACATCATCCAAAATAGAGTTCTCCCTGATCGGTTATGTATACAACAATATCTTCACAGACACAACGTGCCTTGCAGCACTGGGGGCGGGACTCTCTTAGCCGGTTAATCAATGAAATGGTATCATACATTACTTTTATGTTAATTTTTTCAGCTTCCCCAAAAATAATGGAAGGGACGTCAAACAGATCAGTTCCTGAAGGAATTGTACACAAATGAGTGGCATCCAGTGTGTAAAGAAAGTCAAGTGTTTCTTTAGCCCTTCGTATATTTTCCATCGCACTTTTTTCAATCGTGCAGACATTTGCCTTTGACGTGGAGATAATATCAGCAATCTGCTGCTGGGTCAGCCCTTGTTTGCGGTACCTGAGAACCTCCATCTGTCGTTCGGTGAGCAGCCCATCTTTCATACTATCAAATCTTCTATACAAACTTAAACACTTTTCGTTAACTCTGTCGCAAACCTGATGCATTTTCTGATGATCGCTAAAGTGTAATTGTTTACCAAAAATTAATTTTTTACCATTTTTTTCGAGGAAAAATGACATTTCAAAATGTTTATATGAATACCGGGTCATAATAACGTGTAAAAAAAAACTTAGGTGAATTAAAATGGTTGTTAAAGTAGGAGTTGCTAAACTCGGCAACATTGCAAGTGGTGTAATGGCAGAGCTGCTTCTCGATGAGAGAGCAGACCGTGAAGATATGCAGACATTCATGGCTACCAGCGGTACTAAACTCGAGCCGGCGGATGTTGACCGTGTGGTTTCCAACTTGAAGGCATATCAACCGGATTTCTGTATTGTCGTATCACCGAACGGAGTCCTTCCCGGGCCAACAAATGCCCGCGAACAACTCGCTGCAGCAGGTATCCCGGTAGTTATCATTACTGATGATGTGACCACCAAGAAGGAGTGGGAAGGCATCAAGACCAGCAAGTTCGGTTACATCATCATGAAGGCTGACTCAATGATTGGTGCCCGCCGCGAGTTCCTCGATCCTGTTGAGATGGCGGACTACAACGGCAACCTCGTCAAGGTTCTTGCGCTTACCGGTGCATTCCGGAAACTGCAGGAAGCTATCGACAAGGTCATCGATCAGGTCAAGGCCGGCAAGAAAGGCGATGCAATCGAACTCCCCAAGATCGTCATGACAACCGACAAGGCTGTTGAGGGCGAATTCAACAATCCCTATGCACTCGCCAAGGCACGCGCAGCCTACGAGATCGCAATGGCTGTTGCCATGGTCAATGTTAAGGGCTGCTTCATGACAAAAGAGTGGGAAAAATATATCCCGATTGTTGCCAGCGCTCACGAAATGATGAAGACTGCAGCTAAACTCTGCGATGAAGCCCGCGAGCTCCAGAAGGCAGGCGATGTTATCCTCCGCAAGGCTCACAAGAAGGACGGCACGCAGGTAGCAAAGACCAAACTGGTCGCAAAATTCGACTAATCTTTTTTATTTTTCATTTCTGTATTTCTGTAATACTTTCCCAGATCCTCCGGCAGTGTCAGGATTACCGGTTCCAGGTGGAGGCGCTCCATAAACGCCGAATCGCTGGTCGAAAGTTGGTTCGGATTGATTCTTGAGATAATGGAGCAAAACGCACAGAATCCATGATCCTCTCCGTTCTTATCAAAAAAGATGGACATATTGAATGCATAAGTATTCATTTTCCTGTACATGGAAAGGATTTCAAGAATTCCATCCGCAAGCAGATCCACATAATCTGCCATATCACCCAGACTGGAAATGGGCAAAATACCCCGCACTTCACGTTCACCAACAGGTACCGCATGAGCCGACCAGAGGATCTCATTACCAAAAAGATACCGGTCTGAGACCTTTTCCTCCATCTTTACTGCTTCCCAATAATTCCTGCCATGTTTTCTGCGATACTGCTGACTTGCGTGGAGGTACACGTCGACAATCCGTGAAGGACGGGAATCAGAAAGCCCCTGCATATGAGGATGGATAAGACTCGCCCCCGCTGAAGGGAGAAAATTCCAGTTGATACTTGCGTAGCCGTCACTATGCCCTAGTGCTTCGACCTGACTGAAAAGTGCATCGGTAATCTGCCGGCGGGTGAATGTCTGGACAGAATGCTCACGGGTTATGACCGTAACAATATGACCTTCGCCGAAAGGGAAGAGGTTGGGGAATGTTACACTCTCACCTCTGACAATACGATTCCCGTCAGGAAAAGTAGGTGTCACGGAAAAAACATTTTCCCGACAGAAGGGGCAGGACTCCAGACTTACTGGGAGATATGCCGCCTGATCAAGATGTCGGTTCAACCGGTCCGGGCTAATCCTGCATGTAAGTCCGGTGAGATGTTCTTCACGATATTGTAATACGCCTTTGACTGTCGGAACTTCCCTGATACTAAACATCCTCGTTCAGGATTATATTTCCGGTGGAATCAGATAGTCGTTTGCACATTGATCCACTATGGCTCCACTAAAAAAGTACCAACGGGGTGCCCGGACCCCAACAATTGCTACAGAGATTATTATACCGCAGATTTAAGATGTCTGGCTTTTTTACCATGAGAATACGGACATGTGATATCATTTCTACCTGGACAAATTTACAGTGACATATAACGCATATTCTAGTTAAATAGCATAAATTATCCATATAAAGATTGATAAAGAAATCATACTATCAACGGAAATTAAAACCAGTTTGCCCGAACAATTTTCTTAAAGAGTCGGGATGGTCATTTTTCTAGAAAAAAAGAAAAAAATTTGTTTATTTTTTAAGGCGTTGCGCCTCGTTGCTTTCAGATGTATCCGGACAGAAATCTGATTCTGTACTTATACGACGTACTTGCCAAGGAGGCGGATCGATGTGGTCATATCAGGACCGAGTGGTGAGCCAAAGATGATCTGGGTGACACCGGCCTTGGTGAGGGCTTCGCATTTCTGCTTGACCATTTCAGGGGTTCCTGCGATGGTGAATGCATCGATCTCCTTGTCTCCAACGAGTTCTCCGACCGTCTTGAAGTCAAACTTTCCAAGTGCTGCCTTGATTTTTGCAACATTGTTCAGGTCAAGACCATGGCGGGTGAGAAGTTCTGGCGGGGAGCCTGCTGCGATGAATGCGGCAACAATCTTTGCTGCGTTCCGTGCCTTCTTCTCGCTTGTGTCAATGGACATCGCAGTGTATGCACCGATATCAAAGTTCTTTTTGCCGACTTTGTCAGCTGCAGCCTTGATGATCGGGATTGCAATGGCGAAGTCCTTTGGATTGGATGCATTGATCAGTGCACCGTCTCCGACCCTTCCTGCAAGATCGAGGACCTTGGGGCCCTGCGCACCGATATAGATCGGGACGCCCTTCTTGCCTGGGAGGGTAACACCCGTAAGCTTTGCTCCGTCATAATCAAAGAACTGCATTCCTGACTTTTTGATTTCCTCACCGGCACAGAGCTTGCGGATCTGGGTAACTGCCTCTTCCAGACGGGCGACTGGCTTTTCGGCTGCGATCGCGAGTTTTGGGAGCGTTGAAAGGTCACCGGGGCCGATCCCCAGCACTGCGCGTCCGTCTGAGATCTCGTTTAATGTGCAGAAGAATGATGCCATCGCTGCTGGCGTGTCAGTGAATGAGTTCATGATACCCGGGCCCATTTTAAGGGTCGTGGTTGCCTGCGCAATTGCTGCGAGGGTGGGGTAGCAGTGACGGTTGTTGTAGTGGTTGGTGATCCATGCGAAATCTATGTCTTTGGATTCTGCAAGTTTACAGAAGTTGACAACTTGCCTTACATTGACATTTCCTGGTACAAATTCAATTCCATATGTCAAGGGTTATTCACCTCATGGAGTATTACCGCCCATGCGCTTAAATAAATTATCATTTTGCGTTGATCCTTTTACGCTATCCGCTCAAAATACGTCCATTTTAACGTTTTTTTCAGATAGGATCCGCATTAAAAGTCCCCGAGCGGAGATGAACGCACCTAGCTACGTTCAATCAGTCGTTACTCTGACGTTTTCGCATATTATTGTAATCAGGCCATTACCCGATTCTCTTTTCTGAAATATTCCGAAAAGTTGGATCACAACGGGAACCCAATCTCAAAGGAGATATTGTATCTTTTTCATCAGGCAGAATTATTTTTAAGAAAAACCCAATCATATACTGGTACAGACTGGGGGATCCTATAAGATATTGAACTCCAAGCAAAATAATAGTACATTAGCCAATCAGGTATCAAACAGGGTTTTAATCGGGTTTATTGTATGCGAATACTAGCTATTGGATTAGGTGGTGCAGGTTGCAGGATTGTGAGTAGTCTCTATGCGACAGATCGACGCAGCAGCAAAGTGATATGCGTTCAGGCACTTGCAATCGATGTAAATTCGGATACATTAGATCAGCTTGGAAATCTGCCTGAGAATGCAAAACTATTTTTTCCGCCCCTTGACCCTGAGATTTACCCGGAAGAGGGAGAAGATATTCAGACTGCAACCATTGATATCGGGGAAATTGTTTCACGTATCCAGAATTTTGAAAGTGGTGAGACTGATGCACTCTTTATATGTTGCGGACTCGGTGGCAGCATGGTGGATGTTGCACCTCATATCATCGCCGCACTTCGATCTTCAACAACGGAACCGATTTTCGGGCTCGTTACACTTCCCTGTCTTGCCGAGGGGGAACGTCACTCGGCAAAGGCAGCTGATGACATTGAAATGTTATCGCCCCTGCTTGACGGGATAATTCTCTTTGATAATGAAACGTGGTATAAAAAAATCAAAGCACAGCAATCAACACTGGTAAAAAAAGAAAAAGGATTTGCTGAAAAACTCGGGTTCAGGAAGAGCACCCCTGATATCTCACCCACCCTTGCCACGTATCTGCTCCTGAACGAAGCAATCGTAAGGAGGATAAGTCTGATTCTGAGAGCCGGGGAGTTTAAAGCGGATGGCGGGCTTGATCTTGCGGAGGTAGTGCTGGATTCAGGTGAAGTACTTAATACCATGAGAGGAATGGGGTATATTACAATAGGATATGCCGTTGAGCGTCTGCCACAACATCCCTTAAGTTTTTTAACCAGCTGGTACCCGACGGGTCTTTTCCCGGATGCTCACAAGATTAAAGCTTCAAGAATTGTCGACCTCGCAAAACAGGCAATTTATCATGAGATATCGACCCCATGTGATATGACGAGTGCTCATAAGGCGTTGATTCTTATCGCAGGTCCATCTCATGAACTGTCCATGAAAGGGTATATGACCGTGCGTAAATGGATCGACCGGAGTATAGCTGGGCTGGAAACAAGATCTGGAGATTATCCGGTGATGAATACAAAAAATGTTGCAATTATTATCATGCTGTCCGGCCTTGAAAATATTCCCCGCCTCACAGAACTCCGGGAAATTCAAAGCCAGTACAAATCCAGTCGCCAGGATAGTGTTCCTATTTTAACCGAATCGGAATCCGAAATAATTCCACCATCTGAATCAGAACGTCCCGGTATTAGTGGCGGACTTGTGGAAGCAGCATGGCCCCCGCAACGTGAAACAATAGTAAAAGATGAGATGCTCGTTCTTCCGGTAATATCCCGAAATAGTTCAGTACCTGATAAACAGTATTTCAAAACCTTCGGTCAGTCTGGAGAAAACTATCAAACCAGTGATAAGGAGATCCAGCATTCGCCAGCTCCGGATGATGTCCCGTCGCGAAGGATCTCCCCGGAATCAATTGAAGCAGGAAAGAAGGCAAGGCTCCATTACACTGCAGGATCACACATTCCAGAAGGAACTGATTTACAGCAATCTGAAGGTACCGTAGATATGCTGAAAACAGAGGGATCTCGTGTACCACACCATCGGGTAATTGCGCAGGACCATGATAATCAATTCACGCAATCCACATCCCGTCACTCATCACACGTTTCGTCGGTTCATGGGATCCCGCATAGCAAGAAATCCACCTATAGAAAGGATTCCCCAAAAACAGACGAAAAACTGCACACCGGTAGTGATCGGCTCAGAACAAAGGAGATGGAACGACAGATAATAGAGAGAGAATTACAGCGACAGCGAACGATTGCAATTTCGGGTCATAAGACAAAGGCAGGGCCCGAGTTACCAACTCATCCCGTTCAACCTTCTGAAATTGTCAGATTAAAAAGGGAAATTTCAAAAAAGACACCTCCCGAAAATGAGATTGTATCATCTGATACGGCAGAAGTGTTACCGGCTATACCGGGGAAAAGAAGAGTTATCATACAAAAGAAAAGGGGACCTTCAGAGACCGGCGAAGCCCGGATTCCTGAAAAGGATACCAGGGACGTTTCTGATAAAGATGATGACAGTTCGATAATCATGCGACCTGATGTTTATTCCAAGCAGGCAGACTCCGAAGAATTGAAGATTAATATTAAGAACACTGCAACTAAGTCGACAGATCATATTTTTAAGGGAAAAGGTGTCCAAAAGTCTTCTGGCCCTCAGGTACGGGATTCGGCACTCATCCATACACGCCTTAAGTCGAAAAAAATTTCCGTTGAATCAAAGAGCACGGATGAACAGGAAAATGCTGATCAAACTGCAGAAGCATCCAAATCAGCAGACAATCGGGAGAAGACCACCGTAAAAAAAGATGACATTTCCTGGATCTGATCAATTAATCTCCATTACTTTTGCGAACTGAATGTTTCCGGCACCGATCTCAGTGGTGATCTCAATGCCGTGTTCGACAGTATTTCCAATATAATTCAGACCGCTGAATGCAACTATAGAAAGTCGGAAAGGATTTGCAGGAAGATTGAAAACCTGAGTTCCCATGACAACGGGAAAAACAAAGCCGCATGCATTCATGAGACTGATTGTTTCCTCGACCTGTTTTTTTGCAGAACTTGGAACTTCCCGGACATTTGCCAATGCAATACCGGATTTGGATCGTGCATATCCCGATATTGAAGTGAGTCCGGATGAGATGAAAAGTTCGAGTGGATCTATAGTTGTTCCACGGTAACCGATCAAATCCTTGAACCGTTTTGGTGTCCCCTGTTCAATCTCAAGCCTTCCACCATATGCCATTTTTACCGGTATTCCTTTTCTTTGAAAAACTCCGTCCATTGAAATACTGCAGATGGTAATGAATCCTACCGATCCGGAAGGTACTCGAGGATCGCGTTCGATTATCCGATAAGAATTAAAGAAACCGCACCCGGCTTTCACAACCTCGTCAAATGCGAATTTAACTTTCTCCATTGACTCGCGGGGAACAATTGAGAGATTATATGCAACATCCCCTGTGCTGGTCGCGGGATCAAAAGTACTCCGGTATGCCAGACGCTCGAGTTTTGAGATGACAAATCCTATCCGGTCGTCAACGAGAGCGTTATCAGTCTCATCCAGTCCGGCCCTTGTCAATATCCTGCCCTGATTACCAATCTTTTCAGTAAACCCCATCGTGTCAAGGTAACTGAGATAGTACTGAACTGCCCGATCACTAAGAATAAAACCCCGTTCTGCCATAAGTTCTGAAAGCCGTTTCGCGCCGACAGGATCATTATGTTCTTTGAGAATACGGAGAATTTCAATATATTTTCTTTCTGTACGGATCATTGTCACTTTGCCTCCACCGCCCCCCTGCTATCCTGATAACGACCTGAATAACACTGGTTGCTTTCCCTCACCTCATGGAGGATTATCTGCACCACACGATCGTTCTTTCTGATGAGTATGTCATCGCTTCCCATATTAGTCAGGCATAATGTCAGTTGTCCGCGGAATCCCGGATCAACAAACCCGGCACCAAGAAGAACCCCCCGTCTCCCGAAGGAGGATCTGCACCGAAGTGACCCGGCGAGATCCTTAGGAAGCTCCACCCATTCAAGCGTTGGAACAAGCGTACAGGTACCCTTCAGGAGATGCATGTCCCCGGCAGCGCGAAGGTCATAGGATGCAGGCTGCTGGCATTCACTGCTATAGGGAGTAATAACTAAATTTCCCATAATGCAATCACGGTCCAGACGGCGGATTATTTCCGGTGCAGATAAAATCATTCACTAGATTATCGGTAGAAAATACTTAATATCTTTTGATATATATGAGATGAGAAGGATCCATGGGGTAGAGGACATCCTCTTGGGCTTCGAACCCAAGGACGCGGGTTCGATTCCCGCTGGGTCCGTTTTTAAAAAAAATGCTCTATAGAATTCCTCTTTATCCCTGACGCCTCCCGGGAAGGATGCCGGAATATCCCCCGGCCGGTTCCCGCCGCGTCCCAAACCACATCCCATCCTGCTTTCGGTCTTCGTAACATTGCTATATTCGACCTCATCCGTTCCCGTCGGAAATCGTTGAATAATTCCGGCCCGGTTCCGCATTTTTCCGAATTATGACCTC
>DATEXZ010000027.1:0-10462 GCA_035256445.1 Methanoregula sp.
TTAAGAAAAATATTTTTTAGGGTCTCTCCTAAGCCCATTTCATAAATATTCAAAGGATGCCGGGGGATCAGGTATTTTCACTGATGATGTGAAATCATTCAAAAAAATGCGACCGGATTATGTATCCTGTCTCCTTCTGAAGTTTTTTTGGATAATTTTCAGATAATATAACTTGTCAGATCCTTTGTGATTACCCAGTCGCAGTAAGAGCAATGAAGCCCTTTTGGCAGTACCGCGAATTTGCTCTGGATTGGTTCGTTGGTATTGGAAATGCAACCCGGGTTGGGGCATCGGACAATCCCGACAATAAGTGAGGGGATTTCCACTCCCTTTTTTTCACAGACTTTAAAATTCCGGATGATATTTATGGTCGCCCGCGGGGATATGAGGGCAATCCTGTCAACCTCTTCTTTTGAAAGTTCCCGGTTGGTAAGCTTGACGATATCCTTACAACCCATATTCCTGCTTGGGACATTGGTCGCAATCGAAAGAGCCTCCTGGGTGGTCCCGGTGATCCCGAGAATTTTCACCACATTGAGCGCCTCTCCTCCATCGATATGGTCGATCACGGTTCCGTTTTTAATACGCCGGACGAGGAGGCCTTCATTTTCTTCGTTTTCAGTTTTTTTCATTGCATCACCCGCATGAGCATTGCCATCCGAACCGGAACACCATTCCGGGATTGTTCAAAGTAGCGGGCGTAGGGCAATTCGTCAACCCTTGGGTCTATCTCATCGACACGGGGGAGGGGGTGGAGGACGATAAGATGATCTTTTGCACCTGCAAGAAGTTCCGGCGTGATGCGGTAGCTGGAAGCTACATTGAAATATGAGGCCGAATCCGGAAACCTTTCCCGCTGGATTCGGGTGACGTAAAGAACATCCACGTCACAGATCACATCATTGAGATCGTCGTGTTCAACAATTTCCATTCCCTTCTCTCTCAGGTCCGCTGCGAGTGTCGCGGGAAGCTCAAGTCCTTTCGGCGAGATGGTATGCAGACGTGCATTGTAGAGCGAAAGGGCAGAAGCCAGTGAATGAGCAGTTCGCCCGTATCTCAGGTCTCCTATCAGAGCTACGTCTATCCTGTCAATCGGCATTGACTGGCGTATGGTATACAGATCAAGAAGAGTCTGGGAAGGATGCTGCCCGGCACCATCACCTGCATTTATAACCGGGACAGTGGCAAATTCAGCGGCAAGTCTGGCTGCGCCCTCTTTTGGATGCCGGATCACAATTGCATCTGCGTACCCGCTGACAACCCGGATTGTATCGGCAAGTGTCTCCCCTTTGGCTATGGAGCAGGCTTCAACACTCCCGACGGAAAGGGAAGTCCCCCCCAGCCGTGCCATAGCTGATTCAAAAGACATCCGGGTCCGGGTGCTGGGTTCAAAAAAAAGTGTAGCAAGGATTTTACCATACAGGATATTCCTGTCGTATTTTCTTTGATCTATCTGCCGCGCATGGTCGAGCAGAAGATCGATCTCTTTCCGGTTAAAGTCCCCGATGGATATGATATGATGCAGATGCTCCCCTCCCGTTCGTTCGTACGAATATTTGTTGTTCCTGTTCTAATTACCTATCTTTTAAACAGAATTGGTCAGCGGGGCACTCAAAATACGGAAAGACTACATTCATGTTTTTCCATAACAATGATCATATTCACACATTACGCATCTTATCTGAAACAGATGCGACTCCAGGGGTGATTGGCAGTGCAGATACCTGTTGCGCGACCGGCTATTGGTCAGGATGAAATCTCCGCAGTTACGGCAGTGCTGGAATCAGGCAAGCTGGCTGCCGGGGAACACGTTGCGGAGTTTGAGAAACTATTTGCCGACTATTGTGGAACTACCCATGCGATCGCGGTAAACAACGGAACTGCAGCGCTGCATGCTGCACTGCTGGCCGCAGATATCGGCCATGGCGATGAAGTGATTGTTCCGGCATTTTCGTTTATTGCCACGGCAACGGCAGTGTCGATGACGGGGGCAAAACCGGTTTTTGCTGATGTAAATGAGCAGACATACAATATTGACCCGCAGAAGGTCGAAGATTGCATCACACCAAAAACCAGGGCGGTTATTGGTGTTCACCTGTTCGGACAGCCGTTTGATATCCCGGGTATTCAGAATATCTGCGAATCCCATAATCTGGTGTTGATTGAGGATGCAGCCCAGGCACATGGTGCGATGTGGAACGGGGAAAAAACCGGAAGGTTTGGCCAGTTCGGGTGCTTCTCATTCTACGCGACAAAAAACATGACCACGGGTGAGGGGGGTATGGTTACGACCAGCGAGAAGGTGTCTGCCGAACGCCTGCGCCTCATCATCAATCACGGGCAGAGCGAGAAGTACCTTCATACCAGGATCGGGTACAATTACCGCCTGACAGATATCGGAGCTGCAATCGGAATTATCCAGTTAAAAAAACTGGAGAAATTCAACAACCGTCGCCGGAAAAATGCCGAGTATTACGATACCCATATCAGAGTCAAAGGACTTCGCACTCCCTTTGTTTCAGCGGGTATGCACCACGTGTACCACCAGTATGTGATACGCCTGACCGATGAATTTCCTATGAAACGGGCCGATTTTATCGAATACCTGAAGGCAAAAGGCATCGGGACTGCTGTACACTATCCTCTCCCTATCCACCACCAGCCGGTGTATGCAGTTGCGAGCGAACCCGACTCCTGTCCGACATCAACTGCCCTCGCTTCCTCTGTTCTGAGTATCCCTGTCCATCCCCTGCTTGATCAGAAGGAGCTTGCTTATATCTGCGATGCTATCAACCGGGTGAAATGAATGGATATCGGCGTGATCGGTGTCGGGACAATGGGAAGAAACCATGTCAGGGTATATTCAGAGTTACGAGGAGTGAACTCTCTGGGTATTTATGATGTGAATACCCAGGCCGCAAAAGATCTGGGTGAGAAGCACGGTGCAACGGTATATGGATCAATCGGGGAACTCCTCGATAATTGTGATGCCGTGAGTGTTGTTGTACCGACCCAGTTCCACTCATCAGTTGTCAGGCAGGTATTTTCTAAGAAAAAATCCGTCCTTATAGAAAAACCAATCTGTGCTACATCAGATGATGCGAAACAATTGATGAAAAAGGCGCCGGAAGGCATTACCATCGGTGTCGGGCATATAGAACGGTTCAATCCGATTGTTACTGAAATTAAAAAGATCATAGATAAGCCCCTCTATATGGAGTTAAAACGCCACAACCCCGCATCTGCACGTATAACGGGTAGTTCTGTTGTTGAGGACCTGATGATTCATGATATCGACATACTTCTGAACGTATTCTTCCCGAATCCCAGCGATATTCACAGCGTTGGCAATGAGGATATCATGAGCGTACTGATGAAATGTAACGGCATTCCGGTTTCACTGTCTGCAAGCCGGAGGGCATCGAAAAAGATCCGGTCATTTTATGTCGAAGACGCAGATTTTACCATTGAAGGCAATTTCATGACACAGGAAGTGAATATCTACCGTAAACCCGGTCAGTACCAGATTGAGGCGGAGCGATACGTCCAGGAAAATATCATCGAAAAAGTAATGTTGAATAAGGTCGAACCGCTGAAGCGCGAACTGGAAACGTTCGTAGACTGCGTGAACAAGAACCGGCCGTTCCCGATTACTCCGGAACAGGCAATACGGAACCTCGAATTCTGCGAAAAAATCTGTTCTGCAACGTAAATCCGGAGTGATTCTGACCATGACACTGAGAGCACTGATACAGAAACGGGGACCTGTTAAAAAAATCGGGGTCGTCGGTATGGGTTATGTAGGTATTCCCGCAGCAGCGCTCTTTGCAGATTCGGCAGCTGTTGATTTTGTCTATGGTTTCCAGCGCGATTCGCCATCGTCCGGTTATAAGATTGAAATGCTGAACCGGGGTGAAAGTCCGCTTAAAGGTGAAGAGCCCGGCCTGGAAGAACTCCTCAAAAAGATTATTGCCGAAAAGAAATTTTTATGTACTTCTGATTTCACAAAAATCGCAGGACTTGATGCAGTAACGCTTTCAATCCAGACCCCATTTTTAAACAAAGAAGACCTCCTCCCCGATTTTTCCGCCCTGACTGATGGTATCGGGATGGTCGGACACTATCTCTCACCGGGAATGTTGGTTGTTCTTGAATCCACCATTACACCGGGAACGACCGTTACCCTGGCTAAAGAGATTCTTGAACGGCATTCCGGACTGAAGGCCGGTGTTGATTTTGCTCTTGCGCATGCACCGGAGCGTGTCATGGCAGGGAGGCTCCTGCGTAACATACGGGAACATGACCGGGTGGTCGGGGGTATTGATGAGGTCAGCACACAGCGGGCTGCAGAACTCTATACCCTGGTTCTCACTCGTGGCAGGATCATCCCGATGTCGGCGACTGCGGCAGAAGTGACAAAGACCACAGAAAATACCTTCCGGGATCTCCAGATTGCCGCGATAAACGAGCTTGCGCTCTATTGTGAAGCGATGGGAATCAATGTCTACGATGTCCGGAGAGGAGTTGACAGTCTCAAAGGCGAGGGTATTACCCGTGCCATGCTCTGGCCGGGTGCCGGAGTTGGCGGGCACTGCCTGACAAAAGACACCTATCATCTCGAGAGGGGTGTCCAGGTGCTGGGAAAGGATCTCCTTGATTATCCATCGGGGGAGCCGTCACTCTATATCCTGGCCCGCCGGATCAATGATTTCATGCCTGCCCATATGTTCCGTCTCACCACCGATGCCCTGAAACGGGTCGGATGCCCTTTGAAGGGGGCGAAGGTGGCAATTCTCGGGTGGGCGTTCCTTGCCAATTCTGATGATACGCGCAATACGCCGTCCGAACCATTCCGGGACAGCCTGATCCTGGCCGGTTCATCCGTGACCGTTCATGATCCCTATGTCATGAAATACCCTGATGTACCCATTCTCCAGAATCTTGACGATTCGATCAGAGGAGCGGACGCCGTGGTAATCTTTGCCGGGCATAACCAGTATAAAAACCTGGATCCCCATCATATGCTGACGCTTACCGGAAAAGTGCACCCGGTAATTATTGACGGGCGAAATATGATAGATCCCGACGTGTATATCAGGCAAGGATTTGTGTACAAGGGAATTGGACGCGGCGATAAAAATATGCACAAAATTTCGGGGTAAAACCGGGAATTTACCTCATACAGATTATCGTCCGGTTCCCGTGGAGCTTTTTTTTAAATCCATTCTTATGAACCAAGTACATCCCCTGACATGTCCCAAATCTGAATAACGGCTTTGTAGAAACCTGAGTTTTCAACAAAATGTAAAGCACCTGTTTACGGAGGGGACAGTGCCAGTCCCCCCGAACCGCCCCTTCGCTTTGCGATTGTGTCGTATTACCTTCTCTGGAGTTATCGATCCAAAGGGGGGGTGCCACAGCGGCGGGGGCAGAGGCATTACATACCGTAGTCCCCAAAGAGCGTTAAGAAAAATATTTTGAGGATTTCTAACTAATCCTGAATAACAATAAGTTATAAATCAGAATTTGGAAGATGTAATACAGAATGCTCATCTCTCTTGCCGCATTGCTTCTCTTTTTCTCGCTGATTCCCTACATGGTTTATTTTTTCGGCATGTATTTCGGGAAAAAACCTGCCCGGATCGCACCTCTTCAGAACTACCCATACATCAGCATAATCATCTCTGCCTACAACGAAGAACAGGTTATCGGGAAAAGAATTGCAAATATCAAAGAGTGCCATTACCCACAAGAGCAGTATGAATTGTTGCTTGTTGACGACTGCTCGAGTGACAATACAAAAAATCTGGCAAAAATCTCCCTGGAACAATCTGGAATAGACTACCGTATAATCGCAAATGCCGAACGTCTCGGTCCGACCAGATCATACAATTCTGCAATCGGGAAGGCAAAATACCCCATCGTGGTGACTACCGATGCCGATGTTTTTTTTGAACCCGATGCACTCAATCACCTTATCGGACGATTGTTAAGTGATGAACAAATCGCCGCTGTAACCGGAGAACTCAGACCGCTCATGAACACGGCCAGTACAACGATACTGGAAGGTATGTACCGATCATTTTTCGGGCGGATGTGCGAATGGGAAAGCGCTCATGAATCCACCTATAATTTTAATGGTGCCCTGGTTGCTTTCCGATCAGATCTCATCACCAGGATAAATGATAAACAAGGCGCCGATGATGCGAATACTGCTTTTGAAGCAATCCGGAGAGGGTATCGTGCGGTGTATGAGAGTAAATCCATAGTTTATGAGGTCATCCCCCGGAGTTTTAAAACCCAGTTCCGACAAAAAACCCGGCGGGCAACAGGACTCATTGAAGCAACCCTGTCAAATCTTGATCTTCTGGGGAGAAAAAACTGGTTTTCCCGGTTTTTTTACCCGATGAGGATTTTTATGTATGTAATTACACCCCCTCTTTTTTTCCTGTCGGTAATGGTACTCTTTCTGGGGGTATTCCTGTTCAATCCGATGCTTTTCATTATCCTGATTATCATCCTGTCGGGTGCGGGAATTCTGTGGAGAAAAAATCTGGCTTTTGCTTTTGTCCTGAACCAGATTTATCTTATTGGTGGCCTGTTGAATCTTGGGAAAGACATGCGGGTATGGGAGAGTACATCGGATAAGAAAAAACATTCATCCTGACATGCGGATTTTTAAAATTACGATTTTTGTTGTTTTGGGTGGAGTAATCGTTGAGCAGTAATTGATTATTTTCTTGCGATGGTAATATACCCGGAATGGCAGACACTGGTTGATGGTCTGGTTCCCCGTTTTGAGCGGGTCATCTCCCGTTCGATCAGCTCGTGTGTGTGCACTTCAGTGAAAAGCATCTGTGCAGCATCGACGACTATAGACATCTGCTCCAAAAAAGGGGTATAACATGCGAGATACCCCCCGGATTTCAAAAGAGACTGTGCATGCGTAATATGCTCGGGCTGGATTTGCATATCGAGATGCACGACATCAAACAGCCCGTCTGATGAGAGAAAATCGGCAGCAACAGCTTCAACATTCCTGAGTTTTGCCTCGTTGATGTTCTTCAGTGCAAGTGCAGAGAACTCCGGGCGCACTTCATATGTCCTGACCGTTTTTGCGACCCCGCCAAAATAAATCGCGGCAATGCCACTCCCGGTACCCGCATCAAGTACGTCATCATTGTGATTCATACCGGTATATGCGATCACAAGCCCGATATCCTTGGGAAGCATCGGTGCGCCTGACCGTTTCCCGTGAGTGAAAAAATCGGTCGGACGGGGGATGCGGACAATGAACCTGGATCCGCTGTGGGTTGTCAGGACATCCCCGCCTTTTGCACCGATCAGCGACCCGAGATCAATCTGGCCCTTGTCGGTGGAAAGCGTTCCCACACCAGCCCTGGTAAAGAATTCCCTCCCTTCTCCTACGAGAAGTACACGATCGCCGGCTTCGATCATGACCCGGAGAGGAGCATTATCGCTTCGGCTATATCGCCTTTCGTCGTTACAAGAGCGTCTTTTGCCTTCTCCTCAGAGACATTTGCCTGAGCTGCCACCATTGCTACATCCTCTTTCGGAATATCCGGTGCCGCTTCCTCAAACCTTGGCTCGCCGATTATCTGATAGGTGGTTGTACCCTGCATGGTCATAGCCGTCACTTCAGCACCATCGAAGATGTAATTGCCCTTCGGTGTTTTAATGACGATACTTATAACGTCCTCAATCTGCTCGACCTGCATGCCGAGCTTCTTCATCATCGCCTTCATCTGGCGTGGATTGATATTTCCCGGAAGCATCCTTCTCACTACCCTGCCGTACTTTTACCGCTACTCCGTAATTAAATGCAAGCATTTCAGCACCTGATACGGATGCAGCCCCGCATGCTATCAGCCTGTCGTTATCCGACACTACGAGTACATCGTCTCCCGCGCGGATAGCCGGATCAGCAGCAATCACGTGTTTTGCAAAGGCGTTCTTTCCCTGTGCGACATATTCTGCCACATCATCACGGATAACGACCCGGTAACCGGGTGCCGGAAGCAGGCGCCAAAGACGTTTTGCACCTTCGATACCGAGTGTCAGCCTGCCATCCGAAGCCCGGACGGTTGCAAGGCGAACTCCTCCATCGAGGACCTGGCGGATTCTTCCGGTAGTCGAAAAGATGAATGTGCAGCCTTCACAAAAGAGACCGGTTCCCACACCGCCTCCGAACTGATAATCAGCGATGGTCTGGACCCGCCGCAGCGAACTGTTCTCCGAGTATTTTGTTGACACGATTCACAAACTCCTGTTCAGCTGTTTTTGGTATATACGCACCTGCTGCGATCCTGTGTCCGCCACCACCACCGCCATATTCGGTGGAAGCATCATTGAGTGCCTGCTGGAGATCGACTCCTTTCTCCACAACCCGCTCATTTGTCCGCATGGATACTTTTGTCAGGGTTTTGTCTTCGGGCACTTCGCACATGATGAGGATCGGTTTTGCACTGTTCAGTTTTGAAAGTGCCATGCCGGCGCCGATACCGACAATGGTATCCGGGTACCGCCCGCCCACATGGATGTACTGCAGGTTTTCCAGTTCCTTTACACCGCTGTCGAGAATGAACTGGAGCAGGTCGCGGATAATTGCACGGTGGTTGTTCAGCATGTGTTCAGCATCGCGGTAGGCAATACCGCGATCGCCCCGGAGAATCGCACCTCCGACCTGTGGTTTTGACCAGCGCCCGCAGGCATTGAGCATCGTTGCATATTCCTGCGCATTCCGGAGCGGGGTGCGGGGGATTTCGTCAGGGAACCCATACGTTTCTGCAAGGAGCCGGTCCACCCGCTCGCCATTGGCGATCAGCTGCTCGGCCAGTGCAGAGATGATTATCCTCCGGTCATCCACGGAAATTTCCTCCCAGACAAACCATCGCCCGTCAGATTTCTGCTGCTTAATCCCGAGACGTTTCAGGAACTGCCGGGCACCTTCAGGATTGTTGCTGATTCCTTTGATAAAAGGGTCGTCGTTATAAGCGAGCGAGAGGTAAAGAGGGCGTGTTGCCGTGCCGTAACAGTTCAGGTCTTTTTTCCGGACTTCAACTGACTGGTGCCGTATACCATCCTCAACAATAATATCGCGTACAGGGCCCACCAGCCCGCACTTCTCCCGTGCCATCATATCCCCGACATTACCGATGATGGCGAGCTTGGCGAGGTCAATATTTACATCGTCAAGCTGCTTTGCTATGAGATACGATACCCCTGCTGCACTCATCCGGGCATGACCATAAGGCAGGCAGTTCACCTGTGTATACTGCCGTTCGCACGGCTGGTTCACATGGTGATCAACAATTATTACTTCCTTTTCCAGAAACCCGCGCTCCAGAAGAAGATTCTGCTGACCTGCCCCAAGATCCGTAAAAACTTTCAGTGAAGAATCAGAGGGGACCTGAGGCATTGTCAGCGGTTCGAGCTGACGCACGAAAACGGAACGGACAGGGATCTCAAGACGTGAGATCGCCTGGGAGAGGATGGCCTCACAGGCAATACCATCTGCATCGATGTGTGAGATGATGGTTATTTCCGGAGCTGCCGTAATCTGTTCAGCGGCAGCTTTCACATCATCACAAAAACCCATTGCCTATTATTTATGGAGTTCATACACATGAATTGTGCTCTAGAATGCAACAGGAACAGAGTGGAGGGTTTCTTGAGGAGGGGATCATCAGCCCTGCGAGGATGCGTGCTGTTGATGCCAACGCAGTAGCGCTGGGTGTTACGGAACTTCAGCTCATGGAGAGTGCCGGAAAAGCACTCGCTGACATGGCACGCACTGCCTGCCCGGAACGCATTCTTGTCCTGTGCGGAAAGGGCAATAACGGGGGTGACGGCATGGTGGCCGCCCGCCACCTCCAGCGGGATGTTATAACTGATGTCTGCTACCTGGATAACGGGAAAAGGAGCGGTTCCTGTGAACATCAGCTCTCGGCATTGAAGTACTGTCGTATTGCCCTCCATCCCTTCCGGTGCCGCGATGATCTTGAGGCAATGCGATCCCTGTTTGAGAGGGCAGATGTGATCCTCGATGCGCTGCTCGGTATCGGTTCCCGCGGTCCTGTAAACGAGCCGCTCTCTACCTGTGTCCTGATGGCAAATGCTTCCGGTGCGCAGATCATTGCCGTCGATATCCCGACCCGGGGAATGCGGGCGGATCGTATTTGTGCATTCCACAGGGCAAAAACTGAAGGGTCAACGGTGGTTGATATAGGCATCCCCCTGGAAGCGGAATGTTATACCGGTCCCGGGGATCTCACGCTCCTTCCTTCCCGCGAACATAAGGCCCATAAAGGGGCCGGGGGTGAAGTCCTTGTTATCGGGGGCGGTCCGTACCAGGGAGCTCCCTGGCTGGCAGGTCTGGGAGCACTGCGGGCAGGGGCAGACATTGTCCGGATCGCTTCGCCGATCTTTGAACCACTCCCCG
>DATEXZ010000028.1:0-6752 GCA_035256445.1 Methanoregula sp.
ACCGGCCCACCGAGAATTCACACAGCGTAGTGGGGGTCCATTCAACGGAAAAACCGATAAACTGGCTCTGTTGAAACGGGCATGAACATGAATGGTTCTCACCCGACCATGAAAAATTGTGAAGGTACGACTGGCTTCCGCAGCAGGCTCTTGAGAGCCAGGGGAGGAGTTTTTTAGGTAATTGAAGCGCCGCGGGGGCGTCCTTTCGGGGGCGGCGCAGGTCATCGCAATAGCGGGATTGGCACTTCCCGAAATTAATGTAATTGTGGATTTTTCATGGGAAACCCTAAGATTTCAACAAATTGCGAATGACCTATTATCGGAGGGGACAGTGCCTGTCCCCCCGAACCGCCCCTGCGCTTTGCGATGGTGTTGTATTACCTTCTCGGGAATTATCGCTCCAGAGGGGATGCCACAGCGGCGGGGGCGGAGGCATTACGTGCCGTAGCCCAAAAAGAGTATTCATGGCCGTTGAGCTACAGGTACCCATTGATAAGGTAAAGGCTTCAGAACCACGGTTATTTTCTTTCGGTTCGTGAAAATGCTAGAATGGTAAAGTAGGAACTGAAGCCCATAGGATTGTTGACTTATCCATAGCAGCGTTGAGAAATATATTTTGGGAGGATTTCGACATAGCCCATCTATTGTGATTTTCTGGGTATCAGTTTCACTTGAGGGGGGATTCGGTATTTTTATTTTCTTCGGGGGAACTGCTTTCACCGGTGTTTTTTGAGTTCGACGGCGCCGCAGCGGCATGAATATCGAACTCAGTTCCACATTGAGGGCAGACGATAGTCTGGCTGGAATTATGAGAACATCTTTTCTGGACACTCTGCGCAAAACCGGCGGCAAGGACACCGGCGGGGAGGGCGAACAATCCAATTGCTGCAAGTGCAACGAGCGAACCGATAAATTTCCCGAGGGGTGTTATCGGATAAACATCACCGTATCCTACCGTCGTCAGGGTCACCACTGCCCACCACATGGCATCCATGATGCATGAAAATTTTTCAGGCTGTGCCTCACGTTCGACAACGTACAGGGCGCTCGATGACAGTATCAGGATGATTAATGCCATGACTAAGGCGATGATTAGCTCCTCTTTCTTGGATTTCAGGACATCAGCAAACGTTTCGAATGCGTGAGAGTAACTGCCAAGTCTTAATACCCTGAATATTCTTAGCAGTCGCAGTAATCTGAGAAGGCGGAATTCTATCGGGATGAGTAACGGGAGGTAAAAAGGGGAAATTGCTATCAGATCAAAAAGGGCTAAGGGAGATAAAGCATACCGGATTCGTCCTTTGATTGGGGAAGAATACCGTGGATCCCTGACGCAGACCCAGACTCTGAGGGCATATTCAATCGAGAAAACAAAAACGCAAAAAAAATCTATTGCAAAGAAATAGGGTTGGTACTCAATAAATAATTCATATTTTGTTTCGAGAATAACCGCAATAACGTTGAGCAGGATCAGGGAGGCAATAAAATAAATAATGAATTTCCGTGCCCTGTTATGGTTCGCCGGAGATTCGAGCAGGAAGTATACCTGTTCCTGAATTCTGTCGTACATCCCCGGTTGAAGACCCGATGTACCTTCCGTCATGAATAACTGAAGGTCTGGCTATGTGATCGTATAAATACTCGCTTGCTTTTTTGGTGTGATAAAATCGTCAGGACTATCGTCAGGACTATTGTCAGGAGATGATGTCATGACAAAAAAGAGCCTGGATATGTATATTCAGGAAAATTCATTCACCTGCCAAACGGATGCTGGATGACCGTATTTGCGGTCCGATTGGAGGATTGTAGAGAGTATAGGTGAACGCGTTCCTTATGTGAGGCCTGAATAAAATTACCCTGGTTTAATATCAACAAGTTTCAATGCCCGCCCTTTCGGACAGATATCAGAAGCATTGCCAAGTACATCCGTAACAATATACTTTTCACCGTCCACCACCCCATCCGGGCGGCAGAGGGAATAGCTCCTGCAGTCACTCTTGTTGCAGGAGAGGTCGACCTTGATCTTTGAATTGACCATCGCCATATCCGCATTAATCAGAGCAGTGACCGGTGCCTCCATAACCTCAACTGCTGTTGCCCCATCCAGATGAACCATGCATTCATGGTGCGTTGACCGTACCGATACGATGCGGTATTTCCTGCCAACCTGGAGGTTATTGCACGCCTTTTTCACCTTGCAGGAGTTACAGTCGGCAGCTTCACCTTCATAAATAAATTCGACACCCTGTTTTGCAAGGACTGTTCCGACCAGGGTTACCTTTGTTTTTACCTCAGACATGCTGACCACACTCACTCCATGTAGAGCATCTGCACGAGATTCTGCGCAGATTCCCGTGTTATCCCCATATCGAATATTGTGAAGCGCTCCGGACGGATAGTTTTTGCCATGAGGAGGGCCTCGACAACTATTGCGTCATCTATGCCAAGTTCGCGGGGCGTCACGGGGGCGCCGATACTCCTCAGCGAGTTGCGGATACCTCTCCAGTCCCCGCCATGGAGGTACATGGAAATGATTGTCCCGATCCCACAACTCTCGCCATGAAGCGCCTTTCCCGGGGCCAGCTTGTCAAGTGCGTGAGAGAACTTATGCTCACCTCCGCTTGCCGGGCGGGAAGATCCTGCGATGCTCATGGCAACCCCGCTGGACACGAGCGCTTTGATAACGAACCACGCAGACTGCTCCTGATTCGGTTTGATCAGGTGGGCGTTGCTCATTAATATCTCAGCCGTCATCTTCGACAGCGCTATTGCATACTCGCTCATAGGTTCCCCTTTAACCCGGTGAGCAAGCTCCCAGTCGAGAATGGCAGTATAGTTCGAGATCACATCTGCACACCCTGCGGCAAGGAGCCGGTGGGGGGCAGCAGCGATAATCCCCGTGTCAGCAATAATTGCAATAGGGGGCTGGGCATCCAGCGATGCATGTCCTTCACCGGTAGGCACTGATGCGCGGGATGAGGCGATACCGTCATGAGATGCTGCGGTAGGGATGGAGATAAACGGGAGATCGAGATTGTATGAAACGATCTTCGCAGTATCGATCACCCTCCCCCCGCCAACACCAATAACAAAGTCCAATCCCCCCGCAGCTTTTTGTGCCTTCTTGATGACAGGGATGCTGATCTCGTTTGCAAGGAAGGTCTTGACGGTATACGATGGTCGCATGATATTCCGGATAGTGTTCCCCGCAACACCCATCGTACCTTTCCCGGATATCAGGAGCGCAGATGTACCAAGTTTGAGATCTTCGCAGACCGAAGGTATCTGCCCGAAAACATCGTGACCGATGACAACATCCCTTGGCAGCTGCATCCATTTGGACTTGTCAAAAACCTTCGGTTTGAGTAATTTTATTGCATCTGCACTCATTCTGATCATGGATGATTAGTGATTTCATATACAAATACTACATCGATCCTATACGATACGAGCAACCCTATAATGCCGTAGAAACACTTACCTACGCACTCATTCTTATCGTTGCGGTGTATTTCATTTACCGCTGGTTTAAAAAATCCGGATTTCCTCTTGATGGTCCGTTTGTGATGGCTACTCTCCCCTACATCATATTAGGGGGTGTGCTCCGGGTTATACAGGACTCCCGTATGATCCAGTCTGATCTCCAGTTCCTGATCGTCACCCCTCTGATTTATTTCGTGATATTTTTCTATACGGTGACGATTCTCGTGATCTCGCATTATCTGGAAAAACAGGGCTTGTGTAAGAATTATCTCAGGATATATGCCGGTGTTGGAATCTTCTCGGTATTCTGTGTCGCGCTGGTCCTTTTTGCATGGGGAATGACGCACACCCGAATCGATCTCTTCGTCCTGGCTGTTATTCCTCTGATGGCGACGGTTGCGACCCTGCTGGTCTTCGCGTGCATGCGGTACTTGCTTCGCTGGCAGTATGTGACCGATCCACTCTATATTACGCTCCTGTTCGGGCAGTTGCTGGATGCCAGTGCCACGAGTTTTGGTATAGACCTGCATCCATCAGTGCAGTATATCGAACAGCATGTAGTTGGATCGGCCCTGATTGAATGGACGCATACAGCATTTGTGATGTTTCCCTTAAAACTGGTCGTGCTCTTCCCGGCGATCTACGTTATGGAGATGTACCGCAAAGAGGCAAATCCCGCATTCTGGCACCTGGTCCTCCTTGCAATGATAGTAGTCGGTCTTGCACCCGGGATACGGGATATGACCCGGATGGTACTTTATGTCTGAATCGCCATTAAGAAATGCGATAATAATCACGATACTCCTCTTTTTTGCAACGATCACCGTTGGCTGGGTAGGAACGATGCAGAACCCGCAGATCGGGGAAGATCTGATGAAACTCTTTGAAAAAGAGATCGCCGGTCAGATCATGGGGAAAGATACTCCGGAGATCTTTGTCAGGCTCTTTTTTAATAATCTTGAAGCCTGCGTCCTCCTTTTCCTGGGAGGCGCATCATTTGGCATTCTTACGATATTTATCCTGAGCCTGAATGGCATTTTGATCGGTTCTATCATGGAGATCGTGCACAAGGATCATTCTGTAGTTTTTGTCGCCGCAGCAATCCTCCCCCATGGTATCTTTGAGATCCCGGCCTTCATCCTGTCCGGTTCGTTTGGTATCCTGCTTGCCCAGTCACTGATAGCTGAATGGTATAACGGGGGAGACGCTGCGGAGGAAGCACGTGGATTTGCCCGCCTGTTTATGCTATACGTTATACCTCTTGTGCTCATCGCCGCATTTGTCGAGGCTTTTATTACACCGGTTATCATACATTTAGTAGCTTAGAGGAACTGGTTCATGGACGATGATACGGGGGCCCTGCCGTTAAAAAAAGACTTTTCTGCATGGTATAACGATATTTTATGGCGGGCTGAGATTATGGACGTCCGCTACCCTGTCAAGGGATTGTATGTATGGTATCCCTACGGGTTTGCGATACGCAAATTTGTATACCAGAGGCTCCGCGATCTCCTTGACCGCGATCATCAGGAAACACTCTTCCCCCTCCTGATCCCCGAACAGGAATTCATGAAAGAGGCAGAGCATATCAAGGGTTTCGAAGACGAAGTTTACTGGGTGACACATGGGGGGACTGTTCCGCTTGATGTCAAACTGGCACTGCGCCCGACCAGCGAGACAGCTATCTATCCTATGTATGCCCTGTGGATCCGCTCACATGCTGATCTCCCGATCAGATACTACCAGATTGTAAATACATTCCGGTATGAGACAAAACAGACCCGCCCGCTCATCCGCCTCCGGGAAATTACATCTTTTAAAGAGGCTCATACGGTTCATGCGACATGGGAGGAAGCAAATGTTCAGGTCGAAGAGGCAATACGGCTCTACCGGGAATTCTATAACGGTCTCTGCATCCCGACTCTCGTCTCAAAACGCCCCGACTGGGACAAATTCCCCGGTGCAGATTTTACCATCGCAGTAGATGCAATTATGCCGAATGGCAAAACACTCCAGATCGGGACAGTGCACCACCTCGGCGATCATTTTTCCCGGACGTTCAATATCACCTACGAGGATAAAAACGGGGAGCGGAAACTCGCCCAACAGACCTGTTACGGAATCTCAGAGCGCTCAATTGCCGCTTTGATCAGCATGCACGGAGATGACAAGGGGCTTATTCTCCCGCCATGTGTGGCCACGATCCAGATCGTGATCATCCCGATCACGATAGGAAAGCGCCATGAAGACGTTATGGCTGCATCACAGCAACTTGCAACGGATCTCACAGCAGCAGGTTACCGGGTGAAACTTGATACCCGCGATATGCGTCCGGGGGCGAAATACTACTGGTGGGAAATTCGCGGAGTACCGCTCCGGCTTGAACTCGGTCCCCGCGATCTTGATGCGGGAAAAGTCATGGCAGTGAAGCGTACCGGGGGAAAGGATTCCATCAGCCTGGCATCGGTGACAGGAGATACGGCTCGCGTGCTGGGAGAGGTTACCGATGCACTGCGTGCCCGGGCTGAAGAGCACACAGAGTCCCACCTCTCTCCGGTTACTTCGCTGGATGCCATCAGTCCTGCACTCGATGCCGGTAACGTTGCAGTTGTGAACTGGTGCAGACAGAAGGAATGCGGGGACGTTATTGAGGAAAAAACAAATGCGAGTATTCTTGGTACCGAGGTGCGTTCGCAGTATGTATCAGATACGGGAGGCCCCTGCATTGTATGCGGGAAGCAGGGAAAGGCGACACTGGTTGGAAGAGCTTATTGAAGAGCCTGAAGTATGAAATTTCAGGAATATGATATTTTCCCGGTTGAATAATCCAGTCTGACCATTCATTGCCTTGTTCAATCTGTTCGAGAGAAAAACCGGATGAGGAATGAGATCTCATCCGGAATATCAAAATAAAGGCTTAGTAGAAACGGGCATGAACTTGAATGGTTCTCACCCATCTATGAAAAATTGTGAAGGTACGAATGGTATCCATAACAGGCTTTTGAGAGGCCTGGGACGGAGTTTTCAGGGTAATTGAAGCGCCGCGGGGGCGTCCCTTCGGGGGCGGCGCAGGTCATCGCAATAGCGGGACTAACACTTCCCAAGAGTAATGGAGTTGTGCAATTTTTCATAGGAAATCCTCAAAATATTTTTCTTAACGCTCTTTTTAGGTCTACGGCATGTAATGCCTCCGCCCCCGCCGCTGTGGCACCCCCCTGAGCGATAACTCCAGAGAAGGTAATATGACACAATCGTAAAAGCGAAGGGGC
>DATEXZ010000029.1:0-4297 GCA_035256445.1 Methanoregula sp.
AATTTTGACAAGGCCGTGGAACTTTCGCCGGATGATGAGGAGTTTTTGTTTTCCCGCGGTGAGCTTCTCAAAAAGATCGCGATCCTGCGACAGCGACGCGACCTCCTTGAATCAGCGATCCAGGCCCTGAACCGGGTAGTAGAACTGAATCCGAACCAGGCAGAAGCCTGGAACAGCCTGGGGGTCCTTTCAAAGGAAGTTGGAAAAGAGCTGTTATCACGCCAGTATTATGAAAAGGCCAGGGAATTGATCAGACTGGGAAGAAACCGGAAAAAAACCCGGAATCCGGAACTGCTGGTATAACCGGTAAACCTTCCCGTAAATATCCTTTTTTCCAGATACATAAAACGCCCTGCTCATGTGAAGGGTCGACTGTCTCCCGATCAGGGCAGCCCGGATTGTTCCTGATATCGGCATCTTTGTATCAGTATCCGTCTGCCATAAGTTATGATCCCGTGAATTTGCGGCAGGGTTTTTTGTATTCATTATTTTTCAACCCATTACGGAAAAATTGATAAATTTACAGCTCTGCTGAAATCCTCACTATATTTATCTCAATGCTCTTTTATGGCTGCAGCACGTAATGCCTCCGCTCCCGCCGCTGTGGCATCCCCTCCTAGGGCGATAAATCCAGAAAAGGTAATACAACACTATCACTAAGCGCAGGGCCGGGTCGGGGGGATAGGCACTGTCCCCTCCGTAAATAGGTACTTTGCAATTCGTTGAAAACTTAGAGTTTCCCATGAAAACAAACACGATGCCTGCGGCCACAGGCACACATAATGGAAATACCAAGGGCATTTCCATATTAAAATGCACAATTCCAGTACTATCGGGAAGGCCAATCCCGCAATTGCGATGATCTGCACCGCCACCGAAGGGACACCCCGCGGCGCTCCAATTGCCTGAAAACTCCGCCCCTGGCTTCTCAAGAGCCTGTTACGGATGCAAGTCGTACCTTTACACTTTTTCATTCCCGTAAACGCCCGTTTTTACAGAGCCAAATGTATGTTTGCGAAAAGCGATGATAAACGGTATGTTGGAGTTGGGTTACTAGAAACTCTGATTGGTCAATATGCAAAAAATTGAGTGTTTTTTTGAGTTTCAGCATATATTTTTATGAAAAATAAGAGAGAAATAGGGTGAAATCCTGAGTTCAAACCACAAAGCTTAAAAGAGGATGGAAAGCAAGCGCTTATTAGCGAATGAGTATTAAATCATGTAGGTTGAGTTCATCTCAAACCGTGTTTGTTCAGATCGAAGAATATGCAGTTTATTTGGAGTTTTATTCATGAATCTCAGACAACCAAACGCAAACGAGGCAACCGGAACGGTGAACCGTTCAAGATCTGTAGCTCCGTCATCGGGTATCTGTACCCGGTGCCTTGACGGGTGTAAGGGCAGTTGCGAGATCTGGTTATCCACCTTCCGGGGAAGGGAGGTTTTGTACCCCGGCCCATTCGGTGAGTTGACAGCAGGTGCCGATAAGAACTACCCGATTGATTACTCGCACCTCAGCATACAGGGATACGCAGTTGGTGCACAGGGACTTCCCGAAGGAGTCGAAGCCAGTCCGGATACAGCGCTCTTCTCGAAGGTTGATACCGAAACTGAGTATGGATGGGACAAGAAAGTCAGGATGCGCCTTCCTATCTTCACCGGCGCCCTTGGATCAACCGAGATTGCCCGGGTAAACTGGGAGCACTTCGCCATCGGTGCAGCGATCTCCGGTATTACGATTGTCTGCGGTGAAAATGTCTGCGGTATTGATCCAGGTCTGAAACGAGATGCAAAAGGAAAGGTAATCGCGTCTCCCGAGATGGATCGCCGCATCAACATCTATAAAAAATTCTATGATGGCTATGGTGAGATGCTTGTCCAGATGAATGTCGAAGATACACGGCTTGGAACTGCAGAATATGTGGCGAGCAAGCACAATCTTGATACCATCGAACTCAAGTGGGGTCAGGGAGCCAAGTGTATCGGTGGCGAGATCAAGGTCAAGTCGCTTGAACGGGCAATCGAGCTCAAGAAAAGAGGTTACATCGTTCTACCAGACCCGACCCTGCATGAAAACCAGGAAGCCTACAAGGCAGGAGCCATCAAGGAGTTTGAACGGCACTCCCGGCTTGGTTTTGTTACCAAAGAGGGATTTCTGGAAGAGGTGGATCGTCTCCGTGATATCGGGTTCAAACGGGTAACTCTGAAAACCGGAGCGTACTCCATGGTCGAACTCGCCATGGCAATCCGCTACAGTGCTGAAGCCAAAATTGATCTCCTCACCATTGATGGAGCAGGTGGCGGGACCGGTATGAGCCCGTGGCCGATGATGAACGAGTGGGGTATTCCCACGTTCTACCTGCAGTCGCTTGCGTACGAATTTGCCTGCAAACTGGACAAAAAAGGCTACCGTGTGCCGGATCTGGCGATGGCAGGCGGAATCTCCGACGAACCGGGGGCGTTTAAAGCACTCGCGATGGGAAGCCCCTATTTCAAGGCAGTCTGCATGGGCAGAGGACTCATGATCCCCGGTATGGTCGGCAAGAATATTGAGAAATGGATCAAGGAAGGTGACCTTCCCAAGTCTGTCTCCAAGTACGGCAATACAATTGAAGAAATATTCGTCTGCTACGAGGAACTTAAAGAGAAATTTGGTCCCCGTATCAAGGAGATCCCGATGGGTGCAGTCGGTATCTATACCTACTCACAGAAATTCAAAACCGGTCTCCAGCAGATTATGGCAGGGAGCAGGAATTTCCGTCTCTCGACAATGTCACGGGATGACCTGATGGCACTCACTCCGGAGGCTGCAGAAGTATCAGGTATTGATTACGTCATGAGTGCCAGGTATGATGAAGCCATGGGCGCTCTGCTCGACTAAATATAACGTCGGGATATATATCTGCAACAGGGGGGATCCCCAAATAATTTTTTTTTAAAATCAGGATAACCTGTTTTATCCGGTCGTTGACAAATGGCTGAGAGCTGGGCTCCCGTTTGTTTTGTGTTTCCATCGATTAATAACCGGTTTTTCAAGAGAAATTGTAGAGGGAGACAATAAAATGGAAATCTTTTCATGGATATGGATGCTGGTGGCATTTCAGAACATGCCCCCGTGTAAGCACTATTTTCCTTTCTGCCCGGTTATGGTAAACGACTCCAGAATCTGATGGGTAATCTGCGTCCCGAGAGTCGGCTGGATGACTTCGAGCCAGAGAAAAAAACCTACCTTCGGCGGTGTCGGGCGTTCAAATTTGAAATGACCATCTTTTGCCTGGATCATCTTATGGTACTCCTTCTTCTGTCGCGAACGAAGGTAGATGATCAGTTCATAGCCGGGAAGATCGGTTGCTATAACTGCCTTTGAATAATATTTTGAAAAATCTTCAAATTCGATTTTCTTACTTTTCACCGACAATCCATAGGTGTCACACAGCAATCTGACAGATTGCGGAAACAATCCGCCATAGAGTACCTTTTTGACGATCTGGCCTGTCTGGGTTGTGATTTCGGGATGTTTTCTCCCCCCTCCCTTGGATACATCAGCGAAAATCATGGTGCGTACTTCGTCATGATAGCGCTTGTAATCAAACGGGTTTTTCATCGGGAACGTGGTTGCTGAAACCAGCTTGGGATGATTTTCCGGGTTGTTATAGATGATCCTTGGACGATAATGCTTCAGGACTGATTTGATCTCCTCACAGGAAGTAGTATGGATAATCGCATTGGTTTTATCTTTGGCCAGTCGCTTAACCACCGAATAGTTAGACAGGTCAAAGGATGAAATGAGGAGAAATGGGGTGATATTCTGACCGTAAAGATACCCGAGCAGGCGCTTCTTGAATGCGATCTCTTCTTCAAATTCTTTTAGATCGGAAGGGGATGTTACAACCTCAGCAAATGCTATGTGGTTATCTGCATCAACCAGAAGCATATCGAATTCCGCGAGATCCTGCCCATTACCCCGAATGGTAATATCCCCGTATTTTGAATAGAAAAGACCGTTCTGGCCGGGTTTTACATCCTCTCGTTTTCTTGGGGCATCGGCACCTTTCCGTGCAAGATATTTTATCCGGTCCGATTTTCTTGAAATATCGAGAAACATCTCGTACACGATTGCTTCGAACCACCGTCCTTCAGCAGTCCGCATCGGTTCAATATCCGGAGAGAATAGTTTTTTTCGCTCGATCTTGTTCATGTGCCGCGTGGCATTAAGCGCGATGGCTGCATTTGGTTTAAAACTTTTAAAATTGAGAGAGAGCCACGGAATCATGATACAGTATAGATCTTCTGCCAT
>DATEXZ010000030.1:0-3973 GCA_035256445.1 Methanoregula sp.
TGCGGGCCTGCATCCAGCTCCCCATAGTATTAAAGAGGAGACTCTCCTGCACAAATCACACTGCTATCAGCTGATCGGGAAACCGGATTGTTTTTTCAACCGAGGTTACCCGGGTCTGCAGTGTCAGGGTTTCCCCTATGCATTTGGAGGCAAACAGACCACAGTCAGCATTAATGGAAATATGTTCCGTTCTTGACTGTCCCCCTGCAATGTCGCCGACACAGCTCCTGATGGAGGCCTCGCCATTCAGGTTGATAACCTCATTTCTGCTGTTATGCAGGGCTACGGTGATACAGACATCATGAGCCGTCTCGTACCCGGAATTGGTTATCGTTGCATCCAGCTGGCGGCAGGTCAGCCCGCAGCTGGTCTGTTCTCCGGGCAGGAGGATAAAATCGACCGGGAGTCTTTGCGTTTCCTGAACGGTGACACCAGGAGATGGCCGTGGTGTCTGGGATCTGATGGGATGTTGAGTGGTGGGATGTGGTGAAGCAACTGTGGTGACCAAGGGGTTTGCAGGGTTTCTGCCGTTTGCCGGCACCTGAAAAATTATGGAGCCTGCTACGGCTGCGATTATTATTCCGGCAACGACAATACCTGCCAGGATAACCATCTTTTCTTGCGGGATGTGCATTCCGGGTTTTCTGGGCACATCCGATCTCCCTGCCTGCATACCGTCTTCCCCAACCTGTTAACACTATAGCATCATTAATAATAAAAATAATCCGGCAGGGATTTGCATTCCTGACCATCGTTTAGTTCAGGATATCCGGCACATGAGGAATAGCCCGAATTCATTTCTGGGCTTTGTGCCTGTCCGCCCGAACCGCCCCTTCGCTTTGCGATGGTGTCGTATTACCTTCTCTGGAGTTATCGCTCCATGGGGGGTGCCACAGCGGCGGGGGCGGAGGCATTACATGCCGTAGCCCAAAAAAGAGCGTTAAGAAAAATATTTTGAGGATTTCCTATAAAAAATTGCACAACTCCAGTACTCTTGGGAGGTGCCAATCCCGTTATTGCGATGATCTGCGCTACCCCCGAAGGGACGCCCCCGCGGCGCTTCATTTACCCTGAAAACTCCGCCCGGGCCTCCCAAGAGCCTGTTATGGATGCCATTCGTACCTTACAATTTTTCATGGCTGGGTGAGAACCATTCATGTTCATGCCCGTTTCTGCTAAGCCCATTTCTGGCATTGTTCTAAAAATCAGGAATGTTTCATTAACGGGAAGCTGAGGAACCGGTACGCCCCTTTGGGTACCCGTATTTCAAAACGTGCCCCGGTGCCGTATATCCCTGTCTCCCGTATGGACATACCGGTAATGGACAGGATATGCTGTGACAGGTACATGTCAAGTCCGGAATTCTGGAAAAACTGGCGGTTGAATATCTTCTCCTTCGCGTCGGGAGGGATACCAATACCGTCATCCACGCAGATCACGAGCAGCTCCTCGAATGACTCCTCGCAGAAGAACCGGAGATTTCTGATCTTCCTGCCATACCTCACGGCATTGTCAATGAGGTGAAAGAACACTTTCTCGAGCAGATGATCGGCGTATATCTCCACCCGGTCGGTATCGACAGAGAGGGTAATCGATCCCGTATGGACACTGGCAGCTGCCGCTTTTATTATCCCGGCAAGGTTGTACCACGAAGGTGGCTGAATCCCGATATTCTGATAGTCCCGGGTAAAGGTGATCAGTTTCTGGATGGCATTTGCTGCTGCCAGCTCCCGGTCAAAGGACCTGAGCAGGAATGCCGGGTCGCGGACCTGTTCCCGTGAGAGTTCGATATACCCTTTCACGACGGTCAAATGGTTAAGAATCTCATGGCGGGTGATGCTGCTGAACACATTCAGTTTCCTGTTCGCCCTCTGGACAGCCTCTTCTTCCTGCACTTTATCACTGGTGTCCACGAGCGACAGGATCAGCCTTCCCGTTTCCGGAATCGCAGCCATGGTGAGCGATCCAAACCGGAGCATACCGTCAAAGCGGATGAACTGGAATTCATTGTTTACCGGTGCATTCCCCGGGTTGGTCCGGCACTCAGATTCATATTTCTGCATCCGCTCCAGATCTTTTGGAGCGACAAACTCCGTCCACTTCTTCTTCCCCTCAACCTCGTCCCTGACATAGCCGATAATCTTCTCAAACTCAGGATTGATGTAGGAGATGGTGGCATCTTCTTCGATGATCGCTATTGCTGATGCAGTATGCTCAAGAATGGCCATGTACTGTGACTCATTATCCTGCTGCACGACTTCCTGTTGTTTCGTGATGGTGAAATCGGTGATCGATTCTATCGCACCATTAAAATCCCCGGACCTGTTGAAAACGGGGGAAGCAATTTCACGGATAACCCTGATTTTTCCATTCTGGCTTTTTACCGGTGTTTCTGCAGAAAGGGTATTTCCTGTCCATTGTATTTCCCGGTACCCCAGTTTCTCGACTTCCGGGTCGGATGCAAAGATCATGTCAATGATCATGGGTCTGCGTTCCCCGAAGAAAGGGAGAGCATACTCATTGCCGCTCTTTCCCAGCATGTCCGCAGCTGGTCTTCCGGTTGATTCCTCAATTGCCCGGTTCCAGGCGACAATTCTCCCGTTCCGGTCGATTACAAAGGTCGGTTCAGGAATATTATAGATAACTTCGGACATCTGCAGGGTTTCGAACCCGGGTTCATGTTCCTTCAGCTGATCCCGGGGGATGTCGACAAAGGATACGATACACCGCTGGGTCCTTGGGATTCCGGCGACATGTGCGGATACATGCTGGTTCTGGTTTTTTTTATCTACGAGGGATACAAAAAATTGCCGGGGCACGGTACCGGGCATATCCCTGCACCCGGCCAGGAAGTCTGAAAATGCATCAACCATTTCCGGCACGACAAATTCGGTCCATTTTTTCTTTCCGTCTATCTCTTTCTGACTGAAACCGACCAGTTCCCTGAACCTGGTATTGGAAAGGGAAATTTTTGTATTTTTTTCAATGATTATGGTGGGTATACCGGCATGTTCAAAAAGTGTGCGATATTTTTTTTCAGACGTGCGTAATGCTGCAAGTGCCGAATCTTTCTTTTCTACCGGTGGGGGGATCTTCTCTGCTGGCATGGTTTTTCTTTTTCTGCGATCAGAAAGGGCTTTGGAATTCCCAAACATGAGAGATTCTGACGGGCAATACTCTTTTGCCTCACCAAGTACGTGAACGTTATGCTATAATTATTTATTGAAAAAGCTTACGGAACAGGAGTGATGGTCCCTATTGTTGCACTTCCGGTCATCGGCACCCATCTGCAAAACAGATATCATCATGGTATAATTCTCCCGGATTGTCTGAACTAGGCTGCCGGTACCCGGATAGAGATCCGTAAACGACCTGCACATAACAATTAAGGATGATTCCCCCTGCGCGTCAGAGGGGATTTTCATTCCTGCAGTAGTAAAAATTCCCCCAACTATTTCTGGAGCTGTATCTTCCGGATTATCGCTTCATTTTTAAATCTGAACCATCCTGAACATTTCCTGGGAAATTAAAAAGGCTCCGGACAATCCTGTTTTCCCCGAACGATAGCCATACTTAATGCTCCGAAAATACTACACTCATGCAACGGCACACTATGATGTGTGGAGAATGTATGAGAAAAAAGCACATTATTGTCGGGGGAATACTTCTCATTGCCTTACTCTGCGGTATCGGGGCAGCTGCAGTCCAGGAGAGTTCAACAGATCTTCAGGGCGTGGATCTGGTTTCGGGTGATATCAGACCTTTTGAAGGTACTATCGGTGCAGATAATCCTTTGCATGGCCTGAAGCTTGCGATGGAAGACCTTGATGAAACGTTTACCTTCAATAATACCCAGCGGATTGAAAAGCAGGTTACCCATGCACAACTTCGCATCGCTGAATTCCGGAGCGAACTGGAACTCAACAGGACCGGGTCGGCAGACAGGGTGCTGGACCTGTACTGGCAGAAACTG
>DATEXZ010000031.1:0-11947 GCA_035256445.1 Methanoregula sp.
TAGAATTTTTTTTCAGACATAACAGGGCACTTCAACAATAATTACGATGTATGATGAACGCCGCCGCCCCCGAAGGGACGCCCCCGCGGCGGATCAGAACAAAATCTTTGACTGAAAAATCCCAATGAATCCTCCTGCCCCGCCGTGCCTCGGAGAGGCCCTGAGGCGGGGAACCATCATAAAAACTATAATTATCCGGTTCTGGTTAGAAAATCACACGCGAAAATTGGGTTTCATTCCACTATTATGAAGATGAATGTCAGAGCAAGGAGAAACTGAAGAAATCCGATTAGCGAGATCCAGCGACCCTGTCGTCTCGGCATAAAAAAAACTTTTTTCAACAAGATATCGATCAGCAGACCCGTGGTACTGGATCACCCATCGGTGGTTCGATGAATCGTTCCCCCCCGATACTCGTCTCCATAATAACATGGGACCCTTTGGTGACTACACCGACAACCGCGGCATCCTTCCCGTATTTGTGACTCCGAAGCGCGGTAAGGACCTCATCGACACATGAAGGCGGAACACCCATGACGACCTTGCCCTCATTGGCAACTTCGAGCGGATCGATGCCGAGCATCGCTGCGGCACTCCGGACATTTTTCCGGATCGGGATATTTTCTTCCTGTATCCGCACACTTACACCACTTTTACGGGCCATCTCATTGATGGCGCTTGCAAACCCGCCCCGGGTCGGATCTTTCATCGCGTGGACAGGGGCGGCATCGAGCACGTGTTCCATCATCCCCCAGAGAGGGGCAACATCAGACCGGATCTGTTCCCCGAGATCGAATCCCTCCCGGTGTGCCATGATCGCTATGCCGTGATCGCCGAGGGTACCGGAAACGATGATCGCGTCACCAGGCACAAGACCGTTATCCCGCACGACATTCCGTGCGATACCGATACCGGCAGTATTGATCACGATCCCGTCAATCGCCCCCTTTTCCATAACCTTTGTATCCCCCGTCACGAGACTGGCACCCGCTTCACCAAGCGCCTCGTCCATTGATGCGACAATCCGTGCGAGGTCGGCAACTTCAAATCCCTCCTCGATGATCATCCCGCAGGAAAGGGCAACCGGCCGCCCCCCCATCATTGCAAGATCGTTGATGGTACCGCAGACGGCAATCCTCCCGATGTCCCCGCCCGGGAAAAAGATTGGGCGGACCACATGGGAATCCGTGGTAAAAACAAGGTTCATGCCGTTCAGCGGGATAACAGCGCCATCATCCAGGGCCTCAAGACCGATACCCCCGGCGTTGTTATGTTTGAATTTTGTCAGCGTCTGCAGGAGTTCTCCCATCACTTCCCCGCCAGCGCCGTGCATCATGCTGACCTTCATTTAATCATCCACCTCAAGTTCCACGCTGGTGACCATGATCTCCCTGCCTTTCACCAGTTCCGGAAGTGCACCGCATCCGGGGCAGACAAAAATTTCCTGACCGGAATATCCGCAGGAACACCTGGTCTGGGGTAATACTTCGTTACATTCGAGTAATGTTGCCTTAAACAGAGGATCGTCCTCTTTGATCACGTCGAAAAGAAAAACCACCTGCTCCGGATTTACCATCGCCATCTGACCGACTTCTACGCTGACCTTTTTCACCAGGCTTGCCTTATGTTCAATTGCGGTCTTCCGGCTGGTCGCATACAGGTCATACGCGATGGCGTACTCGTGCATTATTCCTCCATCGCCGCGTATACCTGTCTGAATAATTCCCGGGTCTCGAGTCCCTCTTCACGGGACAGTTTCTGGATGGCAAAACCTACATGAACCAGGACAAACTCGCCGATCTTGACGTCGACCAGGTCAAGCCTGACTTCCTGCCTGAGATCGCCATAATCGACAACTCCCAGATTCCCCTCTTTTATCTCCAGCACTTCGGCAGGAACTGCAACACACATCGAAGATTCACGCTCTCCTGACCTGTACTATTGATATTCAGAACACATAAAAACGATGTTACAGTACATCAGCACACAAAAAACGCCGGGGAAGAGATTTGAACTCTTGAGGTGCAGGGCACCAGTAGCTTTCAAGGCTACCGCCTTCCCGGACTAGACTACCCCGGCAGTGCTCCATATGTTAGGTGTCAGATTTAAAAAAGGCTTCTTTATCGAAAGGTGGGGAGCTGAATTTTATCGGCTCTCATGCTTTCCTGCAATTAAAAGGATCGCCAGTCCCACGGCTGCTGCGCCGAGGATCGGGATTATAGGGGACTGAGGCGTCGTTGTTTTGGGGGCAGCCGCGGCAAATGGTGCCGGTATGGTGGAGCTGATCACAATTGAGGTGGCATTTTCAGCGTATACAAAAACCTCGCTGGTGACCGAATTGCTGAGTGGATACGCCTTTATGTAGATTGTCTGGCCTTTACCCTGCACCTGGACCTTCTCAGGAGATTTCTCATTCTCTTCATTTACGACGTGAATAACTCCCTTGTCATCCGCATATTCCAGGATCCAGTCTATGGATGATGAAGTGTGAATGGTTACCAGCCTGCTTCCCCCCATTATGGCAAAATAAGCAGGATTGTCCCGGGAGGATTTTGTATGGGCAGACACGACAACAGTCTTGGTGGCAGCCGGATTCGTGCCGGAAGTCAGGGGTTGCTGGCCGGCAACGGTAATAATCCGGTTCCCGACATATCCCTTTGCATCGGTAAAGATGACCTCATAATCACCAGGTTCTTTTATAGGAACCTCCGTTGCAAAACCGCCCTGGTAATTCGTATTGATATAGAAGGGCCCGAATACGACCAGGTTATCCGGCCCGATAACCTCAATCTGTACCCCGGAATTTTCATCTCCCCGTATCGTACCGGCAACGGACATTTTTCCGTCAAAATTCTGATAGAGTGGAGAATTCATCTGGATATCATCAGAACGATCGATCAGGTTCACGACCCGCATCGTGATGGAATCTCCCATACCACTTGTCGGAACCTCGACTTTGTACATGCCGGTTTGCAGCCCGGTGGTATCAAAGACCGCACGGAATGTGTAATCAGACTGGACGTAGACAATTTTCCGTTTTATCTCGGTTGTGGTTGTCAGCTGGTAGTAGAGCACCACATCGATGGGCGTACCAATGCCAAATGTAGTCGTCCCATTCACAATGAGCGGTTTTCCCACCGCCAGGGTATCCGGTGCACTTATATCTACCTGGTATGCTGATGTAAAGCCGGCCAGAAAGAGAATACCCGTCACCAGCAGGACGATCTTTTTCATCTATATAAGTTCAACTATTATGATGTTAATGATTTCTGAACTTATGGAAAAACCGCTTGCGAGCTGGCGGGGACAGGAACGATATGGCAATGAGCTGCTCGATTGCCTTACCATCATTTTTAAGAGTGGCGGTTGCAGCTGGTCGAAATGCAGGATGTGCAGTTACCGTCATGAACGCTACTCCGGGAACCAGTCCCCCGGAACAATCCTGGAACACCTCCGTGCACAACTCTCGTGGGTATCACACCAGTATAAAACTGAAGAATACCGTATGGTCAAGATCTTTACCTCCGGGAGTTTTTTTGACCCGGCGGAGGTCCCGGCAGAATTTCTTCCTGAGGTTGCAACCGCGTTCCGCGGGAAACTGGTTATCGCTGAAACCCGCCCGGAATTTGTTAATCCGGATCTCCTGATGTCTTTTTTAGAACTGCTGGATGACGGGAGTTATGAAAAACCACTCTATTGCGCCATCGGACTTGAAACAAGCAGCGACAGTATCCGTGAAAAGTCAATCAACAAGGGGTTCTCTTTCCAGGACTTCAAAAATGCCTCTGCCGCAGCACATCGTGCCGGAGCGGGGGTGAAAGCCTATCTCCTGCTTAAACCGCTGTTCCTGACCGAGGCCGAGGCCGTTTCCGATATGAAAAGATCTATCAGGGACACTATTCCGTATGCAGAAATGATTTCCATGAACCCCTGTACTGTCCAGCGCAATACTGAGATGGAGTACTACTGGAAACGGGGTGCTTACCGTCCGCCTTATCTCTGGAGTGTTCTTTCTGTCCTCTCAGATGCCCCGCTCCATGTCACGTGTGATCCGCTCGGAGGAGGGCAAAAGCGGGGGCCGCATAATTGTGGAGCCTGCGATTATGAGATTGTCCGGGGTATCCGGGATTATTCACAGAATGCTGACCGGGATCTTATCTGCGCTCTCCTTGAGACCCGGTGTGGCTGCAGGCAGGAATGGGAGTATATCCTCGCATCGGAAAAATCGTACTGTATGCCCCTGACCCGGTAAAACCGGACCTTTACTTTCTTTTATGCACCGGTACTCCACGCACTTCGCAGCTCTGCAGTTCGAGCTGTTTTGCCAGCAGCGGGAGAAATGTCCCCGCATCCGAAACGATGCCGATAGCCTGGGTGGTACCACGATCCATCAGTTTTGTTACTGATGTCGGGTTGATATCCACACATACGGTTTTTACATTTGAAGGCAGGCAATTACCAACGGCGATGGAATGAAGGAGTGTCGCAATCATCAGTACCATCCCGCATCCCCTGATATGGACCCGCATCGCATCCTGTGCCTCCATTACATCAGTAATCACATCAGGAAGCGGACCATCATCACGGATTGAACCGGCAAGGACGTACGGGACATTATTCATGATACATTCGTACATGATCCCGCCGGTAATTACCCCTTTTTCGACTGCTTTCCTGATGGAGCCGGCACGCATTATCTCGCTGATTGCGTAGATGTGGTGCTTATGGCCTCCCAGTATGGGTTTTCCCGTCGATATCTCCATGCCCAGTGATGTCCCGAAGAGATTATATTCGATATCGTGCGTGGCCAGGGCGTTTCCTGCAAAGAGGACATCAATATACCCTCTGCGGATTAATTCGGCAAGTGCTTTATCCGCTCCTGTGTGAATGATAGCAGGGCCGCCGACAACGGCAATTTTTCCCCCCTGTCGTCTGACCTCAAGTATCTCGCGTGCGATCTGTGCAATAAGAGTTTCACTCGGGCGTTCCGGAGATACCGTGCCATGCATGAACTCAAAGGTGCTGCTCTCCCTCGGGCGTTCAGGATAACTGACACTGACCCCCTGTTCCCCCACCACCACCAGATCCCCTTTCCGGATTTTTCCAAGGGCTACTGCCCCGGCACACTTTTTTTCCGGATCAACAACAATAAGGAAATCCATCTCAATCGATTCAACGGGGATCCATTCCCCGCAGTATTTCACCTGGGTCGGATGATTGCTTGTTGTATAGAATCCCTTCGGCACGACCTGGTCAGATTCTGCCGGGACAAGATGTACATCTTTGACTACCAGGGGTCGGGCGCCCAGCCGGTGAAGTTCTGAAAGAATTAACTGCAGTTTCTCCTTATTCGATGCCGCAACCCGCAGGCGGACATAGCTGGGATCGGTCTTTTTTTTCCCGATAGTAAAAACCAGGATCTCAAAATTACCCCCCATATCCATGACCCTGTCAAAGAGCTGGGTCATGATACCCGAATCGATAATGTGACCTGCGAGTTCGATTTCCTGCGACTCGACCATAGTATAAAGATCTTGGGTGATGCCCCTTTATATGCATTCCTCCCAAATATGACAAAAATGCGCTTATTTTGAGTACTGGGGCGCAGATTGGGATGTTTGATAAAAATTCATTATGCTAAACGGGGTGTCAGAAGACTTTCGTTTTCAGAAAGTCCTCTGCCCTGACACGGTCAGCCCGTGTGTTCACATTCAGGGCGAGTCCCGGCTCGTTCAGCAGAAGCTGCAGTTCATCCTGGGGCTGGTCAATGAGATCCCCCCGGAGAATGTTTATCCCGGCCGGGCATGCCTCAGTGCCATCGACCGTTTTCCGGTACGGCATACCTCCACGGCATGAAGTAACCAGTCCTGCAGGAATCCATGTTGAGCAGCCATCTTTACCGGAGGAAGAGTAGGCTTCTGCAATCGTGCGGATAATTTCAGGGGTGATACAGGGAATGTCGGCAACACTGATAAAAAGCGGGTGCCGCTCGTCCATGATTCTTACGACGCTCATCATATCTTCCACATACCCGGCGCCGTCAGCTTTGCATACCGTAACACCCTGTGCACGACACCAGTTTATGGTCATGGGAGTGGAAAGGGATGCAGCCACGACCGGCTCAAACCCGGCCGCAGAAAAAGCATCGATTACATACGATATCATGGGCCGGCCTCCAACCAGGATCAGGGGTTTTTCACCAAGGTTAAGCCGGCTGCCGGAACCTCCGGCCATAATCAGCGCATGCATGCAGAGAGCGCCTCCAGAAGCTGCTGGTTTTCGTCACGTGTCCGCACGGCAACACGGATACAATCGGGCAGACCAAAGGATGTGCAGTCACGGACGAGGATATCCCTGTGTGCAAGACATCCGCACAACGATGCGACTTCACGACCGCATTTCACAAGAATATAATTGGCAGATGAAGGACAGCAGCGCAGGCCAAGTGCATTCATACCTGTGATGAGTATTTCGCGTTCAGCTGCAATGGCAGCCCGTGATCCTGCGAGCTCATCACGGTGCCGGAATGCCTGCAGTGCATATGCTTCAGCAAAGGCGTTTACGCTCCACGGCGGACGGGCGATCTCAATCTTTTCGATCAGATCCGGATCGCCAAACCCGTACCCGAAACGGATACCGGGAACAGAATAACTTTTGGTCAGGGAATGAAGCACGAAGAGTGCGGGATCGCATACATCCACCAGACTCTGTGCAGGATCGGACAGTTCTATGAAGGCCTCATCACAGAAAAGCAGGCCGCCACCTTTTTTGATCTCCTCAAGATACGCGATCATTTCAGGCTTTTTTCTGAGGGTACCTGTCGGATTGTTGGGGTTGCACAGGAACGATACATCGGCTTCACGGGATGTTAACGTCCTGCAGGCTCCCGCGAGGCGGGCGGATAATGCGTATTCACCAAAAGTGTGGGATTCGGTGAAAAATTTTTTATTTCCTCTGAGCATGATCGAACAGAAAACCCTGATAAGCTCGATCGATCCGTTACCAACACAGATCTCTTCCGGAGCACGGCCGAATGTCCGGGCTATCTGTTCTTTGAGTTCACAGTAACCGTCGTCAGGATACTGTTCCAGGCTTGTCAGGTCCATATGCCATGGAAAGACGGGGGGGAAGGGATTGATACTCGCGCTGAAATCCAGCACATTTTTTCTGGTTTTTTCGCGCTGTCGCTTTCCGGTACCACCATGAATCTCCCGTTCTGGAAAGTCGATCACCACAAAAACCCCGTTTTTTCTCAAATACTTGGATTGGCTGTCTTAAATGTGTTTTGAGAGATGGCGCATTTGCAAAGAAGAAGGTTTTTATACCTTAATGTTTTATTTTGATGCATCTGGTTAAGTCAGACACAAGGGTTCTCCTTGTCTGACATATAGATGACAGATGTCAGACATATGTCAGAAAAATGAGATACAGCGATGATGCAGAGAATCACACTCCGGTTGCCCGAACAGCAAATCAATCTTCTCCAGCAGATGGTGGATTTAGGGGAATATCCCAATGTTTCAGAAGCTGTCAGGGCGGCGGTCCGTGAACTCGTTGAAAAGCGTGCAAGTCGTGTCCTGAAAGATAGCGACCAGGTTTCATTCAAGGTTTGAGAGGGTATATATGCAGAGTATTATTAATGATGCGTTGAAAAACGCCGAACTTGAAAAAGAGCTGAATAAGCCAAATTCAGCCAATGCAATGGAAGACGATTTTGTCGGTCAGCCAAGGATCGTTATTGTCGGTTGCGGTGGCGCAGGAAACAACACGGTAAACCGTATCCACCACATGGGTGTTTCCGGAGCAGAAACCATTGCCATCAATACCGATAAACAGCACCTGGACATGATCCAGGCGGACAAGCGTATCCTCATCGGCAAATCCCTTACAAAAGGGCTCGGTGCAGGCGGGTATCCTGATGTCGGCAAACGTGCGGCCGAAATGGCTCGCCCGACACTGGAAGCAGTCCTTGAATCTGCCGACCTGGTCTTTATCACAGCAGGTATGGGAGGAGGGACCGGTACCGGTTCTGCACCGGTCGTTGCCTCGATCGCAAAGGAACAGGGAGCTATTGTCGTCGGTATGGTCAGCTACCCGTTCCAGGTTGAAAAAGCCCGGTTGATCCGTGCTGAGGAAGGTCTTGAGGCACTTGCATCAGCATCAGACTCGGTTATTGTCCTCGATAACAACCGGCTCAAGAACTTTGTCCCGAACCTGCCGCTGGGCCAGGCTTTCTCCGTCATGGATCAGCTTATTGGTGAGACCGTCAAGGGAATTTCCGAAACTATCACTGAACCATCCCTCATTAACATCGATTACGCCGATGTACGGGCGATCATGTCAAAAGGCGGGGTCGCGGTCATGCTTGTAGGCGAAAGCAAACAGCAGAACAAGGCTGAAAGTGTTGTCCGGGAATGCCTGAGCAACCCGATGCTTGACATTGATTATCGCGGTGCAACAGGCAGCCTGATCCACATTACCGGCGGAACTGACCTGACACTGCAGGATGCAGAAGAGGTTGCAACATCGCTCACCTACGAGCTTGATCCTCATGCAGATGTAATCTGGGGGGCACGGGTACGTGGGGATATGGAAGGCAAGATCCGCGTGCTCGCCATCATGACCGGTGTCAAGAGTGCACAGATACTTGGTACACGCCAGTCATACAAGACCATGATTGCAGACATCGAAAACAAGCGCTCGAATCCAAAAGCAGTTGAGATGCCCCAGAGCAGGAGAAGCGGCAGCAGGGACCAGTCCAGTGGCGGCGGCGTCCTTGAATGGGTCGGTTAAACATACCAGAACAGTAATTCTGAAACGTTCCACATGTCTCCCCTTGCGGGAATAGCTGGTCGATCCGGACCAGGGCCGGAAGAATAGCCGAAACCGGATCCCATGAAAAGGAGTTACGGGTACTCCTTATGATAAACCCCTTTTTGCAGTTTTTTACCCTGAGATCCCATCCGGGGCCTTCATTACATCCGTTATTCAGTTATCTCCTCGTTAATTACGGCGAAACGCTTAATAATTCCACGCTCCTTTAAAATATAGTACATTCGACCAATCCTTCACTGGGAGGATGAGGGGGGCGTCTCCATGCGATCTGGTGCGCCCTGGTATCGGGAGTTGAACATCATGAACAGAGTGTTGAACAAAGACTTCTTTCCGGAGTCTTATCTGAATTCTGCGCTGCTATCCTTTTCTGATGTTTTCAGCCCTGCATCCTGTATGCAGAGTTGTCATGTGAGAGAATCAAAAGGGTCATCAAATCACTCTTTTGCCATGTTCTTCTCCCGTACACTACATCTGCCTCCCGTGCGAGGTAATGGATGAGGAGTGGTAACGCATGTTGAATGACCTGATGGAAAAACGAAAGAAAATTCTTGCTGAGTCAGAAGAACACAAAAACCGCCGCAACGAACTCAATGCCGCAGCAAGCAAGTTCGCACGGGAACGCAATACTCTCAATAACCAGACCCGCGAATTTGTGGAAGAGGCGCAAAAGAACAAAGATCTGCGGGATAAATCCAACCAGGATGTTCTTGACCTGAAAGCGCAGCGGAATGAATTCAATGACAAGGCAAATGTCCTTTTTGAAGACATTGAAGCGTTCAAGAAAGAGCACGGTACGCTGAAAAACCGGGGGATCAAGGAACTCCAGAAACAGATCGAGTATATGGAGTACCGGCAGCAGACCGAAGTCTTCACCACGGACAAAGAGCGGGAACTGATCGAAAAGATCAAGCAGATGGTGGCCCAGGTCCGGGAGCAGGAAGCAGAACTCGAGCAGAACAAGGAAATGCGCACGAAAATCACCGAGGCCCGCGATTTTCGGAAACTTGCATCAGATCTTCACGCAAAGGTAACTGAGTTTGCCGAGCTTGCCCAGAAACATCACGATCTCATGGTCGAGTTCTATCGCAAGGCAGACAAGTCGCGGGAAGCAGCGGATGCCGCGCACAAGAGTTTTGTCGAGGCACAGGAATCGGCAGATGCTGAACACAAGTTCTTCATTGCATGCCAGAAGGAACTTCGCGATTATGATAAGGTGATCTCCGGCCTGCGCAAGAAAACAAAAAAGGTCAAGGTTACAAAAGAGCAAAAAGCGGTCCGGAAAGAAGCCGAAAGTCTCTTCAAAAACTTCAGGGCAGGAGAAAAACTTACAACAGACGACATACTGCTCCTCCAGCGTTCAAAACTTATCTGATTTCTTTTTTTTATACATTTTTTACCGTCAGGAATTATTTAATAGATTTACCGCAATTTTATACTAATAATGACCACGGGTCGGACATTAGTTCTGAGTGTTGACCGGGACGACGATATTGGCTGGAAGGCTCATATCGAAAGTCCGGCCATTGGCCGGGCTGCCTGTCTCAAGGCTGCAAATACCTTAGCGCTGGCTGACCCGGAAGATTCAGATATCAACGCCATATTCTCAGCAATCAAAATCTACGACGAACTCACGGAAAAAGGGGAAGAGACTGCCATCGCAGTTGTTGCCGGAAACCATCTTCACATGATCGAAGGGGACCGCAGGATCGCTACCTCGCTCGAACAGGTTATACAAGAGACCCAGGCAACCAACTGCATCCTGGTTACCGACGGCGCTGAAGATGAGTATGTAATTCCGATTATCCAGTCAAGGATCCCGGTCTCGAGCATCCGCAGGGTCATTGTCAACCAGATGCCCAATCTGGAAGGCACCTATTATATCCTGAAAAAATTCCTTGACGATCCGAAGATTTCCCGCATGGTTTTTATCCCCCTCGGGCTTGCAATGATTCTCTATGCCACGGCATACCTGCTCGATTACCCCGGTGTTGCGACAATCATTGTCGTAGGGGTAATCGGGGCTTACCTCCTTTACAAGGGATTTGGGTTTGACGAGATCGTGCACAGCATTATGGATGCCCTCCGGATATCGCTCTCCCGGGGACGATTTTCCTTTGTCACGTATACGACCACTATCCTGCTCATTATCATCGGATTTACCGTAGGTTTTATTAACGTGCTGAAATTCTACTCTACTGACGGTAGCTTGGGACTCGTGCTGTACCTGATGACATTTATCTACGGCTCTATCGAATGGCTTATTGTTGCAGGTCTGGTTACTTCAGTCGGGGTGATCATCGATGTGTACGCAAACGAACGGGAGAGTCTTGGAAAGGTGATTGTTTTTCCGTTTTTTGTCATTGCACTGGGTTTTATCCTCTATGGAGCCAGCGTATACATCATTTCCGTAAGTGGCGTACCCGATTTTCCGCTCTCAGCAGATGTAGCCGCAAACAATATTCTTTACTCCACCGTGATCGGCATTATCTCCGCTGTTGTTGGTGTCATTATCCAATATGGCGTTAACAGAAAAATGGCAGAATTTCGCAAACAGGAAATTATCGAAGTCATGTAAACCGCGATCAGACGTAATCATCCATCAACGGCTTCCCGGTAGCGAAATAAAGGTAGTGTCGAAACGATAGGAAGTGCCCGTACTTTGACACTTGCGTTAATGAATTTTCCCTGATGTAATTTTATCTCGGTCTCTCTGGCAACCTGCTGTTTCCCGGGTCAACCGGGTCTACGCGGGGTTCTGTTGAGAAATATCCCATACCGCTCGGAAACTCACGTGTCATGGTGAAATTTCTGGTCGCCTGGGGAGAGCTTACCGAAAGCTGCGGGATCGCGATGTTGAAGTCATGGGACGGGTACCAGTAGATTCCATTACCATACGACAGGGCAGCCTCATTTACGGTTAAATCGGCACTGGAGAGATCGATGCGTTTTATCTTTGCATCATCATAATTGAGGATCTTCATCAGCTTGTTTTTCAGATCCTGTTTACCCAGGAGAAAAAAGATGAACCTCGTACCTTCATCCACTTTATAATTGACGTGGATATCAGCGCTCCCGTTATCGAGCCGGATCTGTACGTCCTGAATGGTGATAT
>DATEXZ010000032.1:0-2504 GCA_035256445.1 Methanoregula sp.
ATTTCATCCTTCGGTCAGGAAATATTATGTCGAACTTCAGCCCCCTACCCTCACGGATCCTTCTCCTGATCTTACCCGGCTTTTATGGGGTATCCAGAGAAGCGGTGGGCCGGTTGCAGAAAAGATCTATGTTCCGCTGGAAGTTATGCGTGAAATACCCTCTCTCCTTCGCCACAGTGACTGGAAAGTGACCGGGACGGTAGCCCTGGTCCCGGGAGGGTACCGGCTTATCGATCTCCAGGAGAATGACACATCAAAACGCATCTTCGGTGCTGCGGTTGATCTTGGCTCAACAACCATAGTGGCATATCTCTGGGACCTTGTCAGCGGCAAGGTAGCAGCGGTGGCCTCAAACTACAACCGGCAGATCAGCTGCGGAGAAGACATTCTCGCACGGGTGAATTTTGCCCGGAAAAACGGGATTACAAAACTGCAGGCACTTGCTGCCGAGAGCATCAATGCGGCTCTCACGTCTGCTTCAGATGCTGCCGGAATTGACCGTGAAGATATTTACGAAGTGGTTGTTGCCGGTAATACGGTGATGACCCATATGCTCCTCGGGATAGATCCGGCCTACATCATCGCTGAACCGTACGTGCCTGTTGTCCAGCGGGCCATGTCCGTTGCAGCAGGCCGGATCGGTATCGCAGCAAACCAGAACTGCGGGCTCTTTGCCTTCCCGGCTGTCAGTGACTTCATCGGAGGTGACATTATTGCCGATATCCTTTCCTGCGGCATGAGTGAACGTGAAGAGATCTCCCTCCTGATAGATATCGGCACCAACTTCGAAGTCGTCCTCGGAAACAAAGACTGGATGTTCTCCTGCGCCGGTGCAGCCGGCCCGGCACTTGAAGGGGGAGAAGTACTGTTTGGCATGCGGGCAAACCCCGGAGCGATTGAGAAAATTACTGTTGACCCGTTTACTCTGGATCCCAGCTACTGTACCATCAACAACATCAAACCCCGGGGAATAACCGGATCCGGATTAATTGATCTGCTGGCAGAACTTATCTCCACCTGCGTTATTGACAGGACCGGGAGGATAAATACCAGTATAGATAATAAACGGGTCCGTACAGGCCCTCACTTCCCGGAGTTTGTTGTTGCGTGGGCAGGTGAGACCGACATCGGGAAGGATATAGTGATCACGGAAAACGATATCAAGAACCTTATCATGAGTAAGGCCTCTATCCATGCTGCATGTGTTGTCCTGATGAAAGAAGCAGGTATCACGAGACATGATATCTTCACGATTTATTTTGCAGGCGCATTTGGCAATTATCTGGATAAGAAAAATGCAACAATTATCGGGTTGATACCGGAGATAGCGGCAGAACGCATAAAAAATATCGGCAACGGCGCAGTGACGGGTGCAAATCTCGCACTTATCAACCGCCGGCAGCGAAAAACCCTGGACGAAATTGCATCAAGGATTGCCTACATCGAACTCAATGCGGATCCATCCTTCATGGAAGAGTATACCTCAAGCACTTTCCTGCCGCACACGGATCTTACCTTATTCCCGATGGTTCAGGAACTTCTGGAAACATGTCGGATAAGGAAGGGGTAACCGGCATGGCAAAGATGATTCCTTCACCTCATTCTCTGGCTACAGGAGTCGGTGCACTCCCTCATACCAATCCGAAAGAAGCATGTGAGGATGTTCTGGCAATATTCCCACGGTTCCCTTATATACCGACCCTTCCGGAACGCGGGCAACGGGAAAGTATTGTATTCAATGACTCAGAGCAGTTACCGGGAAGGATCATCAGGAACGATCGACTCGAGTATGACAGTACGACCGATCATACTGCAGAAATTGAAAAGGTATACATGGATTATGTGGAGGGCAACTATACTCCCTACGGGCTGCGCAATGAATATGCATCAGGATTCATCGAAATGATGTCCCATGACATTTCCCGTGCGATGATACTGAAATGCCAGGTTACCGGACCGGTCACGTTTGGAATGCAGGTCGTCGATGCAGACAAGCGTCCGATTTACTATGATTCACAGCTTGCCGATATGCTTTCAAAAATGATCGCGCTCAAGGCACGGTGGTGCGAGGAAGAGATGAAAGAAAAGACCGGCATCAAAGAAACAGTCGTCGTTTTAAATGAACCATACCTTGCTTCACTGGGATCATCGGTGGTGCCGGTTGATCAGGAAGTGGTCCGATCCGGCTGGGAAGATATCGCGGCGATGGTCAGGGGGGGACTCGGCATCCACTGCTGCTCGAATACAGACTGGGAGTTTGTTATGGATCTCCAGCCTTCAATCGTTTCCATCGACGCCTACACAACCGCAAAAGAGTTCCTGTTGTATGCCGATGCCATAGTTACGTACATGGAGCGGGGAGGAGTTGTTGCGTGGGGGATTGTTCCGGCGGAATACAAAATTTTTGCCACAGAGACCCCTGACACACTCCATAAACGGTATCTGGATATCAGGAACCGGCTCTGTTCCCGCATGCCGGAACACCTGTTCAACGCCCAGTCCCT
>DATEXZ010000033.1:0-7576 GCA_035256445.1 Methanoregula sp.
TTCTGCGTCCGTATCCCCATTTTCTGGAAATATGTGTTCAAAAGTGCCCCAATAAGACCGGTGACCGGGACCATGCTGAAAACCAGATATGCCCGAATTGAGTCCCGATTGCCATTTTGAACCCATTTTTGTATATGGGGCAAGATAAGGTCCCTGTGGCCCTTATGAAAATCCACAACTCTTCCGGGTAAATAAGAGCAAAGGTTCGAAAGAGGAGTTTTTCCCATTGCCCGAGTATTGGCCGATCAACCTTGGGATCCGCCAGCCAATAGGGAATAAAGAGGCCGGTTTTTCTCCCCTTAAACTGGATTGTTCGGAATTCTGCGTCCGTATCCCCATTTTCTGGAAATATGTGTTCAAAAGTGCCCCAATAAGACCGGTGACCGGGACCATGCTGAAAACCAGATATGCCCGAATTGAGTCCTGATTGCCGTTTTGAGCCCATTTTGGTATATGAGGTATGAGCAGGTCCCAACTGCCCTTATGAAAATCCACAACTCTTCCGGGTAAACAAGAGTAACTGGATCGAAAAAGGGGTTTTCCCGTTGCCCGGAGTATTGGCCGATCAGCCTTGAGATCCGCCATTCAAAAAGGTTTAAACAGGCCGGTTTTTCTCCCATTAAACCGGATTATTCTGGATTCTTGTTTTCGCCAATTCCTTTTTGATCCACTAAACGCGAAAACGCCAATCCAATTTTGATCCACCTGAAGACAAGTTCCACCTTGTAACGAGATCGAGTGTGGTGGGACATGAGGTGAAGAACATGACCGACATACGCCGGATTGTGGATTTATATGAACTCTGCAAATCCAAACGACAAGTAGCCCGGGAAACCGGGACATCTCCGAACACCGTCCAGTAAAAACAAGGGCTTCCCACAACGTCAGATATTCACGGCGTTTCCTGTGACCCGAAGGGATTAAGTTGCAGGTTATTCTGCCATTATTTCCCTTCAAATAATGCTGCAATATCAAGCTGTTTTGACCGTTCCTTATAATACCGGAAAAGGCTCTCTCCCCATTCGACCGCCTCGGGATCGCTGCTGAAAAGGTCGGCGGAGCTGTCGTACAGGTTTGTATCCTTTTTGAAGAGGCCCAGTGACAGGTACTTGTCGGTGACGGTCAGCCCGACCCGCATTTTCTCACCGGTTACCCATACATAAAAATTGGGAGAACCTGCAAGCCCCTGCATATTCGAGGCATACGGCTCTTTGGTTAAAAGCTCCACAACTTCGCGATTGACGACAAGTTCGACCGGGATCCCGGTGACCACTTTTTCTGCTATGAACTGGGCAAGACCGGGACTGGCAACTGAAGAGATCCCATGGATATAAGCCGCATCCTTCAGGATCTCGAGATAGTGGGAATACACATAAAACATATCAGTTGTTGTGTCCTGTTTTGGCTCGGAATTATACAGGGCGCCGATGTTCTGGAGAAAAACTGCAGGAAGGTCTGACAGATCATGGTCGGCAAAAAATGCATGGTGCTGGTCGATTCCTCCCACGAGCTGGACAAAACCCTCGACATTTGTTGCCACCACCCGCCCCAGCGGGGTCAGGTGGTACTCGTAATTCACCGCCTCGATAAGCCCCTGTCGTTCAAGACCGCGTATCTTGGGAATTAATGCCTGGGATGCGCTCCCGGTTACCTCGCGCAACCGGCTGAGGGACGCCGTATTATGGAGTAACGTAAGGAGAATCTGAATCTTGAGCCGTGAACTGTAGATGGAATGGATAAGTTTCTGGTGTTTTTCATAAATTTTGATTGAATCCATACCCAGCGTTTTCCTACGACAATGATCTTCATATATCTTTCATAATTTTATTATTATTGCCACCCTCTCATCCGAACCCTGCACCCAATCTGCATATGAATCAGAATTGAAGGAACGACATCGAAGAAATTACCAGGCATAACCCGCCAATGGTAAGGAACTGGCCGTCAGAAATCACGTCACAGAGAAGATCGTTCCTGGTTGTCCGGTCTATGGAGCAGATGCAGGCCTGGGAGTAGACAAGGGATGCGATTATGACAGCGCGTGCCGGCAATGGAATAATAGCACTGCCCGGCAGCAGAATAATGGCTCCGGCGGAAATATTCATGAGTGTCAGGATATGCCGGCTCCGGGCAACACCCACAAGGACCGGGATGGTCGCAACACCGGTTGCGGAATCTCCGATCCGGTCCCTGATGTCCGGGAGAACTGAGCCAACAAATGTCCAGCAGAATATGAACAAAAGAACGATCAGGGACCCCGCACCCGGTACGGACGTACCCAGATATACCGGCACCAGCGAAAATGCAAGCGCCCACGCCGCGGAGACAACGAGGTTTTTCATCACCGGGATCTCTTTCAGCCGCCGGTACCCGCACCACTTCGGCAGTACAGGAACGCTGTAGAATATTCCGCTCACGAGCGGTATGGTGACCACACAGAAAGCTGCGAGACCGTAAGACGCGGCGATAATCAGAGCGATGAGGTACGCACCGATAGCAGCGATAAGAAAGTGGCGTTCGAACTTTTTTGTGATACGGAAACGGCGTTCGTGGTTGAGTGCATCTTCAGCTTCGTCAGTTTTCCGGTTCAGATTATACACGGAAAATACTATCAGGAACATGACCACCGCGATATGGCTTGTGCAGGGAATACCCTGAATGAAACAGGAAGTATATGCCATGCCTGCTGCGGCGGTACCGAGAAATAATGAGCTGTAGAGCAAAAATTCACCGTAGTCACGTGCCCTCGAAAAGAGGTTGTAACCGATGTCTGAAATGCCGTGCCTGGGGCTGTACCCCTCGACCGCGAAAGAATCCATGAGTAAAATTCAGGTACGGAAGAAACATTCCTTTTGCCGGAGAATGTTAATCGCTGCGGATAATCCGAATACCCGTGATAAATAAGTTACGACCTGTACAATTTTCATACCGGATATGAATCGCAGGAAAGGAGATACGAGTCAAATCCGTTCAGGAAGAATAGTTTCAATTGAATATTAACTTTCTCATATAACGTCCAGAATCCCTTAAACAGGACAGGTTATTTCCGTATGATCTCGGTAATGTATGTAGATGACGAACCAGCGCTTCTCGAAATCGGGAAACTCTTTCTGGAAAAATCAGGGCAGTTCCGTGTCGATACGGTGATATCCGCCCCTGAAGCTCTGCAAAAAATTAAATCAGTACGGTATGATGCAATTGTCTCTGATTATCAGATGCCGGAGATGGACGGGATTGCTTTTCTCAAAGAGATCCGCGCCGACTTTCCCGATCTCCCTTTCATAATATTCACGGGGAAAGGCAGGGAAGATGTAGTGATTGAGGCATTCGATAACGGAGCGGATTTTTATCTCCAGAAAGGAGGGACCCCGACACCGCAGTTTTTTGAGCTCGGGCACAAGATCATTGCAGCCGTACGACGAAGGCAGGCAGAGAAGGCGTTCCTGGAAAGCGAGGCACGGTACCGGAACGTTGTGGAAGACCAGACCGAGTTCATCTGCCGGTTTCTTCCCAATGTTACTCACGTATTCGTGAATGGGGCGTACTGCCGGTATTTTAACAAATCACGCGACGAGATCATCGGGAAAAAATTTAAACCGTACATTCCCCGGGCGGAACAGGACCTTGTCAGGGATCACTTCCTGACCCTGACACGGGAAAACCCGGTCGCCTCCATCGACCATCGTATCATTATGCCGGATGGCGAGATCCGCTGGCAGCGCTGGAGCGATCGGGCAATTTTTAATGACGAGGGAACACTTGTCGAATACCAGTCCGTAGGCCGTGATATCACCGAAACCAAACATTCTGAAGATGAACTGCGCATAATAAACGATGAACTTCATGCTGCGTACGAACAGATTGCTGCAACCGAGGAGGAGTTGCGACAAAACTATGATGAGCTGAACAAAAAAGAGCAGAAACTCCGGGAAAGCGAAGAAAATTACCGCCGTATCGTGGAAACGGCATATGAGGGCATCTGGGTTCTTGATGGCGAGTTCCGGATCGAACAGGTAAATCAGCGGATGGCAGAGATGCTGGGTTACCCGCCGGATGAGATACGCGGGCGGTTCATCACGGATTTTATTCATGCGGATGATTTCCCCGATCACGAGTACCATGCGTCGGTACGTCGCAAGGGTGAAAGAGACCGCTACGAGCGGCGTTATCTCCGGAAGGACGGTACCTGGCTCTGGACACTTGTTTCGGCGACACCTGTCTTCAATAAGGATGATTTTGTCGGATCATTTGCCATGGTTACGGACATCTCCGAACGAAAAGGTGCTGAAGAAGCCCTTCGGAAAAGCGAACGGCTGTACCGTACTATCGTTGAGACTGCCCCGGGAATGATGGCAATCTGCGATCCCTGTGGGAGAAACCTGTATCTGAGCTCGAATTGTAAAAATATCACCGGCTATGCCCCGGAAGAGCTTATCGGTAAATTCGTCTGGTGGGTGCATGATGATGACAGGCAGAGAATGGAAGCCCTGTTGCAGGATGCATTAAAAAACCAGACCCGGGGCCGCAATGTCGAGTTCAAAGGGGTAAAAAAAGACGGCGGGACCTGGTTTGGGTCGCAGTCATGGGAGCCGATCAGGGATAGTCAGGGTACCATGGTCCAGTTTGTTATACAGGTTATTGACATCACCGATCGCAGGAACATGGAAGAAACCCTGAAACAATCGGAAAACCGGTTTTCCGATATCATCAACAACCTGCCGGATGCGACCCTCGTCATAGATCCGGAGGGGAAGGTCATCGCCTGGAATAAGGCAATTGAAGATTTGACCGGGGTCAAAGCTGAGGACATGATGGGGAAAGGCAATTACGAATATGCCCTGCCGTTCTATCAGGACAGAAGGCCGATTTTGATCGACCTGATTTTTAAACAGGATGGGGAAATGGCAAAAAATTATACGGACATTCTCCGCAAGGAACGGGAAGTCCTTATCGCGAGGACAACGCTGCCCCAGCCGAAAGGAAAAAGATCTGTCCTGTGGGCAAAGGCATCCCCGCTCTACGATGACCGTGGAACGGTAATCGGCGCAATCGAATCAATCCGGGATATTACCGAACGTGAGGAAATAGGGGATATTACCGAACAGCAGGAGATTGGGGACGCGCTGAAAAACAGCCCTGCTGCCTGAAAAACCTGTTTTATCATGCTTAATGTGCCAATCCTTTTATTTTCCTTTTCAGAATAACCTCTCCTAAAATTGCCGCCACTGGTATTTCATCGGGTAATCCCCGCGGAGGAAACATCCCGACAAAGATCCTTTCTGTCCCTGAAATCCCGGATAACTACCTTTATTCTGCATTCCACCGATGCAGATATATGGGAACCCCAACCCTCTCCCGTGATTTCACCGTAAAACTGGATCAGGTCAGAACCAACCTGAAATCCTGGACACTTCCTGAATGGGTCCTCTTCTTTGTCATAATACCGTCCCTTATCTTTCTGATTTATTTCATCCCCCATGAGATCAAGGATTCCTGGTTTATTCTGAACACGGGTGAACCCTGGAGACTGCAGACGTATATTCTGAACAGCTATACGCATTCCCAGCTGTATCCCCACCTGGTGAGTAATGTAACTGTCTACCTCATTGCTCTCGTAGCCGTTTTTTCGTTTGAGAACAACCGGCGCAGGTTCCGGGTTATGGCAGGGTGCTCGTTTGTTATCGTCCCGATAATCACGTCGCTTCTTACGACAGGGTTGTTCCAGTTCCTCGGGCTGCAGGTAAAGTCGCAGGGTTTTTCCGGGATAGTTGCTACCTTCATTGCATACACGTTTATCAGTATCGTGCTCTGGATACTGGGTGACACTCTGGAAGACTTCGATCACCCGGAATATTCCCGGTCCAGGATTCTTTTTTACCTGATGTGCGGGTTGCTCACCTTTGTGCTGGCATTAATCGTAGTAGAAGGCCTGAACCTCGGCCTGTTCATGAACGTGGGAGACTCTGTGAACAATGGCATCGCACATTTTGGGGGATTTATCACCGGTTTAATCGTATTTTTAGTCTATGATACTCTTACCGAAAAGAGAAGATATTTCCATATGACCCTGGGAATTGCTATCGGCATGGGAATTCTGTGGTACGGAAACTACCTGATTACCCTGGTAAAAACAGTAAAGGGGGTATAACAGGAATATCCAGAAAATAGCGTCCTTTTTCCGTATCGGCATTATGGTCGAGTAACACTGAGATCCGCCAGGCAAAAGGGTCTGTTAAGGCAATTTTTAAAAATGGCATTCTGGTGTATTTTCGCTTAAAATCGGTATTTTTCGGCTTTGTAGACACCCTGAGTTTTCAACAAATTGTGAAGCACCTGTTTACGGAGGGGACAGTGCCTGTCCCCCCGAACTGCCCCTTCGCTTTGCGATTGTGTCGTATTACCTTATCTGGAGTCATCGCTCCAGGGGGATGCCACAGCGGCGGGAGCGGAGACATTAGATGCCGTAGCCCCCAAAGAGCCAGAAAAATATTTTGAGGATTTCTAAGAAGCCTATTTTTCGTGTATTTATTAAATCATGAGCTGTAATTCACGACTTTTGACAACCTCAACTACCAGAAAGAGCCAATCCGGGCCAATATGGGACTCCGTCAGGTTTCAGTGTTCTATCGGGCATTCATCACCGACGGATCCTCTGCCAATCTGGCAATATTGCGTGAGAATTAAAAACGGGAAGGCATATGAAGAAACAGGAATATTTCATGAGGTAACTATGAAGACAAGTATCATTTATCATTCGTATTCCGGAATTACCCGCGGGATTGCTGAGAAGATCCAGAAGGCCTGCGGGGGAGATCTCATTGAAGTGAAACTGAAACAGAACTATTCCTCAATCACTGCGTACACTCTGGGATGTTACCGTGCGATGAAGGAAGAGTGCGACCAGATTGAACCGGAGACCATCGATGTCTCGGCAACTGATCTGGTCGTCATCGGCACGCCGGTCTGGGCCTTCAAGGCTACGCCGGCAATCAACGCGGCGATTGCGGCCCTGAAAGGGTGTGACGGGAAAAAAGCCGTTATCTTTGCAACCTGCGGGAGTTCTGCAAAGGACACGCTCCCAATCCTGAAGAAAGCCCTTGAGTTAAAAGGGGTGACCGTTGTCGGGCAGTTCGTGCTGACCAGGAAAGAGATCGGGGAAGAGCAGAAGGTTAAGGCATTGATTGACCGTGTAAATGCGGCAAAGAACGGCTGATCCAGGGTGCTCATTATAGATAGAGAAAGTACCTGCAGGGTTGAAAGATCATATCGGATTCCGCAGACGAAAAAAAATTATGAACAAATCCTCGGGAAATCCTTTTTTTGGTGTAATGCTCCTGCAAAGGCTTCAACTTTCAATCTCCGTTCTGAAATTCCAACACTCATATCTGGTTTTTTTTCCTGATACGCAGGTGAGGCTGAAACAGGCAAATATCCGCCCCACCAGGTGCAGTCAGACTATAATTGAAACCGTAAAAATAATTGTTTTACCCCAAAATCGAATATAATCGGCATTTGAGAAAATACCGAATCTGAATTCAGATTCTTGCATCAGATTCAAATCTCGTGAGAACACCAG
>DATEXZ010000034.1:0-9823 GCA_035256445.1 Methanoregula sp.
CTATTTTCATCTCCTGCTGTATTATTACGATCAGGGTGAGCAGGGAATTACCCGCCTGAAAGGACAGGAGGATTCAATCCGGGACAAGATGAAGATACGACTGGGCTTACCCAAAGGGAACCTTACATGAACTCCCTGGCCCAGACCTTTGACCGTCATGCAGGGGATTATGACCGGTGGTTCGATACGAAAGAAAGGTATTCAATTTTAATTTGAGATGGTACGAAGGAAGGACAGGCAGTCACATGAATCAGATGCTCATCGCCGGATGATCGGATTAATTCCTTTATCCTGATGTTGCTGGTAGATTTATCCAACCGGAGGTGCACATTTTGCCGCTTTGGATAACCTATTAACCCGGGAAGAAAAGTAACCTTCAAAAAAATCGGGGATGAGCAGAATGAGAAATGCACGTCAGAGGAATGAAGGATGTATGACCAGGAACAAATAGGGAGTTGATTATCAAATGAACAGGATTATTCATTTTGAGATACATGCAGGGGACCCGGAACGGGCGGTGAAGTTTTACCGGAATGTGTTTGGCTGGGAGATCCATGAGTGGATTATCCCCGGCATCCAGTTGAAAGATGAAAATCGTTACTGGTTAGTAACGACCGGACCAGGAACTGAAGCTGGTATCAACGGGGGCATCGTGTTCCGCCAGGGTCAGGCTTCAGCCCCTGTCGATGGGCAGGCTGTTAACGCCTTTGTCTGCACGATCGGGGTTGCCAACCTGGACGAGTCCGTTGACAAAGTGCTCAAATCCGGAGGCAACGTCACGATTCCCAGGATGGCAGTACAGGGAATCGGCTGGTGGGCGAACTGTAAAGATACCGAGGGAAACCTGTTTGGCATGATGCAGGAGGATGCGAACGCCCGGTACTAACTCAGTGGCCCTGGTAATTACTGGTTCAAAGTACAATCGTAGTGCTGTGTTTCCACACCCTCTTCACATGAGTTTCGCATGCAACCATAACCCGGATTACGGATGAATACCTCAGAGATTCTCAGACTCCGTCTTTATAACACTGGTTTAAGCCATTCTCCGTTTAACGGGGCCGCCGACGCAGTTACCCACTCAGCGGCTGTCCAGGCACAGGATTTCGCTGCCGCAAAATGGGCGCTCGGTCTCCGTATTAAAAATTCAACCGATAAGGAGATCGAACGAGCGTTTAATGACGGGATAATCCTGCGCATTCATGTCATGCGTCCTACATGGCATTTTGTTATGCCGGAGGATATCCGCTGGATGCTTGAGTTAACGGCACCGAGAATAAAATCATTCCTTGCGACCTACAACCGGAGACTCGGGCTCGACGAGGCGCTGTTTGCCCAAAGCAATGCGCTGATCGCCAGAGCGCTTGAAGGTCACACGTATCTTACCCGGCAGGAACTGAAGGTAACCCTGGCAGACAACGGTATCGAAACTGACGTCCAGCGCCTTGGCCACATCATCACCCGGGCAGAGCTGGATGGCTTGATCTGCAGCGGGCCACGGCGCGGGAAACAATTTACGTACGCACTTCTGGATGAACGCGTGGGGGGATCGAAGAGGCTGGACCGGCAACAATCCATCGCCGAACTGGCACTCAGATATTTCACCAGTCACGGCCCGGCGCAGCTGAAGGACTTTTCGTGGTGGTCAGGGCTCACAGAAAAAGACGCTGCACCTGCCCTTGACACGGTCAAATCAGAACTGAACCAGATGACACAGGATGGGAAGAGATGGTGGTTCCCCCCGCCTGCAGAAACAATTCCCGATCCCCCTCCTGCACTGTTACTGTCGGTGTATGATGAGTACACGATAGCCTACAAGGACAGGAGTGATATCAGTGAGGAGCGGTATATTGAGCGGATGATATCCATGGGGAATGCCCTGACCGCAGTCATTGTTCTGAACGGCAAAGTGGCAGGCACATGGCATAGAGCCACGAAGAACAATTCAGTTGAGATCAGCATGAACCCTTTTAGGGAACCGGACGATGCTGAGCAGGAGGCACTGGAAGCAGAGGTTGCGCGGTACGGAAAGTTTTTTGGAATGACCGCGGTCATTGTTGGTAAACCATAATGAAATATATCGTCTTTATGCAAAGCATCGACAGCGGTAGAAACCGGCAGTCCGCATCGATGTTTTAAAGGCTTTTGAAGAAACGGGGGTATTTGCGGGCTTACGATAATGATGATGATCAAGTGACCGGCAGGAAATCTGATACCAGGACTCTTAAGCAGGAAGTAAGGATTGATGAACGCACATGAAATTTCACGGTGAATGATATGAGAAAGATAATTGCGCAGGAGATGGTGACCGTAGACGGCTACTTTGCCGGACCGAACGGGGAGTTGGACTGGTTTGTCTGGGACGATGTCCTGAAAAATCTGTCTAAAGATATGCTGAAAAGCGTCGATACACTGCTGTTTGGCAGGGTGACCTATGACATGATGGCAGCGTACTGGCCGACTGTATCTGATGAGGACCCGGTGATCCAGAAAGCGATGAACGGTTTACCCAAAATTGTTTTTTCCCGGTCTCTGGAAAAAGCAGAGTGGAACAATACCCGGCTGGTCAGGGAGGTTATCCCTGAAGAGATCATGAAGATGAAAGAGCAGCCCGGGAAGGACATGGTGATATATGGCAGTGGCAGCCTCGTGTCAGAGTTCGCCCGCCATGGACTGATCGATGAATACCGGCTCATTGTTAACCCGGTTGTCCTGGGCAGCGGCAAACCGTTATTCAGGGGATTCAAGGATCACCTGAAACTGAACCTCCTGAACGCCAGGACGCTGGGATCGGGAAACGTCCTGCTCAGTTACCAGCCCGATGGGGTGAAATAAGGGACGTCTTTTATCTTCAGATCAATCCGGGTCGCAGGAGTTTTCACCGGGAAAGAAAGGGATTATTCGATCTGCAGACAACTCTTCTCCACCAGAAGGAGCATCTCCACGAAAAGCAGATGCGATCCGGGAGGTGGCGCAGAGTGCGGATACTCAGGTCCGTTCAGACCAAAGTATGCGTTGATGGTTCGCTGATGAAGGAGTATGCGCTGAATGAGCCGCTGACCGAAGGTTTCCTGAAATTTCTGGAGCAGTTCGGTACAGTCAGGCTCCTTGAACAACTCAGGAAACCGTACTTCTCCTTTGAAAAAGAACAGTTCATTTCCATCAAGGGGTTCGTGGGCGACAGTATAGTTGAAGTCCGGTACAAAAAAGAGTTCCAGGATCTGGTCGCAGACTATTTTCATCTCCTGCGGTATTATTACGATCAGGGTGAGCAGGGGATTGACCGCCTGAAAGGACAGGAGGATTCAATCCGGGACAAGATGAAGATACGGCTGGGGTTACCCAGAGGGAACCTTACATGAACTCCCTGGCCCGGATCTTTGACAATCATGCAGGGGATTATGACCGGTGGTTCGATGAGCATGATGATGTCTACCAGGCACAGCTGCGTATGCTCCGTGCAGCACTGCCGGATTCCGGTCGCGGGCTTGAAGTCGGCGTTGGGTCAGGCCGGTTTGCGGTTCCGTTTGGTATCCGTTGTGGAATTGATCCATCCCCTGCATTAATACGGATAGCAAAGGGCAGGGGCGTTGAGGTCGTCCTCGGTGAGGGAGAGCACCTGCCCTATCGTGAACATTCTTTTGATGTTGTCCTGATGATGACGGTCATCTGTTTTCTTGAGGATCCATTTTGGGTATTTCGTGATGTCTGCCGGGTATTGCTACCCGGGGGTACCCTGGTTGCAGGTTTCATAGAAAAAGACGGAGAGATTGCCATGCAGTACCGCCATGAAAAAACAAAAGGAAGGTTTTTACAGTTCGCACGGTTCCGGACCGTTGATGAGGTCAGCCGTTATTTTAATGAGGCTGGATTTTCCAGTGTCTCTGTTATCAGGAGATCCCGCGGATTTTGCGTAATGAAAGGACAGAAACAATGATACCGCCCGGATGGGGAGGTTTTGATCAATCCTGTGACGCGTGGAATAAGAGCATACGGACCCCCTTCTGCCAGACCTTCATTCCCCCCCCGTAATTTCTCTTCCGGTTTTCTCCCTCCTTCGAACGATTTTATACCGGATATTTTTACAGACTTCGTCAGAAGCGGAATGAATTGACAGTGAACATCACGTTTCCGGTTAAAATTCTGAAAGCTGTACAATACTGTTCTTTCATCTACCTTCAGGCACCGTTATTCAAACCAAATGTATTGTAATAATTGATATGCCCTATGAATAAATTGAACATAGTAGGACGGGTTCACTCTGTTTTGCACACTAAAATGGACCCGGGCCTGCCAGATAGACCACCAGATTCAGATGCTTTCACAAACCTAAAACTCCTCAAAAATCATTTTTTTAATAATATACTGTTGATTATGATTAATTTAAAAAGGTAAAACAATCAAAGCCCGGTCAGGGCGAACATCTTTTCAAGTCAAAATCTCTCCTTATTCAATACGTGAGTATTTTTTTAAATAACACACAATTGATTGTGACTTTTAAAAATTTTTTAATTTTTGTGGTCGGCAACACAGAGTTTTTTTTCTTGAGAATCTCCATTCCTTTTTCAACATCGTCCATGTACGTTCCCCCGGTAATAATGATCTTTACAGAGACATTCTTCACCGTATTGAAAAAAGAGATGAGGATATTTTTTAATCATGAACAGCGCTTGAAATTCCCTGCCGCCACGATATATGGCCTCCCGTCGCTTCCCGTTACCTGAGAATAATAGGTGCGCTTGTAGTAGAGGTTGGTCTGAACCGGGCTGATATACACGTACTCCTCCCAGCCAGTGCCGTTCTTTTGTGCACCAGCCCGGATCTCATCGTGAACAGGTTTTCCCGTCACATCCGTCTTTCCCTGATAGTTGACGCCGACCAGCCGGACATTGGATCCGTGTGCAACGAAGGTCTCGCTGCTGTCGTACACAATGACATATAACTCCGGGTTTCCCGCATCCCGGTACGGGTGCTGGCCGGCGTTGATCTTCCGGAAGGTGCCGAGTGCATCCTCATGGATATCCGCGGTGGTGCGGTTCACCAGGGCAACAACGGACTCGTCAGGGAACGGCTGTCGGGTGCATCCAACGCCGATATTTTTGTAGATTATCCGCTCATAATCACTGATCCCCTGCGCATCTTCCTGGGTCTTCACGGTCTCGATCGCATCTGAAAAGGCGCTCACCAGGTCTTTTGGAACATCCCTGCTGAAGATGAAGTAGAAATCGTTCTCGCTCAGGGTGTGGACAATCTCGTAGGCGTCGGGGTTCACCCCTGCAACTTTCAGCTCGTATCGCCCGGTGACATCCCCGGTTGCCCAAAGATCGATCTGCCCTTCGTCGAGCATCCTGATAAGATCCTCCGGGACCATGCCGCTTGTGACCTGCGAGGAGTTCACACCCTCGTTGGCAAGGAGGGTGTTCTCGATTGTCCCCTTCACGGTCCCGATCCGGTAGCGGTTCAGGTCAGCCGGCGAGGAGATCGTGATTTTCCTGCTCACCGGCGCATAGACCACGAACCTGGCTTTGGTGAACGGGCCCGCCCACTGGTAGAGCGGCTCCCGTTCCGGCGATTTGACGATGGAGAAGAGAACCGTATTGTTACCCTGCGCCTGGCGGAAGCCTTCGGAAAGGGGAACGATATGTACGTCAGCCCGGGTGCGGTTGACACCCATGGTCCGGAAGATTGCCTCGAGGATTTCGACCGAGATACCGGACGGGACGCCATCCTCCGCGTAATTGAACGGTGCCCATTCCTCGGTCAGGTAGCTGATCGGGGCCAGGCCGACGGATGGAATGTACCTCCCGATGATCGTATCATATGAGCTGACCCCCCGGTTGTTCTTTTCCTCTTTGAGAGTATCGAGCGCATGCTGGAAGGACTGCACCGTGGTGTCGGGCACATCCCGGCTGAACCCGAAGTAGATAGGGATCTCCGGGAACCTGTGCACAACCCGGAACGAGTAGGCATTTCCCGTTATCTCCCGTGCAAGCACCCGGCCCGAGATCTCCGAGTCAGCCCAGAGGTCAATCGTCCCGTTCCGGATTTGATTAATGAGCATATACTCATCAGGAACCTGAACGATACTGCTGCGGTTTACTCCCGCATCCACCAGCTGCTGGATCGCGGCATCGTCAGTGACTGCACCGATGCGGTAGGCTTTCAGATCATCCGGGCTGCTGATGATTATCCCGCTGTCCGGCCGCGCAAAAACCACGGTTGTGTACGGGTAGATCGGCCCGGCCCATTTGAAGGAGGTCTCCCGTGAGGGTATCCGTGCAATGGCAAAGATCATTGTGTTGTTGCCGGTTAGAGCTGCCTGATACCCCTCCGACCAGACTACCAGCCGGATTCTTTCCCGGGATACACGATCCCCCATCGTTTCCGTGATCTTTTCAAGGAGATCCGGGGAGATTCCCTCCAGGGTCCTGTTCTCAAGGTAATTGTACGGATAATTATCCTCGGTATAGAACCTCAGGGTTCCCATGGCCCCGCCCGTATCGCTCCGAAGATTTCCTGTTGTGCAGCCCGCCACAAAAATCATCGCTGCCAGCACCAGAAAGAGAAGAAAAACCGCATTGCGTCTTGGAGGCATCATACCGTGAATTCCGGTACAGTGGTATAAAAAAATACTGATATAAAATTACTATGGGTCAATACTATTGATCTTAAGCAATGGTAAAAAAACCTGACAGACCTTTTTTCAGATTTCACGAAGTGTCTTTTTAAAAAAAAATCCCATTTCTTTGCTAATGGGATTACTCTGGCTGATCCACGGATATCAAGGATATCCCTCAAGTCGGGTACAAATTACAGGCGAACGAGACGATGCATTCCCCTGGTAAGCCTGTTCTCCGACGGAGACACAGTCCTGACCTGTGTCTGACAATCATAATCACGAAAATTCTCCGACGGAGAATGTGCAATTTTCAGGTTCCCGCTGGCGATAATCACAACGTCCGATAGCCCATTGCATCGACGATCTGCCAGCCGGATGCGAATAGAGAGGTCGTTTCACCGGGTGATTTTCTCGTGAATTCGTACAGCAAGTGCAGGCTCGTATTTCGGATTATCCTCAAACCAAAAGGGTCTGTCAGGGCACTATTCCGGGCATGATAATGCCATATACAGGCCAAACGGGGGTTAAATCAGGCAAATCTCAAAATAATAGTGCTGTTTAATGGCAAACAAGTGATTTCCGGATGGTCCGGAAGGGTAAACGGGGGCTGAAACGGGGCCGGAATTGGGGGAACAGGGATCAGTCCTCATCTACATCCAAGATCACCTTTATTTCCCTTAACATCAATAGTTACAGACCCAAGCTTGGAGCCCTTCATTAAGGGACGGCATGGTGCAAAGACTATGGCAGAAGTGGTCGAGGTTTTAGTACCCGGCGGAAAGGCTACCGCTGGTCCCCCATTGGGACCGTCGCTCGGACCACTCGGTATCAACGTGAAGGCAGTTGTCGACGAGATCAACAAAAAGACCGCCTCATTCAACGGAATGCAGGTCCCGGTCAAGATTGAAGTCGACGCGAAGAAGGCTTTCACCGTCACGGTGGGTATACCGCCCACTACGGCGCTCATCAAAAAAGAGGCGAATATCGAGAAAGGTTCCGCAGAGCCCAACGTCAAAGTGGTAGGGAATCTACCATTTGAGGCCGCTGTCAGGATTGCCAACATGAAACTCGAGGGCATGCTCTCCTACGACCTGAAGACCGCGGTAAAAGAGGTCATCGGTACGTGTGTCAGCATGGGAGTTACCATTGACGGTCAGAAGGCAAAAGATGTCTTCGCCCTCATCAATGAAGGCAAGTACGACAGCGTTCTCGTGAAATAACATGAGAAAACCATAGGAGATCGGAAGGTCGCGAACTATGGAGGAATCTGATGGTTGATAGGGCCAAAATTTTACAAGCCGTGAACACGGCGATTGAGAAGGCGCCAGAGCGTAAATTCTCTGAGAGCATCGATATTACCATCAATCTCAAGAATATCGATATGGCGCAGCCGAAAAATCGTATTGACGAGACGATTCTGCTTCCCCACGGTATCGGCGAGAAGATCGGTATCTGTGTGATCGGGAAGGGAGATATTGTCACCCAGGCAAAGGATGCCAAGGTTGATCTGATTATCGGCCCTGAAGAAGTTGAACGGCTCGGCGGTGCACCCCGCGAAGCACGGAGGGTTGCCAGCAAATACCGGTACTTCCTTGCAGAGATGGCGGTTATGCCTCAGGTCGGAAGGTACCTTGGTCCACGGCTCGGTCCGCGGGGCAGGATGCCAATGCCGATTTCGGGCAGCACGGACATCCGTCCGATTGTCGAGCGTCTGCGCAACTCGGTGAAGATCAGGACAAAGGATAAGACGGTCTTTTCTACAAAGGTCGGTTCAACTGCCATGAAGCCCGAACAGGTCGCGGAGAATATCGAAGCGATCGTAAAGAGGGTCGAAGCAGTTCTCGAACAGGGTCCGCTGAACGTCCGTTCTGTTTTTGTCAAGACGACCATGGGTCCTGCAGTGAGGCTGGAATAATGGCGTTGTACACACACCACCTCCCCTCCTGGAAGAAGGACGAGGTCGACGAGATCAAGGCAAACGCGAAGAAGTTCCACCTGATCGGGCTTGTTGACATGTACGGGATCCCGGCACAGCAGGTGCAGCAGATCCGCAGGAACCTGCGGGGCAAGGCTGTCATCAAGGTGACGAGGAACACGCTCATCAAGCATGCATTTGCTGAGATCGGGGGAGATGTGAAGAACCTCTCGAAGTATATCTCCGGTCATTCTGCGATTATCTTTACCAACGACAACCCGTTCAAGCTCTATAAGCAGCTGGAAAAGACCAAGACCAGGATGGCAGCAAAGCCCGGCGAAAAAGCCCCGGAGGACATTGTCATCGAGAAAGGTCCGACCAGTTTCAAACCGGGTCCGATCGTAGGCGAACTCCAGCAGGCAGGCATCCCCGCAGCTATTGAAGGCGGCAAGGTCAGGATCAAAGAGACAAAGACGGTCGTAAAGAGGGGCGAGGTCATCTCCGCAAAACTTGCGGCGATCCTGGTCAAGCTTGATATCAAACCAATGGATGTCGGACTTGCACTGCAGGCCGTATACCATGAGGGCGATATCTTTGAGCCATCCGTGCTTGCCGTAGACGAGACGGTCATCCTCGGGCAGATCCAGCTCGCCGGTCTTCAGGCATTCAACCTGTCGGTCAACGCAGCGATCCCGACGAAAGATACGATGGGCGCAATCCTGACCAAAGCTGTCAGGGATGCACGCGGTCTTGCCGTTGAAGCAGCGATCTACGAAAAAGACGTTGTTGATGCGATTATCGGAAAAGCGTACAGAGAAAGCCAGGCAATGAAAAGCCTGGTTAAATAATTTACATAAAATTGAGGTGAACAAGATGGAGTATATCTATGCAGCACTTCTCCTGCACAAGGCAGGCAAGAATGTCGATGAGAACGGCGTAAAGGCAGTCCTTACCGCCGCAGGTGTAAAGGTAGACGAATCACGCGTAAAGGCACTTGTTGCAGCACTCGATGGCGTAAACATTGAAGACGCCATCAGCAAGGCAGCCGTCGCACCCGTTGCAGCAGCCGCCGCAGCACCCGCAGCAGCAGGCAAGGCAGCACCCGCAGCTAAGGAAGAAGCACCGGAAGAGCACAAGAAGGAAGACGAAGAGAGCGGTATGGCAGGGCTCGGTGCCCTGTTCGGATAATTCTCTTTTTTCTTATACCATTCGTAAATCGTTTCTTTTAATTATCGCATTTCTCAATAACTATGGGTATAGTTGCAATCTAACCACTATCCTGAACCTCTGAC
>DATEXZ010000035.1:0-2251 GCA_035256445.1 Methanoregula sp.
GAATCATATATCAATTCCACAAAAATCGAATCGGTTTCAAAAATCGGGGCAAATGAGAGCCAGAAGATGCATATCCTGAATAAGCATCATGAACTGGTCAATGATTTCGAACGCCTCAAGACTACCATCCATAACTACATAACGGAAGTCAATATCTCGCTTTCGGTCGGGGATTTTGCAGAAGATATCTTTGAAGATACACGGTTTGCTGCAGACAAATTCATCCGCGAGAACTGTCCCCGGGCAGGAGAGCAGCTTCTCGAGATAAACGAGAGGATGAAATATTATGATCCGGAATCCTTTTCGCAGGCCATCGGTGCCGTGCAGAAAATCCTGATGATTGTTGCCGATACCATCGTTCCGCCACGGGAAAAAATGTACCTGGATAAGCGTGGTAAAGAACGGAGTATAGAAAAAGACCAGTACCTGAACCGGATTTTTTCCTATATTGAACAGAATTCAAAGAATGATCCGGCCGTGCTGATGATCGAATCGGAGATGGCATATATATTTGCAAAATCCGAGCACAAACACGAAAAAACAAAGGGATTGCGGGAAACTTTTTCAAAAGATGACGTGGAGCTTGCAATCATCCACATGTACCTGGTAATTGCTGAAATTGCAAAAATTCGGAAAGTGGATACGATCTATCTCAAGACCCTCCCTTCTGAGGAGTACGGCTCGCTGCTAAAACCCTCTCCGGGTCTGGAATGAAATCAATGGCATCAACGCCACATACCCATGATCGGTGATATAAGATAAGCCGGCTCCTTTTCGGAATTCACGTTTTTGAATATCACGTACTGGTTCGGACGCAGCCGCAGACCCGTAAAAAAACCTATGGAGCGACTATTGTGAGAGCTGCCGGGTAAAGACCGCACCACGTTCCGGAAAAAAGGATCGTATCAGGAAAGTACACTTGTATTGGTGATCGTTGCCGGTGTGGTCTTTGAGAAGGGTAATGCAGCACCAATACCCGGTCTGATCTCAATAGTTACGCGGGTATTGACAGGAACCGGCTCTACCATAAAATTAATTTCGATCTGCTGGTCCGGGCTCATAGAAGTAAGACTGGAACCTGCTCCGGCCTCCTTTGCGGTAAATGTCGCAGTCGTTGCAGTAGCTCCCGGTTCGAGGATTATTACTCTTGTTTCCGGTGTGGAAAATACAATTCTCAGCTTTGTCAGGTCAATAGCCGGTGCACCCGGTGCAAGTCCTATGGAGAATTTGATCTCGTCAATTCCCGTTGCCGGAACGGATGCCAGGCCGTACACGTTTCCTATCAGCTGGAGGTTTGTTGTCGACTGTTCAACACTTTTATAGACTGTTTCCTGGGCTTTCTGGGTCGTGAAGAATCCTGCACCAAGAATGACGTACGCAAACACGGCTGCGACAACAACGAATGCAATCAGAACAATCGCTGCTTCAAGACCGGTGAATGCATCTGAAGAATTTTTTGCCATTCGTGGGTAATCTCCTGAATTACTAATTTTTAAAGTAAACATTTAATAATGGTATCGAGTCACAGATTCTTTGGTCCGAGATCCGTGAATACCGGGAATTACGATACATCTGTGTTGTAATTAATTCCGGTCAAACTGTTTTATAAAATCTGCCAATGAATTTTCATGAATTAATACGGTAACTCCATGGGTTTTTTAAAAAAAGGGGAAGTTAGTAGAGCACATTGGTATTAGTAATCGTTGCAGGGGCAGTCTTTGAGAAGGGTAATGCTGCACCAACAGACGGTCTCAACTCAATAGTCATTTTGGTATTCGCGGGTACTCCGGCTGTCCTGAAGGCAATCTCAACCTGATCGTTGGGATTCATTGAAGTTACTGCCGTAGTACCAATTTTTGTGGAAAATACGGACGTAGAAGCTGTTGTTCCCTGTGTGAGGATGATCGGAGCGGTGGTCGGCGTCGAGAAGACAATCTTCATCATTGTCATGTCAATGGCCGATGCACCGGGAGCGAGACCAACAACGAATGTGATATTGGTAATGGCCGAATTATCCGTGGAAAGTCCGTAGACATTTCCTATCATCTGGATGTTTGCTGTCGACTGTTCAACACCCTTATACACGGTCTCCTGGGCCTTCTGGGTTGTGAAGAACCCGGCGCCGAGTACGACATATGAGAACACCGCTGCTACGACAACGAATGCAATCAGAACAATCGCTGCCTCAAGGCCGGTGAACCCTTCATCATTGCGTTTCATGGATTTCATATGGTTAACCTTCGTACACTGA
>DATEXZ010000036.1:0-4285 GCA_035256445.1 Methanoregula sp.
CCTCATAATTCCGGAACCTGATTCTGGGAGGGAAAATGCTCGCAGGAATTGGTGATGTTGCATCTACGTCTTTTATCACCCTCTATTGCCATGCTCTTGAGACCCTTTCCGGCAATCCTGTCCTCTCTGACCCGAAATCCGTTGAGATCATGACCGAACTGAATAAAACGCTCTCCCGGTCAGATAATACCCTTGACAGGACACTCGTTGCCGGCACGCTGGACAGGATGCTCGTTGTCCATATAGCCATCCGTGCAAAAAAATACGATGACTATGCACGGGATTTCCTGGAGAAGTATCCTGAGGGTGTTATTGTCAATATCGGCTGCGGGCTCGATTCCCGGTTCCTGCGGGTCGATAACGGGAAGGTGATCTTCTATGACCTCGACCTGCCGGAGATAATCGGGATCAGGAAAGGTTTTTTCGAAGAGACGGAACGGTATCACCTGATCGCCTCGTCTGTCCTGGATTTTGACTGGATGGCGGTCGTACGTCAGCACAACGGACCATTCCTGTTCATGGCCGAAGGGGTGTTCATGTACCTTGAAGGCAGGGATGTCCGGACGCTTGTCCTGAAACTTCAGGAGACGTTCCCGGGTTCTGAGCTGGTCTGTGAAGTGGTGAATTCATTCTGGCTCCGTCCCCTGTTAAAAAAGATGCTGGACTTCAAGCTGCAGCGGCAGGTGCATCTGGGAAAGGATGCCACGTTCCGTTCCGGTATCAGCGATGGGCGTGAGATGGAACAATGGCACGGGGGGATACAGTTCCTGGATGAGTGGAGTTATTTTGATTCCGACGAGAAGAAACTGGGCTGGCTCAGACTTTTACGACACATCGGACTCTTCCGGAAGACCCAGTGGACGGTTCATTACCGGCTGAACTGAACATGTGCCAAGGGGGAATTCCTGTCTCTTCTCATGAGTCGGACATTTCCCAGAGCAGAATGGCTCAGACCTTTGCTTCCAGGTCCATTTCAATACCTCCCATTGCCCCGAGCACGATGTTGTACACGATCGCAACAATGACACCCCCGATAAACCCTATGACTCCACCTATTAGGACCATAAAGACCAGCCCCAGAAGACCTGCACCGATCCCCAGTGCAGGAGTGCCAAAGACCGATCCCATCCCTCCCAGACCGGCGGCAAGAATGATTCCCATAAAAAAGCCCCATACCAGTCCGAAGACGGCAAAGAATTTCCCGACGCTGACGATACCGAATTGTTGTACGATGTATGTTGTCGCAGCCATGACAGGGATATACCTCCCACGGGTAAATGAAGGATTGCATATTTTCAGGATTGTGAATTTTTAAGCATCAGTGAAGGAATTTAATGATTCACCATGGGGGTATGAGGACATCGTAGAGGGATTCATTTCAGGCAGACGACAGGACAGACCAGGTTTTTCATTAAAAAAGGTGGCAGATATCCTGCCGTGTCTGGTCCGCAGAGAACGGCGAGTTTTGGCAGTAAGATCGGGAATGACGCACATTCTGAGGAAAGGATGTAAATTTATACATTACTGTTTAAAGTAAAAATGTGGTCCCGGTTTTTGATCCTGGCAACTTTATGCTCCTGCTCATGCTGTGGGCAATGATTGGCATCCCATTTTCGGTCCTGACCGTGGTGTTGTTTTATGCGGCCCGGTGGATCCCCTCACGACCGGCACAGGTTCTCATACCCTTGGTTGCAGGAATAATCTTCGTTGTTGTGGGCATGTCGATGGAACCTCCCGTTCCCGGTAGTTCTGAAGCCCTGAGGTTCCTGATCGGCATGTTCAGTCACCCGCTCCTTTTCGTTTCTCCTGCAATACTTCTGCACAAATACCTGCATCGCATCCCGGCTGCATATGGCGTATTCTTTGCAGCATTTATCGCATCCTGTATCCTGATTTTTCTGGGTGCACTGCAGGGAGACCTGCGTTATGTGGAGCTTGATGGTATACGGTTCTTTTTGAAAGCGATGATTACGGTAATTATTGATCTCATCATTGCTTCAGGTGCTTTCGGGTTGATTATCATGCTGGACATTATGCTTACCGGTACCGAAGTTGAAAATCCGTGAAATGAATTTCAGCATGAGAATCCTTACACTGAATTCGGAGATTGCGGGAATCGAAAATAAAACACAGATTCACGTATAAAGCGCCTACCACGTTTTCCCTGATCCCCATTTTCCGGAAGAGGCGAGGAGCTCGTCAGTCGTTATCCGGATCCATGTGTGGCGGTCTGACCAGCTCTCCCAGACTGCCGCCATCCATTTCCTGATCATGGCATTTTTCTCCCCATTTGTCCCTGCCTGGAGCACATCCATGACCGTGAGGACTGCCGGGCGTAAAGGCGGCTCCAGCCGGGGCCAGACCTTTCGTACTTTTGCGATTCTCATGTGGGCCTGCTGCACCTGTTTACCGGTGTATCCCTTTTCCCGTGCAAGGTACAGTCCGATGAGCCCGAATGCAACCGTGATGTTCCGGGTTGGTCCGCCGGCATGCTGTGCTGCATACGTGTCGACCACATGCTGGTGGATGAACTCCGGGTCCTGCTTTGCAACCGTATAACACATGAGGTCGGAATACGCCTGTACACACTCTCCCGAGGCATTGGTCCGGTCAGGGGGATCCAGGTGACGATCAGGAAGTTTCACATGGCAGCCGGGACACTCAATCATGGTTCACCTGATAGTGGTATGTGCTTTTTCCTTTTTTTATATCTTTTTTGTATCCCGCCTCGCCAGAGACATCGATAAATTCATCGCAAGAGCCCTATCTGCCAGCCGACCACAAAACACTTGTCAGGATGGATATCACATTGTACATATCACTGGGTTTTTTATGAGCAATTCCCCACAAAACTGCGGGCAGCATCTTCCCGTCTCCCTGGAAACACTGGGCTGGGACGATGAATCTGCCTCCGCATTCTCAAAATATACCGGCCCCTATATTCCCGGGAGAGTGGCATGCCGGCAACGCACGGTGTATGATGTCTTCATCGAAGGCGGATCTGTCCTGGCAGGAATATCCGGCTCAATGCGGAAACTCGGGCGGTTTCCCGCGGTAGGGGACTTTGTCGTGCTGCTCCACCGGCCTGAAGCCGGTGCCACGACCATTGTAGATATCCTCCCTAGAAAAACCGTCTTTACCCGGGGTGTAGCCGGAAACGAGGGAACCGATCAGGTAATTGCGGCAAACATCACCACCATCTTCATCGTCACTGCTGCCGGCCCTGACCTGAACGCGAGGCGGCTCGAACGCTACCTTGCTGTCGTCCACGCCTCCGGTGCAAGCCCGGTCATCGTCATCAACAAATCCGATCTTTTAGAAGATCCCTCGACTCTTGTTGCAGAAATTTCCCCGGTAACTGCCGGTATCCCGGTAGTATGTATCAGCGCACTGACGGGAAACGGGATTTCACAGCTCGATCCCTGGCTCACACCCGGCATAACGATCGCCCTCATCGGTTCCTCGGGTGTCGGCAAATCGACCCTTATCAACACACTGCTGGAACAGTCCGTGCAGGAGACAACGGTCACCCGTGACTATGACGGGAAGGGACGTCACAAAACAACCGTCCGCCAGATGTTTGTCCTGAAATCAGGAGCGCTCATGATCGACAACCCGGGACTGCGGGAGGTCGGCATCGGCACCGCCGGCTCCGGCATCTCCGACACGTTCCCGGACATTGTTGAACTTGCGGGCGGCTGCCGGTTCTCCGATTGCCGGCACGAGCAGGAACCGGGTTGTGCAGTCCGGGAGGCGGTCAGCGACGGGATTCTTTCCCCGTCCCGGCTGGACAATTATCTCCGGCTCATGCGGGAGCTCGCCTTCGAACAGGAAAAGTCTGCGATTGGCCTGGTCAGGATTGAGCGGAAGCGGTGGAAAGGGATTGGTAAACTGGCGAAGGATATCCGAAAAGGAAAATGGGAATAACATCGGACCGGCACAGACTGAGTGATGTGAAATTCGATACACGGTACTGGATATTCATTGCGGCTGCGATGTTTTTTGCGAGCGTGGCGTCTGCCTCCACACTCTATATGGCATCGGTCCAGGAACATTTCATGGAATGCAATTCCGTGAGCGCAGCATGTTTTATCCGTATCGGGATGGTTCCCTGCATGATCCTTGGAGTGCTTGCCCTGCTCCCCCTGATGGTTGCCATTCCCTATATCTTCCGGCAGAATGAGAACCCGGGTCTCCTGTCCGTGCTGGTGCTGGGATTCATCATCGCCTACACGGCTTTTGATGCGGTGAACAATGTAGCAGCCATCATGGGATATCACCAGGC
>DATEXZ010000037.1:0-13853 GCA_035256445.1 Methanoregula sp.
CGTCACCCCCGATATGCTTGGCCTGATGAGGCATTGTGACGCTCTCGTCCTTGAAAGCAATCACTGCCCGGATATGCTCCAGAACGGTCCTTACCCGGAATACCTGAAACGGAGAATCCGTTCAAAACGGGGGCACCTGTCAAATCCTGCCGCTGCAAAGTGCCTGCAGGCACTTGGAAAGGATGCACCACAGGTCATCCTCGCCCACTTGAGCGAGATAAATAACACACCCGCACGGGCGATGTCGGGTGCCCGCGAAGGGCTCGGGCTTTTTTTTGAAGAAAAAAATGTCGTGATCGCTACCCAGTGCGGGACGTCCTGTTCCTGCCCGCAGTGCATAAAACTCTGAAATTATTTTCAGGTATCCGGGATCTTCATTACGGAAAGACAATAGTAATCAATGGAGTCGATCACGGCCTTTTTTGCCTGTTTGACCTTCTTTTCATCATCGGAGGAGAGATCATGCGCCACGTAATCGAGCAGGACTGCAAAGTAATGATGGGGGCCAAACACCAGCTTTATTTCATCCAGGCAGGCGTGTGCCTCAGACTTTTTGCCGCTCATCATCTCGAACCCGAAATCGAGGAGAGCCAGTGCGGTCCTGGGAATATTTTTCGCCAGTGCCAGTTTCCTGAATTTATAATAGACATCTGCATGGGTGGTCATGATTGACAGTTTCATCCCGTAGTAAACAGGTTCGAGTTCATCGGGAAACTGCTGCGTCATCTGCCTGACTACTCCTGCCACTCCCGGGGCATCACGGTTCTCGAGCCTCAGCCGGTAGAGCTCCCGCAGGAAATACATGTCATTGAAGAACCGCTCAGTTGCCAGTCCAAGGAGTTCCTCCCGGATATCACGCCTTCCCTCCGCTGATGCTTTTTCAATCCCGACACGCAGATATTCCCGGTTTTCAGGGAACCATTCCATCGCTTTTTTCAGCATGAACCAGAAGATCCGGTTCATACCAGGATCATCCCCGATACCCATCTCCCTGAGCCGGTTCACCGGGGGATTCAGGCGGACCAGCTCGATCATCTGCTCGCGGGCAGCAAGGGCATCAGGAGCAGGGCCGCGACCAGGGTTTGCTGCGTCAGGTCCCCCCGTGGGCATGGGGGCACCGGCAAGGTAACAATACGCCAGTGCCGGGCAGATGAGCACGTCAGCATGCCGGTATTTTTTTAACCGTTCGATCGCTTCGGTATATTTTTCCGTATTGATCAGGTTAATGCCAAGCACGATATCATACAGTGTTTTTCCCGTTTTCTTCCGCTTATGCCGTTCTGCATAATCAAACAGTTTCTGAACATGGGAAAGATCGCCGCTCATTTTACTTGTTTCAAGCACCCGGAGCGTGATGCTGTCGATGAACCGGTCGTAGAGATCATCATTGGCGGCAGGAACGGCTTTTTCCAGCGTGGCGATGACCTGCCCGTAAAAAACCGGGATGTTAGTATCGATTTTATCGATGTTTTTCTCAATGTACTCAAAAAAATCTGATTTCAGCTGATCGAGTTTCAGCCTGATGACCGCATCGGGTTGACACTCCGGGTCCATGATACAAAATTACGTTAACGGGTAATAAATTTGTTGAACGGGACGGCCGAAAGAATCATTGTTATGATCCTCATCCGGACTTTTTTGCAATTGTGCCGTTTCGTGACCATGAAGTATCAAAACGTTAATCCATGAGTCAAGCGACATCACAGGTGATAAACATCATGCTCTTTATGGATTTTTCCCGGGTATGCGAACAACTTGAAGGAACGCCCGGTCGCCTCGATATGATTGAAATTATCAGCCGGATCCTTCCCGACCTGACTCCGGAAGAGCTACCGGTATTTGTCCGGTTTATCATGGGCAGGATTTTCCCGGACTGGAGCTCACGAAAACTCGGTATCGGCCCGAACCTGTTGTATATCGCCATCGGGTATGTAGCAGGGTTGAAAAAGGAAGAGGTGGTTGAGAAGATCAATACCACGGGGGACGCCGGCCGGGCGGTCGAGGAACTGCTGTCAATCAAATCGCAGACTACATTTTTCCACGAAGAGCTGGATATCGTCCGCGTTTACAACGAGCTTATAGCGATTGCTGAAATGGAAGGAAAAAAATCCCAGCGGGAAAAACTCCTGGCAGTCCGCAGGCTGCTTGCGAATGCTCATCCCCTTGAAGGGAGGTATCTTGCCCGGATCATGCTCGAGGAGCTGCGGATCGGAGTGGGAGAGGGCAGTGTGCGGGATGCAATTGCAAAAGCATTTGCCGTGGATCCTGCACTTGTTGAACATGCAATGCAGGCATTGAATGATACCGGTGAAGTCGCACGCCTCGCAAAACTCGGTCCGGCTGCACTGCGGGACGTTGCCATCACCCTGTTCCATCCGGTGCGGATGATGCTCGCCCAGCAGGGCACGATTGAGGATATGGTCAGGGAGCATGGGCAGATCGCCGCAGAATACAAGTATGACGGGTCGCGGTTCCAGTTTCATAAAAAGGGCAACTGGGCACGGCTGTATTCCCGCAGGCTCGAGGATGTTACCGGCTCACTCCCTGACGTGATCGAAAAACTGATCTCAGCAACGGAACATGATGTAATCCTTGACGGGGAAGTCATTGCCATGAAAGACGGCAGACCCATGCCGTTCCAGTCAGTGCTGAGGAGGTTCAGGCGCCGTCATGATATCGCCGAGGCGCAGGGTGCGATTGAGATGGTGCCCAACGTTTTTGACATACTCTATCTTGACGGGGAAACCCTGATCGGTCTCCCGCTCTCTGAACGAAGGAAACGCCTTGAAGGTGCAGTGACGCTGTTCCTCGCCCCGCAGGTGGTCAGCAGCGACCTGCCGGAGATTGAGCGGACTTATAAATCTGCCCTCGAAGCAGGACACGAGGGAATTATGATCAAGGTGCCCGGATCACCCTATTCCCCGGGCCAGAGAGGGAAAAACTGGATCAAGATTAAACCTGAGGTGGATACCCTTGATCTTGCCGTGATAGGAGGGGAATGGGGCGAGGGGAAACGAGCCCATGTTTTTGGATCATTCCTCGTCGCCTGCCAGGACGGGGGCAGACTGATTCCTCTCAGCCGCGTTGCAACCGGCTTATCCGATGAGCAGCTTACCGAGGTCTATGACCTGCTGAAAGACAAGGTCATAAAAAAGGCCGGAAAGGAAGTAACGTTCGAGCCCGGCCTGGTCTTTGAAGTGGGGTATTCCGAACTCCAGGTCAGCCCGACCTATGAAGCGGGATTTGCCCTCCGTTTCCCGAGGTTTATCCGGATCCGCGACGATAAGGATGTCTCTGATATTGAAACCCTCGACAGCATCAGGGAGCGTTACCAGCGACAGTCAAAATCGGCACAGGCATATAAGGTATAAAAAATCGGCTCTGTTGAAACCCTTATATCAACCAAATTGCGAATCATTATTATCGGAGGGGGCAGTGCCTGTCCCCCCGAACCGCCCCTGCGCTTTGCGATGGTGTTGTATTACCTTCTCTGAAATTATCGCTCCAGAGGGGATGCCCCAGCGGCGGGGGCGGAGGCATTACGTGCTGTAGCCCAAAAGGAGCGTTGAGAAAAATATTGTGAGGGTTTCAACAAAGCCAAAAAATCAAATGCGGAGGGAAAAGAGGATGAGGTATTGGTAATTCTGCCGGTCGGCATGAAATCATGATGAAAAAGGGTTTTTGTAGTACGCTGCTTCTGGCAATCATAGTTGCCGGGTGCCTGACACCTGCAATTACACCGGATAAACCGGTCGGAAAAGGATACGTGAACCTGTGCATTTCCGATCCGGCACGGGCAGATTACTGGCAAAACACCGATGATGTCCTGTTGTACGCCCCCGAAAACAGCGTCCGGGAAAATGATCGCAAAGCAGGTGCAGGTTTTTCCTCGTGTGATAATTCTTCTGTCGTGATCTGGGAATATACGCTGAATGGGGGTGTGGAATGGAGTCATGTCACCCTTCAGACCAACGATGGAAAATCCTACAAGGGATGGCTGGTTGCTGACCATGTACTACAAACGTCGAATGAAACAGGAACTGAATGGAGTGCCAACTATTCTTCGCTGGTCGGTCGCTGGGACCAGACTCAACGGGGAAACGGGGCAAAAATCTGGTATGATTTCAAAACAGACGGGACATTCACCTTCAATTACGATATGATGGGAAACAGGGACAATATGCAGGATATGGGCAGCTGGGCATACCTTGGGAACAAAACCTATGTTCTGATTTCTCATGTATCCGGTGGCCATGAACCGGTGTACATTACCATCAATAATGATGGCAAATCGTTTAATTGCGGAATCCAGTATTCATCAGATTCAGCAGTCGGGCGGGAACTTGTGTATGCAAAGGTGTGAATCCGATACATTTCCCGGTCACCTGATTCTTTTCAGGACTTAAAAGAGCGTCCTCTGTGTCCGGAGTTCGGGGATCAGGGTGCTGTGAGACACCCAGGTATCCGTACCAAGAAGTGCCGATGCCTGCCCGACAGCAGCAGTGAGTGATTCACCTATGACGGGCGGACGTGCCATTGCTTTTCGCGTGGCTTCACGGATCACCCAGGTGCCAAGCGGTGCCCAGTAGTCACCGGAGACACTCCGCAGGATAATTACCCGGGCTGACCTCTTTACCTGCAAAAGATATTCGCACACCGCGAGACGTGCCGAATAGTATGCCCCGGAGATCGGGGAGTACCCCTTCTTTTTCATGCCCTCCCGGTCCTGGACGATAACGTCATTTTCTCCGCCCCAGAGCGAGTGCCGCCCCCAGATCTCGATCATCTCGTACTTCCAGTCACCGGGAAGAAGAATGCAGACAATCCTGTTGCCAAAGATCTCTGCGGTAAAGAGACGGATCTCTTCAACCGGGGGATACCGTGCGATCTCTTTTTTCATGCTGGTGGACAGGGTATCGTCAACGGCGGTAATTGCCCAGCGGGTCGGTACGAATTTCCGGCGCCTGCCCAGCAGCCCGGCCGTCATCAGGCCCGAGATGCGGTACACGTCTATTGCGGATTCTTTCAGGGCAACGACGGCCTCGTTCGCCACGATATCAGTATCCGACGTGATCCTGTCAACGACCCGTTCAACCCGTGCATTGCTCCCGATCTCCAGTGTTTTTACTGAGCCGGTGAACCCGACCGGGGCAATCGTCCCATCGAAATTCAGGCTGAACGCGACCGGCTTCTCAAACGCAACATCCACATCGAGTGGTCGCGAGGAGAGCGCGATTTCCTGCAGGTTGCCGGCGATCGCATTAAGGGCTGATCTCCCGCGGATTGTCCGGGCGCGGATATCGACAATGTCCTCCATCCCGAGGTTGCGGGCAAGCCAGTCCGGGGGGTTATCGCTGTCATTGACCAGGAGCGGTCCTCCCTGGACCTCCGGGTATCCGAAACTCCCGATGAAGACCGACGGAGAACTTCCCTGGTAGGTGCTCATGGGCCTGATCGCGGCCTGGGCATGGAACCGGCTCACTACAGGACAGCGGGGCAGCCCGCACATGCCTTTTCCCTTGCACTCAGCGCACTTCAGCATCTTCATCCCTCAGGTCAATGACAACCCGGACCCGCCCTTTGAGATACTCCAGCACCTCCTGCAGCCATGCATTCCAGACAACAGGAGTACCGGGGACCCAGCTGCCGATCTCCTTACCTACATCGTCGTCACGTTCGTGCAGAGCCTCAACAACAACAGAACCCGGGGCAAATGCAGACGGGACGATGCCATCCCTGTCACCATCGACTATCCCCAGCACCGGGATCCCCCGGTGAGCACAGATATGGCCGCACACTCCCGTGGTATCGTCTCCAATCGCAAGAACGCCGCAGCAGTCAGCCGGCATCTTCCGGTAGATCTCGTGCCCGCAGTGATCGATCACCAGTACATGCCCGGCAGGAATTCCCCGGCCTTGTGTCCGGGGCAGGGTTAACCTGACCGGCCCGCTCTTGCACCACGCAGTACTGATATCAATGTCCCGGCCAAGCGACAACTTCTCCAGACCATGCGGTTTGGGCTCCAGGCCGGAACCGGGTTCAATGGTGCCATCTTTGCTCCTGATAGTGACGACATCTGCAGTAGCCCGTCCGATGACGATGCCATTCACATAGACAGCTTCTCCGGGAATACAGCCCCGTATCTCCCGCACGTTTTTCTCCTGGTGGACGGTGCTTTTCAGCGATTTTTTCTTAAATCCCGTAGAGCGTGAAAGCAGCCCGGCCAGTTCTTCGTCTCCGCTGTTCCAGCAGTAAACAATCCTGCCTGAACATTCGAGATGCACAAGCCCGAGGTCACCCAGGCGGGATGCGACAATATTCCCGAATATCTCCCCGGTTTCCTCAGTTTTCCCCCGGTTTGCCAGGAACACCGGATCATCCTGTGCAAGGATGACCCTGCTCGGGGGCCGTGCATCGAATTCCACGGGCAGCCCTGATTCCTCTGCCGCTGTCCGTGCCATGACCCCTGCAACAACAATACGTTTTGGTGAGAGTATGTTCCTGAGCCACGCTACATCTCCCTCGTCAAAAAGTTCAGGACCATGAACGACCATTACAGCAGAGCCCGGGAGCAGTCTCATGATGGGTCTGGATCTTCAAAAACCGGAATGAGGCTCATACTATCGATACCTGATGACCCGTAGTCCTAACCACGCCGGAATCTGATCCTGTAAACGAGACCCGCCACCCAACGTCATACCGTGCCCCGCATTCCGGGCATATGAGGATAACCCGGTAGACTTCACGCGTGGATTTGACAGGAGAATCTTTTCCGGCATTCACCCTGAGAAACGAGGTGTGGAACCCGTAGTCATATCCACACGCGGGACATACGCGGAATTCATCCTCGACATTACATACAGTTATTTCATTATGCACCGGCATGGTAATCTCCTGTACTGGTCTACGTTCAGGCTAGCGATATTAATGTTGCCCGCGGTTTGCAGCTGCAAGGATGATCTCAGCAGCGTTTTTCCTCCCGTTGATTTTCGGGTGAACATCCCGGATAGGGCGCGGACAGCATCCCATCGTCTCGGCAATTTTTTTCTCCAGGACATCGCATGTCGCATGTCGCCCGTCGACTGATGTTCCTGCTCCCATATCAACAATCTTTCTTGCATTATTCTGCTGTTCCGGGTGGTTCGGGTCCATGATGATCAATACGGGTTTTTCAAAGAGCATGGCCTCGTGCAGGGTAGTGAGCCCGCCATGCACTATGGCAATACGTGCCCTCGCAAGGTGCTCATAGAGATTCGGGACATACCCGTGGGACTCGAAATTATCTGATGATTCCGGGAGTTCTGCCCCGGTATAAAAAACCTCAAAGAACAGCTCCTTGTGCCGGTCTGCGATATCCCGCAGCATCTGGTAGAGCGGGAGCTTGTACGGCTCCCCGCCAAAACTGGTGAATATTGTACTCTGGCTTAAGGTGTACCGGCCGGGGTCCAGGTCCAGGAACGGACCCGTAAAGTGATAACTGCGTTCCTCTCCTTCCGGCACGACCACATTATACTCGCTCACCGTATCCGGCGCAGGGTAATCCGGGACAATAATACGGTTTGCAAGTCGCAGGTAGCGGCGGATGAGGAAATTGAGGATCAGCCAGACCGCATTTGTCGTGCTGCCCGGCCCGTTGAAATGGTTCTGGTTCGTGATGAAAACAATGGGAACCCGGTGGACCCGGGCGGCGAACACTCCACCATACATCGTGTCGCACACGACACAGTCAAAACGGTGCCGGGAGATGAGCCTGCTGACGCTTATGGCTGATAGCGCCATATCGAGCATTATCCATTTCGAACACAGGAGGGTCTTTTTCAGGCTGAAAAACCCGTCCTCCCCTTCGAGGCAGACTTCGCGGGGTGTATGATGGAGGTTGCTGCACTTGTGCTGCTCCATGAAGTTGTATGATTTGCCGTAGCCGGCAAAATGAATGGTATGTCCCTGCTGCTGGAGGTAATGGCCGAGATGTAAAGACCGGGAGGCATGCCCCAGCCCCTCTCCACAGACAACAAAAAGGATCTTCATGGGAGTCTCTGCCGAAAGCATATGTCCTTGATGAATGATGAACTGTCACCTGGATTCATCCGGTTCCCTTGGAGGCAGGGCTGCATCATCCGTTTCTTGTTCAGGGATGATGATCCATGCGAGGATATAGACAAGAATGCCCGTCCCAAAGGAGAGGACTGTCACTACAACCCAGATAAGCCGGATAATGTTGGGGTCAATATCCAGGTGTTCCCCCAGGCCGGCACATATTCCGCCCAGTATACGGTCTTTTTTTGAGCGGTAGAGATGTTTCATGCTAAAAAATTTTGTTCTCTGGCCAATAAAGGTATGTGAGAAAACCTTTGCCCGGACACAAAGAATCAATGTGACCGTGATGCAAGGCATAGGTAGAGGAGAGGAGCATGGCGGGAACTGAAGAATCGTACAACACAGCAACCTTCGGGGCTGGCTGTTTCTGGGGAGTTGAAGCGGCATTCCGGAACGTCAGCGGGGTGATAACCACTGCGGTCGGGTATATGGGCGGCTCATTAAAAAATCCGACTTACCAGGATGTATGCTCCGGGCAGACCGGCCATGCAGAGGTCGTCCAGATTGTGTATGATCCGGTTAAGGTCAGCTACGAACATCTCCTGGACGTGTTCTGGTCGATCCATGACCCGACACAACTGAACCGCCAGGGTCCGGACATTGGTACCAATTACCGTTCCGTGATTTTTTATCATGATGCAGAACAGGCACGGCTGGCGAGAAAATCGAAAGAGAAAATTGAGGTGTCGGGTGTATTCGGGTTCAGGAAGGTTATGACGGAGATCACCCCTGCATCGGAGTTTTACCGGGCTGAAGAGTACCACCAGCGCTATTATGAAAGGCATGGCGGTTCTTGCAGGATTTAGAACCCGGCTGGCTGATGCCATGAACCTCACCGGGCACTACGGAAATAATGGATACACATAAAACAGATGCAGATTAATCTGTTCTATCATCTGGTGATGAGGTCCTCTACCGGCCTGCCCGATATGGGTTTATGACCTCCGTTTTATCAGAAATGATATTTGCAACAAAAAGAGTGTCTGGCGAATAGCTTTCTGCTATTCCTGAAACGCTCAGTTCATCGGGGATAAAACCCGGTGGCGATCGTTTTTGAACAGCCACAACACAAAAAGTTCGGACGTATAATCGCGGATCGACAAGTGTAAGAGAAGGTAGTGAGGCGAACAATGTCACAACAACTTGGGGGACAACCCATACTTATTCTCAGGGAAGGTACTACGAGGAACCGCGGGCAGGAAGCCCGGAACGGTAACTTTGCTGCTGCAAAGGCGGTTGCAAGCGCTATCCGTTCGACCCTGGGTCCAAAAGGCATGGACAAAATGCTCATCGACGGAATGGGCGATATAACCATCACCAATGACGGGGTCACCATTCTCAAGGAGATGGATATCGAGCACCCTGCGGGAAAGATGATAGTCGAGGTCGCAAAGACACAGGATGCAGAAGTTGGCGACGGGACTACTACCGCCGTCATCATTGCCGGTGAGCTGTTAAAGAATGCCGAGGATCTCCTTACCCAGGGTGTCCACCCGACCATTATTGCTGAAGGCTACCAGATGGCGGCGGAAAAGGCACTCATGATTCTTGACGGGTTTGCTTCTGTGGTAAAGCCGACTGACACCGTGATACTGAAAAAGATTGCCGGGACAGCGCTGACGGGCAAGAACGCAGAGGTTGCTAAGGATCTGCTCTCAGACATTATCGTGAAAGCGATCGCGTTTATTACCGATGCCGATGGCACGGTGGATATTGCTCATATCAATGTGGAGAAGAAGGTCGGCGGTTCGGCAGATGACTCATCTCTTATCGAGGGTATGGTCATCGACAAGGAGCGTGCTCACCCGAATATGCCCAAATCCGTAAAGGATGCAAAAATCCTGCTCCTTAACGCAGCGCTCGAGTTCAAAAAGACCGAAGTAAACGCGAAGATCAATATCTCGACACCCGGGCAGGCACAGGCGTTCCTTGACGAAGAAGAGCACATGGTCCATGTGATGGTGGACAAGGTGATCAAAAGCGGTGCGACGGTCCTTTTCTGCCAGAAGGGGATCGATGACGTCGCGCAGCACTATCTCACAAAAGCCGGTATCCTTGCCGTCCGAAGGATCAAGAAGAGCGATATCGAGAATCTCGCCCGGGCGACAGGGGGAAATATTGTCAACAGCATCGATACCATCACGAAAAAGGATCTCGGTACAGCCGGGATCGTCGAGGAGCGCAAAATCTCCGGCGACGAAATGATCTATATCTCGAAGTGCAAAAACCCAAAGGCCGTCTCTATCATCGTCCGTGGTGGCACAGAACATGTGGTCGACGAACTTGAACGGGCCGTACATGATGCACTTATGGTTGTCAGCGTCGTCGTGGAGGGTAAGAAAATAGTTGCCGGCGGTGGCGCACCTGAGACAGAACTCTCGCTCCAGCTGCGGAGATATGCCTCCCAGGAAGGAGGACGTGTCCAGCTGGCCATCGAAGCATTCTCAGAAGCGCTGGAGATCGTTCCCCGCACTCTTGCCGAAAATGCAGGACTGGACCCTATTGATATTCTCGTTGCGATCCGGGCCGCACACGAGGCGGGAAAGAAGTCATTCGGACTTGATGTAAACACCGGCAAACCCGAAGATATGATGAAGGCAGGGGTTGTCGAACCGTTACGGGTCAAGACCCAGGCAATCTCAAGCGCGGCCGAGGCTGCAGTGATGATCCTGCGCATCGATGATGTTATCGCATCCTCAAAATCCGCCGCGCCTGAAGGCGGCATGCCGCCAGGTATGGGTGGAATGCCCCCCGGCATGGGCGATTACTGAGGCAACGTTCTTTCCTCTTTTTTTCGTACCGAAGCGATCATTAAAATCAGGCCGGATACACAACTTTTTTCCAATGCTCCGTTCCTCCTGAGGCATGATTTTTCTCTGCCCTGTGCGCTCATCATACAAATTTCAATAAGCCTGCTTTGAAGTCCCCGATCCACTTCACACGGATATTGCCGGGAAAACTGCATATACCAGAATCAGGCCGGTTCGCTCCACAAGGTTTTACCTTCATTTTTCAGAGCCGGTATACTATAATCCCTGTTCTCATCATCGAACGTGGAAAATGAATGCACGGCAGGTATCTGACGTGATTCCAGCATCTGAACGGCCTGAGAATACCAGAGGCCGAAGAATTCGAAAAAAATAGCAGTATACCGGCAGAAACGATTGATGAAAATAGTATCCGGCCCAAAATGGACTAAAAAGCAGGATAATTCGGCTTTGAAAGAATCCCCTGGTTTTCAAACAAATTGTAAAGCACCTATTTACGGAGGGGACAGTGCCTGTCCCCCCGAACCGCCCCTGCGCTTTGCGATGGTGTCGTATTACCTTCTCTGAAGTTTATCGCTTCAAGGGGGTGCCACAGCGGCGGGGGCGGAGGCACAGCCGAAGCCCCCATGAGCGTGATAATTACGTATTGGTGGATTATTCGCAGAAGATTTTACGAAAAATTAGGGGGGTAAAATAGCACTTTACCCTTACTTTTTATTCGCCTTTATTTCAAGGGCGATCTCGATGACCGTGCGCAGTTCATCATCTTTGAAGGGTTTCAGGATATATCCGTACGGAGCAGTAGTACCGACTCGTCCCAGCGTTTTGGTGTCGCATAAAGCGGTGAGATAAATTACAGGAATGCGATAATTTTTCCTTATATAATCCGCTGCCTGGACACCGTCCATCTTTCCACCAAGTTCGATATCCATCAGGACAATATCCGGACGCAGCTCATCTGCCTTTATTATCGCAGTCTCTCCCGTGTCCTCATGCCCCACAACCGAGAAGCCAAGTTTTTTGAGCCGCAGTTCCAGTGATTTGGCGACTTCCCGTTCATCTTCTACAATTAATATTTTTGCACGATTCATAACTCTGCCTTATCTGCATTTGGACGACACAATATATCAATTAACCTGTTCCAATATTGTGTCAACAAAGAGGAAAATGATGTTTTAGCACCCGCACAGCTGGTCAATACTGAGTCCAGCCCATATATTGCCAAGGATGATTGCCAACGATGGCGAATCAAATACTATATGACTATCCGCAGGAAACTCTCTATCAGAAATAATCAGAACGAAACCCACGGAAGACGGTAGACATGAACATTGACGGTCGGAAACACCTCAGCCTCAACAGCATCCCTTTTTTCATTCGGACTGTCGTGACTCTCGTTATGCTGAATTCCAGGAAAATGAAGCGGTTGTCCTTTTTGGCCGGATACCCACTGAAAGCCAGGGGTGAGTTGAAGACCGATACCGGCACTGAAGTTATCTTCCGGTTCAGTGACGACCATCCTGTCAAAGGAACATCATGATACCCAAATTAATCCTCATAGTCGAGGATGAAGGGCTCATAGCCCTCCATCTCATGGAGATCCTGACAAATGCCGGATACAGGGTCTTAGAACCTGTGGCTTCCGGAGAAGAGGCTCTCAGGCACCTGGAAGAAAGACCCCCTCCGGACCTCATCCTGATGGATATTACGCTCGATGGCAATCTGGATGGGATAGAGACTACCCGACAGATCCGGAAACGGCATGCGATCCCGGTCATTTTCCTCACTGCCCATTCAAACAGTCAGATCATCTCCAGGGCAGAAGAAGTCTCACCATGTGGATACATTATCAAACCGGTTATGGAAAAAGATCTTCTTGAACATGTTGAGAGAGCATTCCAAAGGTAGTTCCTCACTGTAAAATGAAAATCGTCGCTCAATGAAATTCCCCATGTGTTGTGCGACGATGATAACCAACAGATTTCCCGTTTTTTTCCAATTCAAAGCACTTATCGTTACAGCCAGCCAACATTAGCAAAATTCATGGATGTCATTCTGCCGGTCCTCATCGGCATCGGTCTTTCGATGGACTGTTTTGCCGTTTCACTCGCCATCGGCACGACAACAAAGAATAAACTCCTGGACACAGCGGTCATTATCGCGCTCTGTTTTGGCCTGTTCCAGACAGGAATGATCCTGGCAGGATGGGCTGCAGGCACCGGGCTCCTGATGTATATCGCCGGGTTCGATCACTGGCTGGCCTTTTTCCTCCTCGCATTGATCGGAATAAAGATGATCGTCGAAGGGTTCGAAGCCGGGGATGAAAAGGAACCGGTTTTCGTACTCCGGATTATTCCGGTGATAGTGCTGTCCATTGCGACCAGTATCGATTCACTTGGTGTAGGAATTTCGTTTGCTTTCATCCATGCAGATATTCTGATACCGGCCATCATCATCGGCATTGTAGCGTTCATATTTTCATTTGCAGGTGTGATTTCCGGTACACGGCTTAAAGCGCTGCTCGGAAAAAGGATCGAAATCGCAGGCGGGCTTATCCTTGTCGCAATCGGATTGAATATTCTCTTCACCCATATCTTTGCGCCCTGATGTATTTTCCCTCCAATTTAATGACCGGCTGGTGGATGTCAAAAAAATGCGTCTTTGATGACTTCGCTCAGGAATCGTCGGAATTGTTTTTCCGAAGATATGTTGAGGTGAAGGAACCAGAATAATAAAAGTGCCTGGACAATGAATAGTCCCCTCGTGCCTAGATATGGCTCCTCTGAAATTTCGGGTTCACGTTGCGACACACTACCATGCATCCACCAGAGAAATGATTGCGATTCTCATGCATTGCCGGTCTTTTCCTTTATTATCAGGATAGAATGACTGACGAATACGGTAAAATCGTCGTATAGAAATGCACGATACAAACTACATTTCCAAAATACAAAAAATGTTATCTCTTTGTGGTTGCGTCCTCTTTCA
>DATEXZ010000038.1:0-9304 GCA_035256445.1 Methanoregula sp.
CAGTAATTTGCAGGTGCATCGTATAAAAACATGAAAGGAAAATTTTACTGATTTTTACCCAGGACAAACAATCCTGCTATGATTATACCAGCCAGTCCAATCCATGCCGGCAGAGGAGTATAGGTTGTCTTCACCGGTACCGGGGATGAAGTCGAGATCGCCGTGACCCTTTCGGTTTGCGAGGGTGAGACACCCGGCGGTACCGTCGTTACTACCGGTTGTGTATCCTGTTGGGTTATAACGGGAGCAGTATCTCTGGTGAATGTTACAGAAGCTGATTTCATCATGGTTCCTGTGAAATTCATCGTACTGCTTTTATTATATGATCCCTGCATGGAATTGAGATCCTGGTTTATGGTGAATGTATATGTCCCGGCAGGATAGAGGGTTTCACCAAACCTGCTCCGTGCAGTGTGATCCCAGTCTTTTCCATTATTCCAGTAATAAGGGGAAACAGAGATAAATGGCTGTTTTTCGAAGGAAAGTATCTGGGTTTTCGGATTACCGTCATTTCCTGTGTAGATGGTGCTGACCGTCCGTCCGAGGGGATTGAGAAGTGTAACGGTATAAAATGAATCTGAGGGATTAACACTTGGACGGTACAGTGTCAGAAGAGCCGGATACAGGTTTGTATCCACGCGGTAGGTGATTTTTGTAGAAACCGGCACCGATTTTCCGCTTACATCCAGGTTGTGGTCCAGATCCCAGACCCTGATATCAACCTGTGGTTCAAAAACTTCAAAAACCACTTCCCGGGGTTTCTTATCCATGCAATACCATGACCCGGTATACCCGGTGTACATGCCAGGAGTGATATTAAAGTGATATATTTTATCCGAAACGGTATTTATTTCATAAATTGTTATGTTCTTCTGAGGAGGCGCGCTGGTATTTGCGCCTTCCTGCCACCACCCGATAGTATGGCACCCGTTTAATGCAGCGGATATATCCAGATTGCTCTCACCGAGGTAAACCGGAGCGCCTGCAGCAATTTTTGCAGTACTGCCTCCGACGGGTGCAGAACCTAGTAACATGATAATCAGAGCGAGAACTACATATTTTCCATGCATGGAAAGTAATTTCAAAACCCTTATGATAAACATTATGACATTCATTAGAAAGAGCGGAAATAGTGCATGATTTTTCCTTAACGAAGGGAGCTCCGAAGAGACTGCCTATACTATGTGTACACACGGGTAAAAGAGTACGAGCAGGAAGAGAGGATGCCCATGGAAGAGAACCACACCATCTGGATTGAAAAATACCGGCCATTAAAACTTGCGGATATTGTCGGGCAGGATGAAATTGTGGAGCGATTGTCATCATATGTAAAGAGCGGCAACCTGCCTCACCTTCTCTTCACGGGTAGTGCCGGTGTGGGCAAGACAACTGCAGCAGTTTCCCTGGCACGTGAATTTTTTAAGGACTCATGGCAGATGAATTTCCGCGAACTCAATGCTTCAGATGAACGTGGGATCGATGTGGTACGCAACCAGATCAAGCAATTCGCCAGGACTACACCCCTTGGCGATGCGAAATTCAAAATTTTGTTTCTTGACGAAGCTGATGCTCTGACCATGGATGCACAGGCTGCCCTCCGGCGCACAATGGAGAGTTACGCGCAGACATGCCGGTTTATCCTTTCCTGCAATTATTCATCCAAGATTATTGACCCCATCCAGAGCAGGTGTGCAATATACCGCTTTAAACCCCTCGGGCCGGATGCGGTGAAAGAAGAAATATGCCGGATCGCCAGCCGCGAAGGGCTCAGGATCACTGATGACGCAATGGATGCCATCATTTACATCGCACAGGGCGACATGCGCAAGGCAATAAACGCACTCCAGGGTGCAGCAATTATCTGTTCTGTAATTGATGAGAAGATGGTATATGCGATCACATCCACTGCACGGCCGGATGAGATCGCAGAGCTCCTGAAACTATCACTTGGCGGGGACTTTGACAGTGCCGAATCTCTCCTAGCAATACTCCTCCATGAGCGTGGGATCGCCCCCAATGAACTGATCAACCAGTGTTACCGTGCAATCGTCAAAATGGACATGACACGGCAACTAAAAGTGGAGCTGATCGACCACCTTGGGGAAACAGATTTCCGCCTCTCAGAAGGAGCCAACAGTGATATCCAGATGGAAGCGCTGATCGCCAGGTTTGTCCTCTCTTCACAGAAATGCAGGTGAATCAACATTATGGATACAACCCCTGACCTGCAGACTGCCGATAAGACCGAAGACTGGAGCAGGTTGCTGAAAAGCAAATATAAGAAACAGATTGCTGAAATATCCCGGGAATACCCCCATAAACGCTCCCTCACTATCGATTACCGGGATGTCGAGCGGTTCGGCAAAACGGGGATCGCTCTTGCTGACGAGCTCCTGGAGAATCCCGGCAAGGTCCTCGAAGATGTCTGGGAAGCGATCAAGAAAAGCCAGCTGATCAGGATCAAGGACGGGAAGGAGCCACGAGGTATCAATATCAGGTTCACCAATCTTCCCAAAAAGGTTGGTATCCGTAATATCAGGTCCGATGACATCAACTCCTTTGTCTCTGTAGAAGGTATCCTGCGCAAGACGACAGAAGTCAGGCCACGTATCGTCGAAGCGGCCTTCAGGTGCCCTGCCGGACATTTCACCGTAAAAAAACAGAAGTACGGGAAATTCATCGAACCCGAAGGATGCGCAACTGACGGGTGTACCTTCAAGAAACTTGAACTGTTACCCAAGCGCTCAAGGTTTGTTGACTCACAAAAGCTCAGAATTCAGGAGTCCCCCGAGGGACTCCGGGGTGGCGAACAACCCCAGACCCTCGACGTAGATGTCACTGATGACCTCTCCGGCAGGGTGGCGCCCGGGGACCGCGTGATCATCAACGGGATTCTACGTTCAATGCAGAGGATCGTAAAAGGTGAGAAGAGCACGGTCTTTGACATTTTTCTGGAATGCAACTCCATCGAAATTGCTGAAAAAGAGTTTGAAGAGGTGGAGATCAATGAAAAAGATGAGGATGAAATCAGAACCCTCAGCAGCGATCCCCTGATCTACCGCAAGATCACCCATTCGATTGCCCCTACCATCTACGGCAGCGAGGATGTCAAAGAGGCAATAGCCCTCCAGCTCTTCGGCGGAATTGCCAAGGAGATGCCCGATGGCACCCACCTCCGGGGCGATATCCACGTACTGCTCATCGGCGACCCGGGTATTGCAAAGAGCCAGCTGCTCAGGTATGTCGTGAAGCTTTCACCCCGGGCGATCTATACCAGCGGGCAGTCTTCCACTTCAGCCGGTTTAACTGCCACCGCGGTGAAGGATGAATTCGGTGAGGGGCGATGGACACTTGAAGCAGGGGCACTGGTACTTGCCGACATGGGAGTAGCTGCGGTAGATGAGATGGATAAAATGCAGAAAGAGGATCGTTCAGCCCTGCACGAAGCGATGGAGCAGCAATCGATCAGCGTCGCAAAAGCCGGTATAACGGCCACTCTCAAGTCCCGCTGTGCTCTCCTCGGGGCAGCAAACCCGAAATACGGGAGATTCGATATGTATGGCGACATCTCCGACCAGATCAATATGCCGGCCTCTCTTTTATCCCGGTTTGACCTGATATTTATCATGGCTGATCAGCCCGAACAGAAACGTGATCTTGCCATCGCTGAACATATCCTCAAATCCCACGGCATCGGCGAATTGATCGCCCAGCACAAAAAGACACCCATCCCCGGTGTTACGGACGAATACATTCTGCAACAGCTCAAACCGGTCATGCCGGATATCGATCCCGCCTTTTTCCGCAAGTACGTGGCATATTCCAAGCGATCCTGTTTTCCCATCCTCTCGATCGAAGCCAAAGAGGCACTTGTCAGCTATTACCTCAAGCTCAGGGGTATTGCAGAGCCGAACAAGCCCGTCCCCGTGACGGCCCGCCAGCTCGAGGCGCTTGTCAGGCTGGCAGAAGCGAGCGCACGAATACGCCTTTCGGACACTATCGAACACCATGATGCCGACCGGGTGATCCATATTGTCGACGCGTGCCTGCGCCAGATCGCATACGATGCGAGGACCGGGAGTTTCGATATTGACAAGATAGCAACCGGCATATCCAAGGAGAAGCGGGATATCGTCCGGGTCATCAAGGATGCGATCCGTGATATTGGCGGCGAAGGAAGGCGGGCTTCGAAGGACCAGGTCGTGGATGTCGTAGTATCGAAAGGATTTCCGCGGGACAAGGTTGAATCAGGAATCGAGATGCTTGTCCGGTCGGGCGAGGCGATGGAGCCCAAACTGGGCATCCTGCAATTGATCTGAGAAGGAGAGATCATGGTAAACAACCGGGATCAGGCAGTTTTCGAGGCCGGGATAAAACTCGGGGCGCTTTACCACCAGTGGGTTGGCACACCGATCTCCCGGAAATCAGCCGCAAGTGTAGAGAGCGCTATTGAACAAGCGGTGATACTCCAGCCATTCGTAGAAGAGATTACGGTCAGGCTTGATCGTAAGCTGATGACAGAAAATATGTTCGGGTATAGTGAATTGACCGGGCTCATGTTCGAGGTAGATATTGTGACACGTGTCGGGTTCACCTATTGCCGGGCCCGCCTGGCTCCCCATGACGGATACCCGCTTATGCAGATTATGGAGTGCAATGAAATCCCCGCGTTTCCCCGTCACTGATGATCATATCCACATCGATCCGCTCAACGGCCGGGGAATAGAGGCTGTAAAAGATTTCTTACGGGCCGGAGGGACCCATATCTTTCTTGTCTCAAAACCCTCGTGGTCGCTCCAGGTCCACCCCAGCCGTGGAGCAGACTATGCAGCTGTTTTTGAAGAGACGATCTCTGTCGCAAGGCTGATTGAAACAACCGGAGTGATCGTATTTCCGGTGCTCGGGGTTCACCCGGCCGAGATAAGCAGGCTTTCGGAACGCATGTCGTTATCCGAAGCAGCAGAGGTTATGAAAGCCGGCATAGACTGTGCGGCAGGATATATTCACGAAGGAAGGGCAGTTGCCCTCAAAAGCGGGAGACCGCATTATGAAGTGAGCCCTGATGTGTGGACTGCATCCAATGATGTGCTTGCGCATGCCCTTGAGTGTGCAGCCGGATGCAGGTGCGCACTGCAGGTCCATGCTGAAAGCGGTCCCTGTGCAGATATTGCAGAGATGGCAGGGAGTGCACATATGCCGATAGAACGTGTTGTAAAGCACTACGGCTCTCCGGATACTCCTCTGCATCCTTCCCTTATTGCGAAACATGAATCTATACCTCAGCTGGCACGCGAGCGACGGGCGTTTACCATGGAAAGCGATTTCATGGATGAGAATGCACGCCCGGGAGCGGTTACCGGCCCAAAATCAGTGCCCCGTTATACCCATCAGCTGCTCAGGCAGGGCCTGATCACTGAAGAGGACTGCTTCAGGATTCATGCCGAAACCATCGGAAAAGTATATGGTGTGACAATTACGTTGTGAACGTGTTCCAACTCACCTTTTTTTATTCCCGCCAGCCAATAGATACTCAATGTTTCTGAAGGTTCACTGTTCACCCGGGGCAGGTGATATCGTGGCAGTGTGTGATCGCGAGCTGCTGAACACCACTATCATTCATGGGGAGCTTTCTGTCCTGATATCCGAAGCGTTCTATGGCAACACTCCTGCAGCCGAAGATGAAGTCAGAGCTGCACTGAAAAAGGCTGATAATATTAACCTGATGGGCAAACGTGCAGTGAGCATCGCAATTGATATGGGTCTTATCACCAGATCCGGCTGCATCATGATAGGAGAAATACCCCATGCCCAGGTCTACTCACTATGAGCATCCGGGATTTCTTTTGCCCGAAGTGCGGCAAAGCCACTGAACACGAGGGTCTGTGCACCGAATGCAGGATTGGCAACACTCCGTGGTTTGCCTGCGACCGCCGTATAAAAAGTGTCTACTGCCCGAGTTGCGGTGCTTTAAAGCAGGTGAATACCTGGACAGATTCCGAACGCGAACGTGCGGAGCTCGCACCAGAGCTGGCAAAGTCTGCAGTTCACTTTCATCCTGATGTCAGGAAACCCTCCATCGTTGTAACCGTGGAGGACAACACGCCCAATCGTTCAACGGCAACCATCACTCTCAAAGGACTTCTGCACAATACGCCTCTTGAAGCTGCCTGCAGTGTTGAAATCATCTGGCATAAGGAGCAGTGCGACCGCTGTAACCGGATCAGCGGTAGTTACTATGAAGGAATAGTGCAGGTCCGCGCAGAGGGAAGACTTCCCAGCACCTTTGAACTCCAGATGTCGGCAGGCATTGCACAACAGGTTGAAGACTCCCTGCAGGCAGGGGGGGAACGGCTCTCATTTATCGCAGACACGAATGAAACCCGTGAAGGCCTGGACATCACGGTAGGATCTCAGCATATCGGGACACTCATATCTCAGGGAATAATCGCCCAGCTTGGCGGAAGGTATACCACTCACCCAAAACTGGTCGGAGAGAAGAACGGGCGACAACTCTACCGGATCACCTACTCGGTACGCCTTCCCCGGTTCCAGAAACAGGACGTGATATTCAGCCGTGGGCGTTATCTTCGGGTAATCCGTGTCGAATCTGGTCATATCAGGGCCCTTGATCTCGCTGATGGCGTTTCGAAATCAGTACGCGAGGAAGATATTGAACGTCTCGTCGGGAACCTGAGGGATGCTGTTGCTGCATTGGTGGCGTTTGCCGACAGTCATATCATGGGAATTCTTGATCCGGAAACCTGCCAGACAAAAGAGCTCAAAAAGGTACCATGGCTGGATGTTACAGCAGGGGACCACGTGCAGGTCCTTCGTGATGGTGACAATCTCATTGTTGTCGGGTAATACATGCGGGTAAGAGCTGTATCGAAAGAAAATCTCAGGGATATCGCCGGAGAAGACTGGATTGACCACTCACGGAGTCCCTATGCTGAAGGAAATATCGCATGGGTCCCGGTCAGAGATGATAGACCCTGTGAATTCGATCTTCCCTGCCGGAATCGGTACCAGGGGAAAGGGTTTTTTATGCTGGGTGATGTTGCTGTCATCCATGGTAAAAAGCCTGCCCATACAGAAGTTGAAGAGATAGTGAGTTTCCGCCATCCCCGGGGAGTGCTCTGGATTGCATCACTCAATGATATTACAAGAACTCCAGAAACCGAAATCCTCTGGGGAGATGTTGGGGAGGTCAGGCACCGGGAAAATGGTTATACCTATATTCTCGATCCAACAAAAGTCATGTTTGCGCAGGGTAACAGGATTGAGAAAATGAGGATGGCGCAGCTTGTCCATCGTAGTACTTCAGGTGAACGAGTGGCCGACATGTTTGCCGGCATAGGCTATTTTACCCTGCCAATGGCCGGCAGCGGTGCGTCAGTTCATGCAATGGAGATCAATCCTGTTGCCTGTGACTTCCTGGAACGGAACCTGCGGGAAAACAATCTTTCCGGGCGGGTCGATATCTCCCAGGGAGACTGCCGGCATCTCCTGAACGGGATATATGATCGTATCGTTATGGGTCACTTTGATGCACTATCCGTCCTCCCGGCAGTTCTTTCCCATGTTCGTGAGGGAAGTGTTATTCATCTCCACAGTCTCTCTCCTGATGAAGACAGGATCAAAGAGGAAGTGGAGAGAGCAGGTTTTTCTGCAACTGTAGACGTACATAATGTGAAGAAATACCGCCCCCATGTCTGGCATGTGGTGCAGGATGTGACCATCGGATGAACCGTATGCAGACGCTGAGCGGAAAACAGATTGTTATTTGTGTTACGGGAAGCATTGCCGCTGTCGAAGTGGTTAAACTGATTCACACGCTCAGGAGGCATGGTGCAGTGGTGCAGCCGGTGATGAGTCCGGCAGCAACGGGAATACTACACCCGGACTCACTGACGTATGCCAGCGGACGGGAAACGATTACACGGTTGTCAGGCCAGGTTGAGCATATCCTGTGGTGCGGCGATGAAGGCTGTGCCGATCTTCTATTGATCGCGCCCTGTACTGCAAACACGATCAGTAAAATCGCCTGCGGCATCGACGATACACCAGTTACCACATTCGCTACGACAGCAATCGGGAGCAGAAAACCTGTCGTTCTCGTACCGGCAATGCACCACAGCATGTACCGGCACCCTGCGGTAACGGAGAACCTTGCACATCTGAAGGAATGGGGTGTAGAAATCGTTGATCCCAGGCTTGACGAAGGCAAAGCCAAGATCGCTGACAATGAAGAGATTGTCCTCCATTGTGAGCGTGCTGTCATGGGCAAGGCCCTGTCCGGCCAAAAGATCCTCATTACCAGCGGACCCTGTCGGGAACCGGTTGATGATATCCGTATACTGACAACGCGGTCAAGCGGGCAGATGGGCCGGGCGCTCGCACTCCAGGCATATCGTCTCGGTGCCGATGTAACCGTTGTCCACGAGGATACTTTCCCCTGCGTTAACAATATTTTCTCTGAGACTTCAGATGATATGCGGCGTGCGGTGCACCGTTATTTTTCAGAGAAAGGAGCTGACATCTACCTTAGTGCAGCAGCAATTTCTGATTTTGCACCAGAAAAAGTGAAGGGAAAAATCCCGAGCGGCAACCGTATACATCTTGTCCTGGAGCCTCTCCCGAAACTGCTGGCCGAAGTGATGGAAAAGTATCATCCTTTGACTATCGCATTCAAACTCGGTGATTCAGGCGGGGCAGTGGCAAAGATGATGATTGATCAGGGAGCTGCAATGGTGCTGATGAATGAACCGGAGACTATGGGGAGTGCCCGGGGGGAGTATGTGCTGGTAACCCGTGACGGAGAATATCCTCTGAACGGTTCAAAAGATGAGATCGCGGCCGCCATCTGGAATCAGGTTCTCCGGCCTGGTTTCCTGCCGGGATGAGCATCGCTCTTCCTTTGTATGATAGATAAGGCTTAGATTGGTATATCCGATATGATGAATGCCGCCGCCCCCGAAGGGACGCCCCCGCGGCGGTTCAAAAACGTGGTTGGGTGAATTTCATAATAACTCGGCTCTGTTGAAACCCTAAGATTTCAACAAACTGCGAATCACCTATTATCGGAAGCGATAGTACCTGTCCCCCCGAACCGCCTCTTCGGTTTGCGATGGCGTTTGTATTACCTTCTCTGGAATTATAGCTCCAGAGGGGATGCCACAGCGGCGGAGGCGGAGGCATTACGTGCCGAAGCCCTAAAAGAGCGTTGAGAAAAATATTGTGAGGATTTCCCATGAAATTGAATTAAACAGATGTGAGTAATGGAATGTTTATCCCTCATATTTAT